>NZ_JBSFUR010000013.1:0-178314 GCF_053591895.1 Streptomyces sp. NPDC002867 | reverse complement strand
ATGTCGGCCGTCCCCGGCCTGCGCCAGCAGGAGATGCACCGCCACAAGGAACGCGGCTTCTGCTGCGGCGCCGGCGGCGCGCGGATGTGGAGGCGCGTGCGCGCCGTGGCCGCCCCCTCGTTCACCGCTGTCCGCCGGTCGTGCGGTGCCTCCTGCCCAGCAGTTCCGCGAGCCCCCTGCGGGTCGCCGCCACGACCACCCTGTCCTCGGGGCGCAGCACATAGCCGGGGTGCAGGTCCCAGACGAGTCCCGCGGCGCCGTCCTCGCCCGAGCGGCGGGCGGTGGCCAGATCGGCGCGCCGGTCGCCGGGAGCCGTGGCATCCAGCGCGATCACGCGCCAGCGGCCCGGCCGGAACGCCTCCGCCACCGTCAGCCCTTCGAGCCGCGGCTGGCCGGCGACCTCCAGGGCGGCGAACAGCAGCACCTTGCGCTCGACCGGGATCGCCCCGAGGATCTGACGCCCCATCATGGCTCCGGCGAAGGCCGGAGCGGCCAGGGTGGAGACGCTGCGGCTGCGGGTGAGCGCGCCCGGGTGGGCCGAGCGCAGGCTGCGGTAGACGGCGCCGGCGAACTCGTCGTCGTAGATCCGCAGGGCGACCCGCAGATCGGGGCTGGCGGAGCGTGCGTACAGGGCGGCTTCGAGGTTCGTCGTGTCGACGCTGGTGAGGGCGAGCAGGGCGTGCGCCCGATGGATCTTCGCAGCCTCCAGCACGCCCTCCTGGGTCACGTCGCCCAGCACGGTCGGCACCCGCAGGCGCCGTACCAGCGGGATGCCGCGCGCCTCGGGGTCCTCCTCGACGCAGACCACGGGGATGCCGAGCTCTCTGAGTTGCATCAGCACCCTGCTGCCGATCTTCCCGAGGCCGAGCAGCACCACATGCCCCGACAGTCCGCGCGGCGGACGGCGCAGTGCGGAGGCGGTACGGAACGTGCCGAGGGCCTCCAGTGCCGCCGCGACCGTGAGCGGGAGCAGCAGCAGTCCGGCGAGGCCGGTGAGGAGTTGCAGGACCTGGCGGTCGGGGTCCGCTCCGTGGGCGGGGTCGCCCATGCCGAACAGGTCGAGCAGGATGAGGTACATCGCGTGCAGCGGATGGTCACCGGTGGTGAGCCACGTGGCGACGCCGAGGCCGACGACGGCCGCGCCGAGCCCGGCGAGGGACCAGCGCAGCCGCCGCGAGAAGAGTTGTCCCAGTGGTGCGCCCCGGCCCGAGAACGGCCCGGGTGCGCGGCCGGGTGCGGTGTGCGAGATGGCCTCCAGGACGACGGTGCCGCGCCCGGTGGCCTCCGCGACGCTCCGGTCGTCGGGGAGCAGCCGCGGACCGTCCTGGCCGCTGCGGTCCGAACCCTCCTCGCCCGCCGGGTCATTGGTGGTCGACGACAGCAGCGCGAGGGTGCACAGCCCGGGGTCGGCGACCTCGCCCCGGGCGGGCGGCGTGCGTTCGACGGCCCGCAGCAGCAGGCCGTCGGCCCGCACCACCTTGCTCGTCCCGGCGATCGCGGTCGCGGCCAGCGCGGGTGCGGCGGTGTCCGCGTCCGACAGGACGGTCGTGGAGGCGTCCAGCTTCTCGGGGTCGATTCCCGGGTCGGCCAACGCCGCCGCCTGGTCGAGGAGTTGTTCGAGGTGCTGGCCGAGTTTGCGGTTGTAGAGGCGGATCACCAGCCGCAGACGCGGGTTCAGGCGGCGGGCGGCGAGCGCGGCCCGGATGTTGGTCTCGTCGTCTTCGTGGACGAGCGCGAGGGCCGCGGCGTCGCCCACCCCGGCCTCCAGCAGCACGTCCTCGTCCAGCTGCGGGGTCTCAAGGACCCGGGGGAGGTCGGGCGGCGGGGTGTCGCCGGGCGCGACGGGCGGGGCGACCGCGCGGGTCATGGCGGCCGACACCCGCCCGAACAGCGCGGAGGCCCTCGCCCTGCCCGGCGACGACGGTTCGGAGCCTCTCGGCGCTCCCGCCGCGGGCACGACGAGTGTGACCCTCTCCCGGTAGACCTCGCGCAGTTCGGCGGCGAGCCGGTGCGCCAGCGTGTCGTCGCCACACACGATCATGTGGCCCGGTGTGACGGGCAGTTGCGTCTGCTGCGGGAAGGTGGAGGTCACACCCCATAGAGTGCCGTGCGCGTCCGGGCGGTTGCGCCGGGGGGCGGGTCAGCGGGTCTCCAGCGCCTTCGCCACCGCCGCGAAGAAGTCCGCGTGGGCGCGGGCGCTGCAGGGGAGTTCGGGATTCCACGGCACGACGCGGGAGCGTGCCGCGGCGGCCCACCGGCCGCCGGGCCCGGCCAGGCGGTGCATCGGCACGGCATTGGCGCGCACGTCCACCAGGACGACGTCGGGCTCCAGTCGCTCCGCCGCCGTCCAGTCGGTGGTGGACCAGCTGACGCCGGGACCGGGGCCTGGCTCGGCCATGCGCACCCCGTGACCGGTCAGGGCCCGCAGGTCGGGCCACGCGGTGGGCCGGGCCAGGTGCACGGTGTCGTCGCCGGCGGGTGACAGGGCGAGGACGCGGACCTCGGGCGCCCTGGCCGCCGCGGAGCTCAACCGCGTTCGCGCGCCGGTCAGTCCGGCCGCCGCCGTCGCGTCCTCGCCGGCGCCGAGCGAGGCGGCCAGTGCTTCGAACCGCTCCCGCGTCCCGTCGAGCGGGCGCCCCTGCCCGACGTCCAGGACGACGAGGGGAACACGCTCCTCGAGGTGCTTGGCCGCGTCGGGGTCGAGCCCGTAGACGTGGTCGGAGCCGTACGCCACCGCCACCACGAGGTCCGGAGCGGAGCGCAGGAGGTCGTCGGCTCTCAGCCCGGGGCCCGGGCCGAGGTAGCCGGCGGTCCCGATCGGCAGGGCTCCGGCCTTGGCCGGGTCGGCGTCGGCGCCGTCGTGGGCGGAGCCGAAGACGCTCGCCGGCCGTAAGCCGTGGTCGTACAGAGTGGCCCCCGCCTGTATGTAGGCGGTGATCCGCGCCGGGGTGCGCGGCGCGGTGGCCAGGCGGCCGCGGTCGTCCAGGAACTGCCATCCGTCGTCGTACGCCATTGCGCCTCCAGTCGGTCACCGGCACGTGCGTCGCCGATTCCCTGCCCCGGCGGGGCCCTTCGTACGCGACGCCGACCGCCCTTCAGCGGTCGGTCGGCTCATGGCCGGCCGCCCGGAACACGAACGCCGTCGGCTCGGTCTCGTCCAGCTCGCGCGAGTGCCCCGCGTATGCGCCTCGGCGTCCGGTCCCGGCGTCCGACTCGGCGCTCTCCCCGGCGTCGGCCGACCTCGAAGCGGCAGCCGCCGGGCGTCCGATTCGTTCAAGACCGCGGTGTCCCGGCCGCCCTACGGTGACGACATGACTCCACGACTCGACGCCATCGGCCTCGTCGTCTCCGACATGGCCGCCTCCCTCGCCTTCTACCGCCGCCTCGGCCTCGCCGTCCCCGCCGACGCGGACTCCGCCCCGCACGTGGAGGCGACCTTGCCCAGCGGACTGCGGGTGCTGTGGGACACCGAGGAGACCGTCCGCTCCTTCGATCACGGCTGGACCCGCCCGTCCGGCGGCGATCGCATCGGGCTCTGCTTCCGGTGCGACAGCCCCGCCGAGGTCGACGCCGTCTACGACGAGCTGGTGTCCGCCGGCCACAGGGGCCCCCTCAAGCCGTGGGACGCGGTGTGGGGGCAGCGTTACGCGGTGGTGCTCGACCCGGACGGTATGGGCGTCTCCCTCTTCGCCGACGCCGCGTAGGAGCCGAGGGTGGTCCCGGCCAGGGCACGCATCTCCCGGGCCAGGCCCTCTCTTTCGGATCAGGCCGGATCAGTGAGCGGGTTCCGGGGCGTGCGATCGCAAGGCGGAGGAGGGAGACATGGCGGAGCCATGGCGACCGACGACAACGCAGCGAGCGTGCGTGCCGGGGCACGCGAGCCCGGCAAGATCCGAAAGAGAGGGCCTAGGTGCGCCTGGTCGGCGCAGCCCGCCGCGAGCGCGGCATCGGCGTAGGGGACGCCGACGCGGACCAGCGTGAGCGCGCGCTGCAGCCTCAGGATGCGGGCCAGCGTCTTGGGGCCGTAGCCGAAGGCGTCCAGGGAGCGCCGGTGCAGCTGCCGGGCGCCGAGTCCGGCCGCCTCCGCCACGGCCGCGACGGTGCCGCCCGCGTCCAGATGGCCGACGACCCGCGCGAGCAGCGGGTCCGGCGGCGGCGCCTGCGCGGCCCGGGCGAGCGCCACGGCCTCCAGCCCGGCGGCGGGGCAGGCCGCGTCGCCGACGCGTTCGGCGAGTCGGCGGGCCTGCGCCGTACCCCACAGATCGGCCAGCGCCACCCGCCGGTCACGCAGTTCGTGGGCCGGGACGCCGAGGAACGCGGGCGCGGCGCCGGGCGCGAAGCGCAGGCCCGCCCAGAGTGCTCCGGCCCCGCCGTCCGGGGTGTGGGCAGCGGTGTCGGGGCCCGCGACGAGCAGCCGGTCCCCGTTCCACAGCAGGTCCATGCAGCCGTCGGGGAGCACCGGATGCACCGGGCCGTCGTGCCCGTGCACGGTCCTGGTCCAGACGACGGCGCCGTCCAGGCGTGAGGGCCGTTCCTGGTACATACGACCGAGGATAGGACGGGGTCCGGCGGTCAGGCGTGGCCGTCCTGCCCGTCGTCGCGGGTCTGGTCCCTGCCGTTGTCGCGGCCGCTGTCCCTGCCGTTGTCCCTGCCGTTGTCCCTGCCGTTGTCCCTGCCGTTGTCCCTGCCGTTGTCCCGCCCGGTGTGCAGGCGGGACTTCACGTCGTCCGGCGGCAGGAACCTCGACCAGCGCTCGGGGAACTCGGACGGCATGTCGCCGCCGTCCTCGTCCCCGTCCTCGTCGTCCTGGTACACCTGGGCCGCCCTCGCCCGCGCGAGCAGCTCGGCGGCGTCCGCGGCGCGGGCGCGCTCGTTGGCGGCGCGGGCCGCGGCCGTGGCGACCGAGGGCCAGACGCGGTCGATGGCGGCGTTGACGGCGGCGCCGACGAGGACGGCGAAGGCCGAGACACCTATCCACAGCAGGAAGGCGATGGGCGCCGCGAGCGAGCCGTAGATCGTGGGGCCCTCGACGGTGCTGGTCAGGTAGATACGGAGCAGGAAGCTGCCGAGCACCCACATCCCGAGCGCCACGAGCGCTCCCGGCACGTCCTCCACCCAGGGCGACCGCACGGGCACGGACACGTGGTACAGGGTGGTGAGGAAGGCGATGGAGAGCAGGATCACCACCGGCCAGTAGAGGATCTCCACCACTTCCGTGCCCCACGGCATCAGCTCCACCACCCGGTCCGGGCCGACGACGGCGAGCGGCAGCACCACCGCGCCGATCAGCAGGGCGATGATGTAGAGCAGGAACGCCAGCAGCCGCGTCGCGATGATGCCGCGCTGCCCGTCCAGCCCGTACATGACGGTGATGGTCTCGATGAAGACGTTGACCGCGAGGGAGCCGGACCAGAGCGCGATCGCGAAACCGATGGAGATGAGGTCCGGCCTGCCGCCGCGGGTGACGTCCTCCAGCAGCGGTTTGGCGATGTCGTTGACGCCCCGGTCGGAGAGCACGGTGCCGACGGCGGTGAGGATGTTCTCCTCGATCGAGGCGACGGTGGTGGTGTTGGTCCAGTTGTCGATGTAGCCGAGCAGGCCCAGAAGGCCGAGCATCAGCGGCGGCACCGACAGCAGCGTGAAGAACGCCGCCTCGGCGGCCAGGCCCAGGATCCGGTACTCGATGCAGGAATTGACGGTGTCCTTGAGCAGCAGCCACGCCATCTTCCGCTTGGAGACGTTGCGGTAGAGGACTCGGGCTCGGTGGAGCCGCCCATGGGGCCGCTCGGGTGTTTCATTTGCTGCCTGCACCTCCTTACCGTATCGGCATGGCAGACAGCACCCACACAGTGACCAACCAGGCTCCGCCCCTGGTGGGGTACGACGTCTACAGCGCCGACCGTGCTCTCACGGAAGCGGTCGACCGGCACGTGGCCCCCGAGCTCCGGGACGAGGTGCGCGAGGAGCTGTCCGCACTCGGGCAGACGGCGGGCTCGGCACAGGCCCAGGAATGGGGGACGCAGGCCAACGAGAACCCGCCGAAGCTGCGCACCCACGACCGGTACGGGAACAGGATCGACGAGGTCGAGTTCCATCCGGCCTGGCACCGGCTGCTCGGGCACAGCGTCTCGGCGGGCCTGGTGAACGCCTGGAACAGGCCGGCCGGGCACGTGCGCCGGGCCGCCGGATTCCTGGTGTGGACCCAGGCCGAGGCGGGGCACGGCTGCCCCCTGTCGATGACGCACGCCTCGGTGCCCGCCCTGCGGACGGATCCGGCGCTCGCCGCGGTGTGGGAGCCACGGCTGACGTCGACGGTGTACGAGGAGGGCCTGCGCCCGGCGGCCGAGAAGGCGGGTTCGCTGTTCGGGATGGGCATGACCGAGAAGCAGGGCGGCAGCGACGTGCGCGCGAACACCACGCGCGCCGAGCCGCTGGCCGCCGACGGCGAGTACGTGCTGACCGGTCACAAGTGGTTCTGCTCCGCGCCGATGAGCGACGGTTTCCTGGTCCTCGCGCAGGCGGCTGGGGGACTGACCTGCTTCCTGGTGCCCCGGGTGCTGGAGGACGGGACGCGCAACGTCTTCAGGATCCAGCGGCTCAAGGACAAGCTCGGCAACCGGTCCAACGCGTCCAGCGAGGTGGAGTTCGACGGCACGTGGGGCAGGCGGGTCGGCGACGAGGGCCGCGGAGTGCGCACCATCATCGAGATGGTGGCCGCGACCCGGCTCGACTGCGTCCTCGGCTCGGCCGCCCTGATGCGGCAGGGAGTGGCGCAGGCGGTGCACCACGCGACGTACCGCAGCGCCTTCGGCGGGCTGCTCGTCGACAAGCCGCTGATGCGCAACGTGCTGGCCGATCTGGCGCTCGAGTCGGAGGCGGCGACGACGCTGGGACTGCGGCTGGCCGCGGCGTACGACGCGGACACCGAGGAGGAGCGGGCGTTCCTGCGCCTCGCGGTGCCCGCGGCCAAGTACTGGGTGACCAAGCGGTGCACGCCGGTCGCGGCCGAGGCCCTGGAGTGCCTGGGCGGCAACGGCTACGTGGAGGAGTCGGGCATGCCCCGGCTGCTGCGCGAGTCGCCGCTCAACTCGATCTGGGAGGGCTCGGGCAACGTCCAGGCCCTGGACGTGCTGCGCGCGCTGCAGAGGGAGCCGCAGGCGCTGAACGCCTTCCTCCAGGAGGTCGGCACGGCGCGGGGCGCGGACCACCGGCTGGACGCGGCGATCAAGGATCTGCTGACGGAGCTCGCCGACCTGGACGGCATCGAGGCGCGGGCGCGGCGGCTCGTCGAGCGCATGGCGCTGGTGCTGCAGGGGTCGCTGCTGGTGCGTTGGGCGCCCCCGGAGGTGGCCGACGCGTTCTGCGCCTCGCGGCTGGGCGGTGACTGGGGAGCGGCGTTCGGGACGCTGCCGCACTCGCTGGACCTGGCCTCGGTGGTGGAGCGGGCGCGCGCCTCGGTGTGACGTCGAACGGGCGCGGGCCGTGGTGCGACGGCCCGCGCCCGTGACGTTTGTTGGGTGGTGCTGCGCCGACACGGCACCACCCACACCGGCGGACCGGTGTTGCGTCACCTTCGTACATGCGCACGCCCGTTCGCGACGGTTGCAAAGGGTTGCATCCTTGTGTGGCATATGGCGGCGCACTGTGCCCGGAAGCGAGGCAGGATGGCCGGGCACGCCCCTGCCACCCCCCGCTCCGGACGCTGGCGTCATCGAGGAGGACCCAGTGCACAACACATCGCTCGACCTGGCGAGGCTCGCGGCCATGGACACCGCGGAGGCCCTACGGCTGCTGAAGGGCGTACGGGACGCGGCGCTCTCCGGGCGCCGGCCGCAGGTGGGCCCGCGCACGGACATCGACGAGTCGTGGCAGCGGATGCTGCGGGGCGGGGTGGACCCGGACAAGGACCGCAGGGCCGGGGTGCTGCCGCTGGAGGAGATCGAACGCCGCAGGCTGTCCTCGCCGCTGCTGGACGTACTGCCGGTGCTCCGCGACGGTCTCGTGTCCATCGCTGATGCGGCGCAGCACATCATGGTCGTCTCGGACGCGGAGGGCCGGCTGCTGTGGCGGGAGGGCAGCTCGCCCGTGCTGCGCAAGGGCGACGGGCACGGCTTCGTCCTGGGCGCGGACTGGTCCGAGGGTCTGGTCGGCACGAACGGCGTCGGCACCGCCCTCGTGACCCGCCGCCCCGTCCAGGTGCACTCGGCCGAGCACTTCGTCGCCACCCACCACACCTGGACCTGCGCGGGCGCCCCGGTCACCGATCCGCGCGACGGGAAACTGATCGGCGTCGTCGACATCAGCGGACCGCTGTCCACGATGCATCCGGCCACGCTCGCCCTCGTCACCTCGGTCACCAAGCTCGCCGAGGCCGAGTTGCGCAACCGCCACCACGAGGCGCTGGACCGGCTGCGCAGTGCGGCGGCGCCGCTGCTGGGCCGGATCGGCGGCCGGGCGCTGGCGGTGGACGGCAACGGCTGGCCCGCCGCGGTGACCGGAATGGCTCCGCCGGGCAGGCTGGCGCTGCCGAAGGCGGTGCGCGCCGGGCGGCTGTGGCTGCCGTCGCTGGGAATGTGTTCGGTGGAACCGCTGCCCAGCGGCTGGCTGGTGCGGGTGGACGAGGACGACGCCGGGCCGGTGGCGCCGGGCCGGGTGGTGCTGGATCTGAGCAGGCCCCGGCGTCCCTCGGTACGGGTGTCGGGCGGCTGCGGAAGCTGGACGTACGAGCTCAGTCCCCGCCATGCCGAGCTGCTGTACCTGCTGGCGCTGCACCGGGACGGGCGCAGCGCGGCGCAGCTGGCGGAGGACCTCTTCGGGGACCGGACGCGGACGGTGACGGTGCGGGCGGAGATGTCGCGGCTGCGGCGCCATCTCGCCCAGGTGCTGGCGCACCGCCCGTACCGGTTCACCGAGGAGCTGGAGGTGGAGGTGGTGGCGCCGGACCGGCCCGGCGACCTGCTGCCGCACTCGACGGCTCCGGCGGTCCGGCGGGCCCGGGCGGCCTGACCGGGTCCGCCGGTCCGCGGCCTGACCGGCGCTTGGCCGGAACTCGCCGTCGTGATTGTCTGGCGCGCATGAGCATCACTGTGACCACCTGGTCCCTGGAGCAGACGTCGCCCGCCGACCAGCGGCCGGCGTCGGTGCCCGACGGAGACATACGGATCGTCCGGGCCGAGGTCCCCTCGCCCGAGTTCAGCCGCTTCCTCTACACGGCCGTCGGCGGGGACATCCACTGGACGGACCGCCTGGGCATGACCTACGCCGACTGGCAGGAGTGGCTGGAGCGTCCGGGCGTCGAGACGTGGGTGGCGTACGACAAGGGGACGCCGGCCGGCTACGTCGAGCTCCAGGCCCAGGACGAGGGCGCGGTGGAGATCGTCTACTTCGGGCTGGTCCCGGCCTTCCGGGGCCGGCGGATCGGCGGGCACCTGCTGTCGTACGGCGTCGCCCGGGCCTGGGACCTGGCCGACCGCTGGCCGGGGCTTGCGCAGACCAAGCGGGTGTGGCTGCACACCTGCTCCAAGGACGGCCCGCACGCGATGGACAACTATCTGCGCCGCGGCTTCACGGTCTTCGACACCAAGGTCGAGGAGGAAGAAGGGGACCCGGCGGCGGCTCCCGGCCCCTGGCCCGGCGCGGGCCTCTGAAGCGCCCTGCTCTTCTGACCGCCCCCATGCGGTGTCCGCCGGCAACGGCTCCCCGGCACCGGCCCGGCAGCCGCCGCACGGTGACCCATGCCACACTGTCTCGCGATGCGGGACAGTGTTGTCCACATCTTGGATAGCGGTGGACTGGGTCCAAAGTCCCATGACACGCTTCCGTCATGTCTAGCACTGGAATTGCCTTGGTGAGTCGGCGGCACGTCGACCTCGGCCGCATGTCCAGCGCCATCTGTCCGGCCTGCTGACAGCCCAGCACAGCCGCGCTTTCCCCCTGCTTGACCCGCCCTGCGCACTGTCGCGCCCTCGCCGCGAGTGTGCAGCTCAGAGCCGCCCTCCTGCAGTCTCGAAGGACATACCGCCATGGCCGCCACCCCTGAAAAGCCCGTCTCCGCCACGTCGCGACGCAAGGCCGGACGCCACCGCGGCGAGGGCCAGTGGGCCATGGGGCACCACACGCCGCTCAACGGCAACGAGCAGACCAAGAAGGACGACGACGGTCTCAACGTGCGGACACGCATTGAGACGATCTACGCCCACCGCGGCTTCGACTCCATCGACGGCGCCGACCTGCGCGGACGTATGCGCTGGTGGGGCCTGTACACCCAGCGCAAGCCCGGAATCGACGGCGGCAAGACCGCGATCCTGGAGCCGGAGGAGCTGGACGACGAGTTCTTCATGCTGCGGGTGCGCATCGACGGTGGCCGGCTGACCACCGAGCAGCTGCGTGTCATCGGCGAGATCTCGCAGGAGTTCGCGCGCGGCACCGCCGACCTCACCGACCGGCAGAACGTCCAGTACCACTGGATCCGCATCGAGGACGTCCCCGAGATCTGGCGCCGCCTGGAGGCCGTCGGCCTGTCGACGACCGAGGCGTGCGGCGACACCCCGCGGACGATCCTCGGTTCTCCGGTGGCCGGCATCGCCGAGGACGAGATCGTCGACGGCAGCCCGGCCATCGACGAGATCCACCGCCGGTTCATCGGCAACAAGGACTTCTCCAACCTGCCGCGCAAGTTCAAGACCGCGATCTCCGGCTCCCCGCTGCTGGACGTGGCGCACGAGATCAACGACGTCGCCTTCGTCGGGGTGAACCACCCCGAGCACGGTCCGGGCTTCGACCTGTGGGTGGGCGGCGGCCTGTCCACCAACCCGAAGCTGGGTGTGCGCCTCGGTGCCTGGGTTCCCCTGGACGAGGTCCCGGACGCCTGGGAAGGCGTCATCTCGATCTTCCGGGACTACGGCTACCGCCGCCTGCGCAACCGCGCCCGCCTGAAGTTCCTCGTCGCCGACTGGGGCGCCGAGAGGTTCCGCCAGGTGCTCGAGGACGAGTACCTGAAGCGCAAGCTGGTCGACGGCCCCGCTCCCGAGCAGCCGGTCGAGCACTGGCGCGACCACGTCGGCGTCCACCGACAGCAGGACGGCCGGTTCTACGTCGGCTTCGCCCCGAGGGTGGGCCGCGTCGACGGCACCACCCTCACCAAGATCGCCGATCTCGCGGCGGCGCACGGATCCGGCCGGCTGCGCACCACCGTCGAGCAGAAGATGATCGTGCTCGACGTCGCCGAGGACCAGGTCGACTCGCTCGTCTCCGGCCTCGAAGCACTGGACCTCCAGGTCAAGCCGTCGCCGTTCCGGCGGGGCACCATGGCCTGCACCGGCATCGAGTTCTGCAAGCTGGCGATCGTCGAGACGAAGGGCCGCGGCTCCGCGCTCATCGACGAACTGGAGCGGCGCCTCCCCGAGTTCGACCAGCCCATCACCATCAACATCAACGGATGCCCCAACGCCTGCGCGCGTATCCAGGTCGCGGACATCGGTCTCAAGGGCCAGCTGGTCCTCGACGACGAGGGCAAGCAGGTCGAGGGCTACCAGGTGCACCTGGGCGGCGCGCTGGGTCTGGAGCCCGCCTTCGGCCGCAAGGTGCGCGGCCTGAAGGTCACCTCCGCCGAGCTGCCCGACTACGTGGAGCGGGTCCTCAAGCGCTTCGAGGCGGAGCGCGAGGACGGCGAGCGCTTCGCCACGTGGGCGGCGCGCGCGAGCGAGGAGGCGTTGTCGTGAGCGAGCGCGCCGCCCCCTTCTACTGCCCCTACTGCGGGGACGAGGACCTTCGGCCGAGTGAAGCCGCCGAAGGCAGCCACGGCACCTGGGAATGCGCGGCCTGCAATCGAGCCTTCCAGCTGAAGTTCCTCGGGCTCCTGTCCCGCGGACTTCAGCTCAACGACGGTGGAGGGGAAACGATATGACGACGACGCAGTCCGATCAGGACCTCAAGTCGCTGGCCGAGCAGGCGGGCCGCGACCTGGAGGACGCCTCGGCGCTCGACATCCTGAAGTGGGCCGCCGACACCTTCGGCAAGCGCTTCTGCGTCACCTCCTCCATGGAGGACGCGGTCGTCGCCCACCTCGCCTCGCGCGTCTTCCCCGGTGTGGACGTCGTCTTCCTCGACACCGGCTACCACTTCGAGGAGACGATCGGCACGCGGGACGCCGTGGACGCCGTGATGGACGTCAACGTCATCACGCTCACCCCGCGCCGGACTGTGGCCGAGCAGGACGCCGAGTACGGCCCGAAGCTGCACGACCGCGACCCCGACCTGTGCTGCGCCCTGCGCAAGGTCAAGCCCCTCGAAGAGGGCCTGACCGCCTACGCCGCATGGGCCACCGGCCTGCGCCGCGACGAGTCCCCGACCCGGGCGAACACCCCGGTCGTCGGGTGGGACGAGAAGCGGCAGAAGGTCAAGATCTCGCCGATCGCCCGCTGGACCCAGGACGACGTGGACGCCTACGTCGCCGAGCACGGTGTCCTGACGAACCCCCTGCTCATGGACGGTTACACGTCCGTCGGCTGCGCCCCCTGCACCCGCCGGGTGCTGGAGGGCGAGGACGCGCGCGCCGGCCGCTGGGCCGGGCGGGGCAAGACGGAATGCGGGCTGCACGGCTGATGACGAACACTCAGAAGGACCAGGAGAACGACGTGACCGGAGCCACCATCTGGCTCACGGGTCTGCCGAGCGCCGGCAAGACCACCATCGCGTACGAGCTCGCGGGCAGGCTGCGCGAGGAAGGCCACCGGGTCGAGCTGCTCGACGGCGACGAGATCCGCGAGTTCCTCTCGGCGGGCCTCGGCTTCAGCCGCGAGGACCGGCACACCAACGTGCAGCGGATCGGCTTCGTCGCCGAACTGCTCGCGTCCAACGGTGTGAAGGTGCTGGTCCCGGTCATCGCCCCGTACGCCGACAGCCGCGAGTCCGTGCGCAAGCGCCACCAGCAGGAGGGCACCGCGTACGTCGAGGTGCATGTCGCCACTCCGGTGGAGGTGTGCTCGGTGCGCGACGTGAAGGGGCTGTACGCCAGGCAGGCGGCCGGCGAGATCAGCGGGCTGACGGGGGTCGACGACCCGTACGAGGAGCCCGAGTCGCCCGATCTGCGGATCGAGTCCCAGAACCAGACCGTGCAGGAGTCCGCCGCGGCGGTCCACGCGCTGCTGACCGAAAGGGGTCTCCTGTGACCACGAGTGTCAACGTCGTGAGCGAGGCTGCAGACAATTCCGCCAGCCCGTACGCCCTCTCCCACCTGGACGCGCTCGAGTCCGAGGCGGTGCACATCTTCCGTGAGGTGGCGGGCGAGTTCGAGCGGCCGGTGATCCTGTTCTCCGGCGGCAAGGACTCCATCGTCATGCTGCACCTCGCGCTGAAGGCCTTCCGGCCCGCCGCGATCCCCTTCACGCTGCTGCACGTGGACACCGGGCACAACTTCCCGGAGGTCATCGAGTACCGCGACCGCACGGTCGAGAAGCACGGCCTGCGCCTCCATGTCGCGTCCGTGCAGGAATACATCGACGCCGGCAAGCTGCGCGAGCGCCCCGACGGCACGCGCAACCCGCTGCAGACCGTGCCGCTGACCGAGGCCATCCAGCAGCACCGCTTCGACGCGGTGTTCGGCGGCGGCCGCCGCGACGAGGAGAAGGCCCGCGCCAAGGAGCGGGTGTTCAGCCTCCGCGACGAGTTCTCGCAGTGGGACCCGCGCCGGCAGCGCCCCGAGCTGTGGCAGCTCTACAACGGCCGCCACGCCCCCGGCGAGCACGTCCGCGTCTTCCCGCTCTCCAACTGGACCGAGCTGGACGTGTGGCAGTACATCCAGCGCGAGCGGATCGAGCTGCCGGACATCTACTTCGCCCACGAGCGCGAGGTGTTCAAGCGTGCCGGCATGTGGCTGACCGCGGGCGAGTGGGGCGGCCCGAAGGAGTCGGAGACGGTCGAGAAGCGGCTCATCCGCTACCGCACCGTCGGCGACATGTCCTGCACCGGTGCCGTCGACTCCGACGCCACCACGCTGGACGCCGTGATCGCCGAGATCGCCGCCTCCCGCCTGACCGAGCGGGGCGCGACCCGTGCCGACGACAAGCTGTCCGAGGCCGCGATGGAAGACCGCAAGCGCGAAGGGTACTTCTAGACATGACCAGCACCACCGAGCAGCTGACCGAGCAGCTTTCGGCCACCACCCTGCTGCGCTTCGCCACCGCCGGGTCCGTCGACGACGGCAAGTCCACGCTGGTGGGCCGGCTGCTGCACGACTCCAAGTCGGTCCTCGCCGACCAGCTGGAGGCCGTCGAGCACGCCTCCCGCAACCGCGGCCAGGAGGCGCCGGACCTCGCACTGCTCACCGACGGTCTGCGGGCCGAGCGCGAGCAGGGCATCACGATCGACGTGGCGTACCGCTACTTCGCCACCGCGCGCCGCCGGTTCATCCTCGCCGACACGCCGGGCCACGTGCAGTACACGCGCAACATGGTCACCGGCGCGTCCACGGCCGAGCTCACGGTGATCCTGGTCGACGCCCGCAACGGAGTCGTCGAGCAGACCCGCCGCCACGCGGCGATCGCCGCGCTGCTGCGCGTTCCGCACGTGGTCCTCGCCGTCAACAAGATGGACCTCGTCGACTACGCGGAGTCCGTGTTCGCCGCGATCGCCGAGGAGTTCACGGCGTACGCGACCGAGCTGGGCGTCCCGGAGGTCACCGCGATCCCGATCTCGGCGCTGACCGGGGACAACGTCGTGGACCCGTCCGCGAACATGGACTGGTACGGCGGCCCGACCGTGCTGGAGCACCTGGAGACGGTGCCGGTCAGCCACGACCTGAGCCACTGCCACGCCCGGCTGCCCGTGCAGTACGTGATCCGGCCGCAGACCGCCGAGCACCCGGACTACCGGGGCTACGCGGGCCAGATCGCCGCCGGCACCTTCCGGGTCGGCGAGGCGGTCACCGTGCTGCCCTCGGGCCGTACCTCGCGCATCTCCGGCATCGACCTGCTGGGCAAGCCGGTCGACGTGGCCTGGACGACCCAGTCGGTGACCCTCCTGCTGGAGGACGACATCGACGTCTCGCGCGGCGACCTGATCGTGCCGAGCAAGGACGCGCCCCCGACCACCCAGGACGTCGAGGCGACCGTCTGCCACGTCGCCGACCAGTCGCTCACCGTCGGCCACCGCGTGCTGCTCAAGCACGGCACCCGCACGGTCAAGGCGATCGTCAAGGACATCCCGTCCCGGCTGACGCTCGACGACCTCTCCCTGCACCCGCACCCGGGTCAGCTGGTCGCCAACGACATCGGGCGCGTCAAGATCCGTACGGCCGAGCCGCTGCCGCTCGACTCGTACGCGGACTCCCGCCGCACCGGCGCCTTCATCCTGATCGACCCTGCCGACGGCACCACGCTCACCGCGGGCATGGTCGGCGAGTCGTTCGCCTCGCCGGAGCCCGTCCGGGACCCGGCCGACGACGACGGCTGGGACTTCTGACATGACCGACGCCTTCGGGACCTTCGCCAAGGAGGGCGGCCGCGTCGGCAGCGGCGCCCTCGGCGCGGGCACGGGAGGGGTGGCGCGATGTGCGCGATGACGTACGCGCACCGCTCGCGCGCCCGCACCCCCCGCACCCAGCACCGACGAAGACCGCCGACGTCCCGGCCGCGTCCCACCTGAACCGACGCGCCGACCGGGCCAACGAGAGGACAGCCTCCCGTGCCAGCCACCCGCACCACAGTCCGCCGCAGCCTCGCCACCGCGGCCGCCCTGCCGCTCCTCGCCGTCGCCCTCACCGCCTGCGGCTACGGCTCCCAGGCCAAGGACGACAAGGTCGCTCCCGCCGCCAAGGGAGAGAAGATCGACGGTCTGGACACCGTCAAGGTCGGGTACTTCCCGAACCTGACGCACGCGACCGCCCTGGTCGGCGACCAGGAGGGCATCATCCAGAAGGAGCTCGGCGGAACGAAGCTGTCGACGGCGACCTTCAACGCCGGTCCGTCCGAGATCGAGGCGCTCAACGCCGGCTCGATCGACATCGGCTTCATCGGCCCCTCGCCCGCGGTCAACGGCTACGTGAAGTCCCAGGGCAAGAGCCTGCGGATCGTCGGCGGCTCTGCCTCCGGCGGCGTCAAGCTGGTCGTGAACCCGAAGAAGATCAAGACCCTGGACGACGTCAAGGGCAAGAGGATCGCCACCCCGCAGCACGGCAACACCCAGGACGTGGCGTTCCTCAACTGGATCTCCGAGAAGGGCTGGAAGGTCGACCCGCAGAGCGGCGAGGGCGACGTCTCCGTGGTCCGCACGGAGAACAAGGTCACGCCGAACGCCTATCTGTCCGGCTCCATCGACGGCGCGTGGGTACCGGAACCGACCGCGTCGAAACTGGTCAGCGACGGGGCGAAGGTGCTGCTCGACGAGTCGACGCTGTGGCCCGACAAGAAGTTCGTCATCACGAACGTGATCGTGTCGCAGAGGTTTCTCGCGAAGCACCCGGACGTCGTCGAGGCCGTGCTGCGCGGCACGGTGAGGACCAACGAGTGGATCAACGCCAACCCGGACAAGGCGAAGGCGTCCGCCAACGCCAAGCTCCAGGAGCTCACCGGCAAGGCGCTGCCCCCGAAGGTGATCGACCCCGCGTGGCCGTCGATCCGGTTCACCGACGACCCGCTGGCCGCGACGCTCGACACGCAGGCCCGCCACGCGGTGAAGGCCGGTCTGCTGGAGCAGCCCGACCTCGCCGGCATCTACGACCTGCGGCCGCTGAACAAGGTCCTTCGGGCCGAGGGCAAGCCCGAGGTCGCCGACGCCGGGCTCGGCGTCAAGTAACCACCGCAACCAGCCGAGTTCCCAGGAGGTGACGACCATGGCCACTGCCATCGCCAAGGCCGACGACCGCGTGCGCACCGAGTACGCGGCCCGGATCGGACATGTCTCCAAGTCCTTCGCCGGGCCCGCCGGCACCCAGCTCGTCCTGGACGACATCACGCTCGATGTCGCTCCCGGCGAGTTCGTCACCCTCCTGGGGGCCTCGGGCTGCGGCAAGTCGACGCTGCTCAACCTGGTCGCGGGGCTCGACCGGCCGACGGCGGGGTCCATCGAGACCCCCGGCGGCCGGCCCGCCCTGATGTTCCAGGAGCATGCGCTGTTCCCGTGGCTGAGCGCGGGCAAGAACATCGAACTGGCGCTGCGCCTGCGCGGCGTGCCGAAGTCGATCCGCCGCCCGGAGGCGGAGCGGTTGCTGGAGCTGGTACGGCTCGGCGGCGCGTACGGCAAGCGGGTGCACGAACTGTCGGGCGGTATGCGACAGCGGGTCGCGATGGCTCGCGCGCTGGCGCAGGACAGCCAGTTGCTGCTGATGGACGAGCCGTTCGCGGCGCTGGACGCCATCACGCGCGACGTGCTGCACGACGAGCTGACCCGCATCTGGCGGGAGACGAACGTGTCGGTGCTGTTCGTGACGCACAACGTCCGCGAGGCGGTGCGGCTCGCGCAGCGCGTGGTGCTGCTGTCGTCGCGGCCGGGGCGCATCGCCCGTGAATGGACCGTGGACATCGATCAGCCGCGGCGCATCGAGGACTCCGCGGTGGCGGAGCTGTCCGTCGAGATCACCGAAGAACTGCGTGGGGAGATCCGCCGACATGGCCAGCACTGACACGACCGCGAAGGCCACGGTCAAGAACGACGACCTCGCGGGGCTGGAGGCCGGTCTCGACGCGCTGGACGCGGTGCAGGTCAGCCGTACGCCGGTGCGCGAGGTGCTGCTGCGGAAGGTGTTGCCGCCGCTGACCGCCGTCGCCCTGGTGCTCGTGGTGTGGCAGCTGCTGGTCTGGGCGGAGGTCACGGAGGCCTACAAGCTGCCCGCACCGTCCGCGGTCTGGGACAGCGTGTCCGAGATGTGGCTCCAGGGCACGCTGCTCGACGTCGTCTGGACCAGCGTGTCCCGCGGCCTGCTGGGCTTCCTGATGGCACTGGCGATCGGAACACCGCTCGGCCTGCTGGTCGCCCGGGTGAAGTTCGTCCGCGCCGCGATCGGGCCGATCCTGTCCGGGCTGCAGTCGCTGCCGTCGGTGGCCTGGGTGCCGCCCGCCGTGATCTGGCTGGGTCTGAACGACTCGATGATGTTCGCCGTGATCCTGCTGGGCGCGGTCCCCTCGATCGCGAACGGCCTGGTGTCGGGCGTGGACCAGGTGCCGCCGCTGTTCCTGCGGGCGGGCCGCACGCTCGGCGCGACCGGGCTGAAGGGCACCTGGCACATCGTGATGCCGGCGGCGCTGCCCGGTTACGTGGCGGGCCTGAAGCAGGGCTGGGCGTTCTCGTGGCGGTCGCTGATGGCCGCGGAGATCATCGCGTCCTCCCCCGATCTGGGCCTGGGTCTCGGCCAGTTGCTGGAGAACGGGCGCAACAACGCCGACATGGCCGGCGTGTTCCTCGCCATCCTCCTGATCCTGATCGTCGGTATCGCGATCGACCTGCTGATCTTCAGTCCGCTGGAGCGGTGGGTGCTGCGCAGCCGCGGTCTTCTCGTCAGGAGCTGAGTCCACGATGCACAGCCCCGCCCTCCCGTCGCCCGCCGCCGCCCTTTCGAGGAAGCTCCCCGAGACTCCGTCCGGGGGTTCCCCCATCGCGCCCGTCCTCTTGGTGATCGCCCACGGCAGCCGCGACCCGCGCCATGCCGCGACGGTGCACTCCCTCGTCCGGCGCGTGCGGTCGCTGCGGCCGGGGCTGCGCGTCGAGGTCGGCTTCCTGGACTTCAACCTGCCGTCGGTGACGGGCGTGCTGGAGCGCCTGGCCGCCGAGGACGCCGGCGAGGTGGTGGCGCTGCCGCTGCTGCTGACGCGTGCCTTCCACGCGAAGGCCGACATCCCCGCCGTCCTGCGCGAGGCGCCCGCGTCGCTGCGCATACGGCAGGCCGAGGTGCTCGGCCCCTCGCCGCTGCTGCTGTCCGCCGTCCAGCGGCGGCTGTACGAGGCGGGGCTCGGCCCCGCCGACAAGAGCTCGACCGGCCTGGTGCTGGCGTCGGCGGGCTCCACGGACCCGGAGGCGATCGCAGTGATCGACCAGACAGCGCGGGAGCTGCGGCACACCGGTTGGTGCGCCGTGCGACCTGCGTTCGCCTCCGCTGTTTCTGCCGGCGGCTTCCCCCGTACCGAGGACGCCGTGCGCGAGCTGCGCGCCCGCGGCGTGCGCCGGGTGGCGGTCGCGCCGTACGTCATCGCCCCCGGGCGCCTGCCGGACCGCATCGCGGAGGGCGCGCGGGACGCCGACGTGCTGGCCGATGTGCTGGGCCCCGGGCCGGAGCTGGCCCGTCTGCTGCTGACCCGCTACGACGAGGCACGGGCGCGGCAGCGGGCACTGGCGTTCACCGCGTAACGGTCACGCGGTGACGGGCGCGGTCCAGCGGGGGTCGCGGCCCGCCGCCGCCAGGGCCCGTCCGAACGCCGTCGCCGACACGTCCACCGGGACGGGCGGCGGCGAATCCGTCGTACTGCCGGTAGACCTCGGCGTGGTTCTTGAACAAAGGCGACGGCGCCGCGGTCAGTCGAAGACGAGGCTGCCGGTGCGGGCGCGCTTGAGTTCGAAGAGGTCGGGGTGGCCCGCGAGCACCCGGAAGCTGTCGAAGAGCGCGACGGCCTCCTCGCCCCGCGGAATCGAGTTGAGGACCGGGCCGAACCAGACGGTGCCGTCGACGTGCAGCGTGGGTGTGCCCACGTACCCGTCGGCGGCGGGGTCCTTGCCGGTGTCGTGGCTGGCGCGCACCTCGTCGTCGTACGACGGGTCGTGCGCGGCCTCGGCCAGTGCGGCGGGCAGGCCGACCTCGGCCAGGGACTCGGCGACGACCGCGTCGAAGTCCTCGTTCCGGTCCCGGTGGATCCGGGTGCCGAATGCGGTGTAGAGGTCGCGCAGCACGCCGCCGCCCCCGTGCTGCCGGGCGGCGGCCGCGAGGACGCGCACCGGGCCGACGGAGCGGTCCACGAGATCGCGGTACCAGTCGGGCAGTTCGTTGCCGATGTTGTGCAGGTACAGGCTCATCAGACGGAAGCGGAGGTCGAGAGCGCGCTCTCGCTCGACCTCGAGGATCCAGCGGGAGGTGATCCAGGCGAAGGGGCAGACCGGGTCGAAGTAGAAGTCCACGACGGTCTTCTCGGAGCCGGTCGGGCGGTCGGTGTGCTGCGCGGTGTCCATGCCGACGACACTAGCCAGGGATTGGCACTCCCCCACGGGCCATTCGCCATCCGTTCCCGTGGGCCATTCCGGCGCGGGGGCCGCGGCTCACTGCGCCGCGAGGGGCGACGGGGCTCCGGTCTCCGCGAAGCGTGTGCCCTGGTGGAAGTAGAGCAGCCAGTCGCCGCCGGTCAGCCGCCAGATCGAGCTGCGGTGGGCGCGATGGCCGCCCGACTCGGTGTCGAAGGTCAGGTGCACGACGCCGGCCGCGAGCTGCACGCCTCTCATGCGGGAGGCGGTGATCGGCCGGGGCGAGGGCGCGCCCGGTGACCGCAGCGCGGACAGGATCGACTCGCGGTCCCAGAGCCGGCCCGAGGTGCCGAACTCCTCGTAATCGGGGTGGAGGAGTCGCGCGAGCAGGTGGGGGCTGGACCGCACCACCGGGTCGAGCAGCCGGAACTCCGCCTCCATCGCGGCGTTCACGGCATCGGTCGCGGGTTCAGTCACGGGTCATCTCCACCAGCTTGACGACGGTGTTCCAGTTGCGGCTGGTCGCGACGACGCCCTTGAACAGGCTCGGTCTGCCCAGCACTTCGGCGAGCCTGGAGCGGCCGAGGCCCTCCGGCGTGTACAGGTACATCGCCCGGTCGCCGAGCCGGAACTCCTCCGGCAGGAGGGCCGCGGCGTCGACGGACGCCAGCCGCTCGGGCGGGAGCTGCTCGGAGAGGAAGGTCACGTGCAGTTGCCTGCCCTGGAGCGTGTGAGCGGGGAAGGGGCAGGCGTCGGCGACCGCCCGCAGGTACGCGCCGCCGCGCACCAGGGTGTCGACCCGGAAGCCGAAGGTCTGCTCGACGGCGTCCTCGATCCCGGCGGCGAGCGTCCGCTCGTCGCCCGCCGCGCTGCTGAAGACCGCGTTGCCGCTCTGCAGGTAGGTGGCGATGTCGTGGTGCCCCAACTCGGCGAGAACAGCCCGCAGTTCGGGCATGGGGACCTTCTTCTTGCCGCCCACGTTGATTCCGCGCAGCAGGGCCGCATACCTCTTCGTCATGGCCAAACGATAAGGCGGCCGCCGCGCCCCGTGGGGGAGGGCACGGGGGCCGCCGGCTCGGCGGCGCACGCGCCGCAGGGGTGCCGCCGGGCTGCGGCGGAAGACCGGCCCGGACGACACCCCCCAGGGGCCCTCCTCCGCGTCAGGTGCGAGCGGAGGACGGGCCCTCGGTCACTCGACGACCTTCAGCAGCTTGTTCGGCGTGCCGGAGGACGGGTTGGTGATCTTGTCGGGCGTGGCACCGTCGGTGAGCGCCTTGGCGACGTCCGCCGGGGTGGCGTCCTGGTGTCCGGCGAGGTAGACCGCGGCGGCGCCGACGACGTGCGGGGTCGCCATCGACGTGCCGGAGATGGTCTTGGTGCCCTCGTCGCTGTCGTTCCAGGCGGATGTGATGTCCGAGCCCGGCGCGTAGATGTCCACGATCTCGCCGAAATTGGAGAAGTCCGACTGGGCGTCGTCCTTCGTGGACGAGGCGACCGTGATGGCCTCCTGGACGCGGGCCGGGGAGCCCTGGCCCGCGTCGCTGGACTCGTTGCCCGCCGCGACGCCGAAGGTGACACCTGCGGTGATCGCCTTGCGGACGGCCTCGTCGAGGGCCTCGTCGGCGCCGCCGCCGAGGCTCATGTTGGCGACAGAGGGGCCCTGGTGGTTCTGGGTGACCCAGTCGACGCCGGCGACGACCTGCTCCGTGGTGCCGGAGCCGTTGTCGTCGAGGACGCGGACGGCGACGATCTTCGCCTTCTTGGCGACACCGTGCGCGGCACCGGCTATGGTCCCGGCGACGTGCGTGCCGTGTCCGTTGCCGTCGTCGGCGCTGTCGTCGTTGTCGACGGCGTCGAAGCCGTGCGTGGCGCGGCCCTCGAAGTCCTTGTGCGAGATGCGGACTCCGGTGTCGATCACGTACGCGGTGACGCCTTCGCCGGCGGTGTCCGGGTAGGTGTACTTGCTGTCACCGGCGGTGTCGGCCTGGTCGACGCGGTCCAGGCCCCAGGACGGCGGGTTCTGCTGGTCCGCGTTGATCGTGAACTTCTTGTTCTGCACGACCTTGGCGACGGCCGGGTCGGCGGCGAGGCGCTTGGCCTCGGTCTCCGATAGGCCGCTGGCCGAGAAGCCGTTGATGGCGGAGCTGTAGTTGCGCTTCAGCGTGCCGCCGTACTCCTTGGCCAGCTCCTTCTTGTCGGCCTTCTGGTCGAGCATCACGATGTAGCTGCCCGCGACGGCGCCTTCGGCGTTCGCGCCGTAGATCTTGCCCTCGGCGGGCGCCGCGGCGCCGGCGAAGGACGTGCCGAGAAGCGTGACTCCGGCTGCAGCCGCGACGGCCGTGATGGCCGCGGTGAGCTTCATCCGGTGGGATCGCTTGTGAGTTGCCATGAAGAGGGGTCTCCTCGTCATCATTTGTGGGGGGATTGGCCCCCGGCCGTAAAAAATCCGGGGGCTGGCTCGAAACCCTGACCGATTGACGCGCGCAGATCAAGACCTTCATGTACCTGTGACTTACTCAACAAGGTTTCGTAATAAGAAATCGGCCAGGGTCTCCCAAGTCGGACTCCTGCCCCAATCCCCGGTAGATGTAAGGGACTTCGATCCTCCATGTCGGGGATGTGCCCCCTTCTGAAGGAGGAGAGCATTGCCGGTCTCCCTCGTCGGCCGGCAGGACGAAACGACCTGATTGCGCCCTTAGCTTCGAAGCGGACACGGCGGCGGGCTCCGCCGCCGGCGGTGAACGACGCACAAGGGGGCGTAAGGGTCATGGGGAGAGCTGGAGGCGGACCGCGCGGGATCGCCGCGCGGGCCGGCGGCTGGAGCGCTCGGCACCGCTGGGCCGCCGTGGGGATCTGGGTGCTGTTCGTCCTGCTGGCCATGGTCGCGGGGTCGGCCACCGGCCGGGCCGAACTCAAGGACAGTGAGCAGCTGTCGGGCGAGACGACGCAGGCGGCGCGCATCGCCGAGGAAGCCGGCGTCGCCGAGCCCGTGGGCGAGACCGTGCTCGTCCAGGCGCGGGACGGATCGGTCAAGGTGACGGACCCGGCCTTCCGCGCCGCCGTGGACGACGTGATGAAGTCGGTCGACGGCACCCGTGAAGTCACCGCCGTGACCTCGCCGTACGACACCGGAAGCATCTCGAAGGACGGGCGCAGCGCGCTCGTCCAGTTCGACGTGCGCGGAGACCCCGACACGGCGAGCGAGCGGATCGACCCGGTCCTCGAGGCCGTCGCCGGCGTGCAGGAACGCCACCAGGAGCTGCGGATCGAGGAGATCGGCGGCGCCAGCATGAACAAGACGTTCGACGAGGCGTTCGGCGACGACTTCCAGCGGGCCGAGTTCTCCGCGGTGCCGGTCGCGCTCGGCATCCTGCTCATCGCCTTCGGCGCCCTGGTCGCGGCACTCCTGCCGGTGCTGCTGGCCATCACGGCGATCATGGCGACGATGGGCCTGATGGGCGTCGTGAGCCAGGTGATGCCGATGAGCGACACGGCGAACTCCGTGATGCTGCTGGTCGGTCTCGCGGTCGGCGTCGACTACTGCCTGTTCTACCTGCGGCGCGAACGCGAGGAGCGGGCCGCGGGCCGTGACGGCCGCACCGCGATCCTGATCGCGGCGGCGACCAGCGGCCGTGCCGTGGTGGTCTCGGGCGTGACCGTGTGCGTCGCGATGGCCGGCATGCTCTTCACCGGGATCGGCGAGTTCGAGTCGATGGGCCTGGCGTCGCTGATCGTGGTGGCGGTCGCGATGGTGGGGTCCGTGACCGTGCTGCCCGCGCTGCTGTCCCTGCTCGGCGAGCGGGTGGAGAAGGGCCGCGTGCCGTTCCTGCGCCGTCAGAAGCGGGACGCGAGGGGAGACGGCGGCAGCCGGGTGTGGACGGCGGTGCTCGGCGGGGTGCTCCGCCGCCCGCTGGTGTCGTTCCTGGTCGCGGCGGGTGCACTGGTCGCGGTCGCGCTGCCCGCGGTCGGGATGAAGACGCAGAACTTCACCCTGGACCAGGAGTTCGGCGACTCCGTGCCGATCGCGGCGACGTACGAGCGGATCAACGAGGCGTTCCCCGGCGGGGCGGATCCGGCGGAGGTCGTCGTCAAGGCCGACGACATCGACTCCGCACCGGTGCGGCGCGCGATCGCCGACTTCCGTGCGCAGGCGGTGAGTTCGGGTGCGTCCCAGGGCCCGGTCGAGGTCGTCACGCACAAGGAGCAGAACATCGCGTTCGTCTACGTTCCCCTGGTGGGCGGCTCCGACCAGGACCGGGCCGAGAAGAGCCTGGAACTGCTGCGCGACACGGTGCGTCCCGCCACCCTGGGCGAGGTCGACGGGCTCGAGGCTCCCATCAGCGGTCAGGTCGCGGGCTCGAAGGACTTCAACGACCAGTTGACGGGCGCGGTGGCGCCGGTGTTCGGGTTCGTGGTGGTGTTCGCCTTCGTGCTGATGCTGCTGTCGTTCCGGTCGCTGACGATCGCGATCACCTCGATCCTCCTCAACCTGCTGTCGGTGGGCGCGGCGTACGGCATCCTGACGGTCGTGTTCCAGCACGGCTGGGGCGCCTCACTGGTCGGAGCGGAGGGCGTGGGCGCGATCATCGCGTGGCTGCCGCTGTTCCTGTTCGTGATCCTGTTCGGGCTGTCGATGGACTACCACGTGTTCGTCGTCTCCCGTATCCGGGAGGCGAAGTTCCAGGGCCGGGGGACGCGTGAGGCGATCACGCACGGTGTGGTGACGACGGCGGGCGTGGTGACGAGCGCGGCGGTCATCATGGTGGCGGTGTTCGCGATCTTCGGAACGCTGTCGATGCAGTCGATGAAGCAGATGGGTGTGGGCCTCGCGGCGGCGGTCCTGATCGACGCGACGATCATCCGCGGCGTGCTGCTGCCGGCCGTGATGGCGCTGCTGGGCGACCGCAACTGGTACTTCCCGAAGTGGCTCCACTGGCTCCCGGACCTCACCCACGACGAGCCCGCCGCCGTCTACTCGCCCGCACCGGGAAGGCGCGAGCCGGATCGGGTGGGCGCGTAGCGGGACGGGGAGTTCCCCGGCTCGCCCCCATCTCCCGCGTGCCGGGCTGCCGTTCGGCCGCCCGGCACGCGGTGTGGAGGGGACGCCCCCTCAGCCCACCAGCTCCGCCTCGATCAGATCCGCGGCCCTTCGCGTGCCGCCTTCCTGCGCCATCTCCTCCCGGATCCGCGCCAGGCGCTCCCCCACCTCCGGGTCGGACACCAGCGACAGCACCGCCTCCCGCAGGTCGTGCGCCGTCGCCTCCTCTGTCGAGAGGCGGCGCGCCACCCCCAGCCCGACCATCATGTCCGCGTTGCCGAACTGGTCCACCGCCTGCGGGACCGCGACCATCGGCGTCCCGGTGGCCAGGCCCTCCTGGCTGCCGCCCGCGCCCGCGTGGGTGACGAACGCGTCCGCCTGACGCAGCACGGACAGCTGCGGCACCCAGCTGTGGACCTCCACGTTCGACGGCAGCTCGCCGAGCTCCGCCACGTCGACGTACCGGCCGATCTGCAGCACCAGGTGCCAGCCGGGCAGGTCCCCGAAGGCCTTGACGCATTCGCGGTAGAAGGCCGGCTGCTTGGTGAACGTCGACCCCAGCGACACCAGCACCACCTTCTCCGCGTCCGCCGGCCGCTGCCACTCCCCCTGGTCCCGGCGGTCCCCCTGGCACGCGCCGACGAAGGAGTACACGGACTCGTCGACCCGGTCGGCGTTCGGCTGGAGGGCACGCGGGATCAGGACGACACTGCGGCGCGGCCGGCCGACGAACCGGTCCGGATGCGTCGTGATCCCGTTCTCCGCGAGCCACGCCTCGAAGCGCGCGTAGTACGCCTTGCCGCGCTCCCCCGCCCGCAGCTGTGCGGTCATGGGCTCGGCGACCTCCTCCTCGTACCCCTCCCAGGCGACCAGGTTGGGCGAGAGGGAGACCGCGGGGACGCCCCATCGGTGGGCGAGCACGATCGCCGGGTACGAGGTGATGTCGTGGATGACGAGATCGGGCTCGTCACCGGCGAACGCCTCCGCGAGCTGCGGCAGCGCCTGGATCGCGTCGTTCAGGAACGGCTCGATGTTGTCGATGAGTTCGGTTCCCCAGGCCTCGGGCTCCTCCTCCGTCGGCAGCGTCGACGTGTAGACGACGGGCTCGGCACCGGTGGCCGCGACCTTGTCCGCGAAGGAGGCGGGGATCGCGTAACTGACGCGGTGTCCCCGGGCCACGAGCTCCCGGATCACTTCGAGACTCGGGTTCACGTGCCCGGGGGCCGCGATGGAGAACATGGCGATATGGGCACGGTCTGGTGTCGTCATGCCCTTACCGTAACGAGACGAGACGTCTCGTTCAACCTCGTGCGAGCCCCGGACTCACAGGCGCCGCACCAGCACCTCGTGCAGCCGAAGACCGGTGAACCGGGAGCGCAGCCCCGGCAGCAGCCGCCCGTCGATCTCGTACGCCCGCAGCTCCGGGACGGCAACGCGATTTCGCCGGGAGCCGCGGGCGGCGGGCACGTGGCGCCGGACCGGCGCCGTCGGCCGGGCCGGCACCGTGTTCAGCGCTGATACCGGGCCAGCACCAGATTGCCGTCCTCGACCAGCCGTTCGCGCAGTTCGTCGGCGTCGATCGCTCCGCTGTAGTACTCCTGGTACGCCGGGGTCGCGATCTTGTCCTTCCACTCCGGATACCCGCGCACCGACTGCGCCGGGGCCGACCGGAGATGCCGGGCGAGCTCGGCGCCCGTGGCCCAGCCGTCCTTGTCCGTGTGCAGGGCCGGGTCGTCGAGCGCCTCGGTCCCCGTCGGCAGCATCCAGTCGCCCCGGGCCAGCCGCACCATGTTCCGCGGCTGGAGCATGAAGTCGATGAACCGCGCCGCCTCCTTCTTGTACGGACTGTCCTCGGCGACCGACAAGGTCTGCGGGCTCACGCCCTGCGCCGGCCCGCCCGGCCCGGCGGGCGGGGGAAGCACCGTCCACTCGAATCCCTCGGGTGCCTGCTGGACGATCTGCTGCCGGTAGGAGAACCCGAGCGGAACCATGGCGTACTTGCCGCCGAAAAGGCCGGGCAGGGTGTCCGAACCGCCCGTGCCCAGCGTGCTGCGCGAGGCGCTCCTGTCGACGTTGACCTGGTCGTGGACGGTCCGTGGGACCACCGCGTCCCCCTCGGTGAACCGGACGGTGACCTTGCCGTCGTCCCCGCGGTGGAACAGCTGCCCGCCCGCGGACAGGCCGAGGTTGAGCGTCACGGACACCGGCTCCTTGAGCGGCCAGGCCATGCCGTACTTCCCCTCTCCCATGTGCTCGGTCAGGTCCTTCGTCACCTGCCGGAACTCCTCCCAGCTCCACGGCCGGCCGGCCGTCGGGACGCGGACGCCGGATGCGTCCAGGATCTTCTTGTTGGCGATGAGGACGCGGGGCTCCTGGAGGAACGGCACGCCGTAGACGCCGTCGCCGAAGGTGGTCGTCCGCCAGCTCTGCTGCGGGATGCCGGTCTTGAGGCGCTCGGGCAGCAGATCGGTCAGGTCGGCGAGGTAGCCGCCGTACGCGAAGTCCGCGAGGTCGTCGGAGGCGTCGTGGATGATGTCCGGCGCCTCGCCTCCCTCGAACGAGGTGAGCAACTGGTCGTGCACGCTGTCCCAGCTGCCCTGGACGTACTCGACCTGGATGTCGGGGTGGGCCTCGTTCCACTCCTTCACCAGTTCCTTGTTGGCGTCGACGGACTCCTTCTGCCACGCCAGGGACTGGAAACGGAGCCTGATCTTTCCGTCGGCGCGGTCTCCGTCCCCGCCGCAGCCGGTGAGCAGCAGCGCGAGGGCGGCGACGGCCGCGGGCAACAGTCGTGCGCGCATCAGTTCTTCACCGCCCCGGCCAGCATGCCGCCTGTGATCCGCTTCTGAATGATCGCGAAGATGACGAGCGAGGGGAGCGTCGCGAGGAACGCGGCCGCCGCGAGCGGCCCGAGGTCGGCGACGCCCTCCGCGCCGAGGAAGTGTGTGAGGACGACCGGCAAGGTCTGCTTCTCCGGGGTCTTGAGCAGGACGAGCGCGAAGAAGAACTCGTTCCACGCGGTGATGAACGCGAAGAGCGCGGTGGCGACGATCCCGGGCGCGAGCAGCGGGGCGGTCACCGAGACGAGCGTCCGCAGCCGGCCGGCGCCGTCCACGGCCGCGGCTTCCTCCAACTCGGCCGGCACGGCCCGCACATACCCCACGAGCATCCACAGTGCGAACGGCAGCGACCAGACGACATAGACCGTGATCAGCCCGAGGAGGGTGTTGATCAGATGCAGGTTCTTGAGGATCAGGAACAGCGGAATGATCACCAGGACGAACGGGAACGCCTGGCTGACCACGACCCATCCGGTGGCCGCGGTGGTCAGCCTGCCGCGGTGGCGGGCCATCACGTACGCCATGGGGGTCGCGATGACGACGGCGGTCAGGGCGGCGGCGAGGGCCGCGAGCAGACTGTTGCCCGCCGCCTGGAGCAGGGGCTGTTCGTCGAAGGCCTGCCGGAAGTTGTCGAGGGTCGGCTGCTCGGGGATCCAGGTGGGGTGCAGGGAGCCCAGTTCCCGCGCCGGCTTGAACGCGGTGGAGACCAGCCACAGGAACGGGAAGGCGAGGAAGACCAGATAGCAGACCAGCGCGACGTACTGCCCGGCACGTCCGGCCCTGCTGGCGCGCAGCGCGCTCATTTCTCGTCGCCTCCCTCGAGCCGTCCCACGAGGTGGAAGGCGAGCATCACCGAGATGACGGCGACCATGACGCAGCCCATGGCGGCCGCATAGCCGAACTGGCCGTAGCGGAAGGCCTCTTCGTAGGCGAAGAGCATGGGCAGCCGGGTCCGTCCGCCCGGTCCTCCATTGGTCAGCACGTACACCAGGGCGAATGCGTTGAAGTTCCAGATGAGGTTGAGCGCCGTGATGGCGAGCGCGACGGGTCGCAGCGCGGGCCAGGTGACGGTGCGGAACCGGCGCCAGGCGCCCGCTCCGTCCAGGGCGGCCGCCTCGTGGAGCTCGTGCGGGGTGTTCTGGAGCCCGGCGAGCAGCGCCACCGTGGTCTGCGGCATGCCTGCCCACACGCCGACGACGATCACGGCGGGCAGCGCGGTGGCGAGGCCGGTCAGCCAGTCGCGTCCGTCGCCGAGGCCCAGGTCGCGGATGGTCTCGTTGAGGATGCCGGCGTCGGGGTTGTAGGCAAGCCGCCACATGATGCCGACGACGACCTCGGGCATGGCCCAGGGGACGATCGCGAGCGCGCGGGCGAGCCAGCGAAGGCGCAGCCGCTGGTCGAGCAGCAGGGCGAGACCGAGGGCGAGGAGGAACTGCGGGACGGTCACACCGACCGCCCACAGCAGGCCGATGCGGAACGACTCCCAGAACAGGGTGTCGTGCAGCAGGTCCCGGAAGTTGAGTGTCCCGATCCACTGGGTGGGCTCCGTGCGGCCCGCCTGCGAGTCGGTGAGGGCCAGCGCGATGCCGTAGAGCAGCGGGCCGACGCTCAGTACGAGGATGGGGATCAGCGCGGGCAGGACGAGGAACCAGGCGCCTAAGGCCGGTTCCCTCCCGGACCGCGCCGTTGCGGTCGCCGATGTCACGTATTCGACTCCTTCGGGCGGCCCGGCCCTGACCGGGTACTGATCCGCCGCCCCGGCGGCCTGGTCATCGTGCTGACGGGTCGTCGGTTCGTCAAGGCAACCTGCACGGATGCGAGACTTTGCCCGATACACGACAGGCACAGTGCTGGGAGAGACCGATGGACGAGACACGGGCACGCGGCGTACTGGCGGCGGCCGGGCTTGTGGCCGCCGCCCGTGACGCCGCTCTGCTGGCGCTCGGCGAGAACGCGGTCTTCGCGGCGGGCGACATCGTCGTCAAGGTCGGCCGGGATGCCGAGCTTCTGCCGCGTGCCGAGCGGGAGCTGGCGGTGGCGGCCTGGCTGACCGACGCGGGTGTCCCCGCGGTGCGCGCCGCGGAGCCGAAGGCCCGGCTCGTCGACGGCCACCCGATGACGCTCTGGCACCGGCTGCCCGATGCCGTGCGCCCGGCGGAACCGGCCGATCTGGCACACCTGCTGGTCCGCGTCCATGCGCTCGGTTCTCCTTCCTTCGCGCTGCCCCGCCGCGATCTGCTGGCCGGGGTCGAACGGTGGCTGCGGCTGGCCGGCGACGCGATCGACGCCGCCGACGCCGCGTATCTGCGCGAGCGCCGTGACGGCTTCGCCGAGGCGGCGGCCTCGCTGACGCCGCATCTGCCACCCGGCCCCATCCACGGCGACGCGCTGCCCCGCAACGTCCATGTGGGCCCGGACGGCCCGGTGCTGGTCGACCTGGAGACGGTCTCCTGCGACCTGCGCGAGCACGACCTCGTGGTCATGGCGCTGTCCCGCGACCGCTACGGCCTCGACCCGGCCGCCTACGACGCGTTCACGGCCGCCTACGGCTGGGACGTGCGCGAGTGGGACGGCTGCGCGGTCCTGCGCGGTGCGCGCGAGACGGCGAGCTGCGCGTGGGTGGCCCAGCACGCCCCGGCGAACCCCAAGGCGCTCGCCGAGTTCCGCCGCCGGGTGGCCTCACTGCGCGACAACGACCTCGAGGTGCGCTGGTACCCCTTCTGACCCGGGCGATCGCCGCCACGGGGGCCGTGCTCCCCAGTACATGAACGCCTTCGACGCGGGGCCGGCTGCCGCCCGGACGCGTCTTCGGCGCAGCGGTGGCATCCGTCGCTCGGCGGCCTCCCGTTCGACCCGCGCGCGAACGCCCTTGGCACGGGGCGCCTTTGCCGCCCCTGCCCTCGAAGCGATCCCTCGTTCGGAACGCCCCGGCCACTCGAGCCCCCGATGTCCGCCGCCCCGCCCGGGGCCGGGCAGGCCACGGTGCCGCGCAGGCCCCAGGGCGGTCACGGCCTCTCGCCCCGCATGCCCCAGTCACTCTGACCCTCGACCGGCCAGGCCCCCCTCGCAGGCAGGCCCCGGCGGCTCAGGCCCCGGCCACCGGGGCGAGGGCGCGCAGCGGCCAGGAGGCGTCGACCACGGCCTCCGGGCTGCCCTTGCGGCGCAGGAAGCTCTGGAAGTCGGCCGCCCACTGCGCGTACCAGCTCACCTGGCGCTCGTGCAGCAGGCCGGGGTCGAGGCGCGCCACCGACGGATGGCGCTCGGCTATCGCCCGGGCGACGAGGACCGCGGCGAGCGCGTCCGCGTCCGCGCGGTGGGCGCGGTCGAGGACGACGCCGTACTCGACGCAGACCGCCTCGAGGTTGCGCTTGCCCTTGCGATAGCGGTCGACGGCACGGTCGATCGTGTACGGGTCGATGACCGGGCCTATCGGGCGCCCGTCAAGCCGCTCGCTCAACGAGGCGAGCCCGTGCCGGCACAACTCGGCCGAGAGCAGCGTCAGGTCGAAGGCCGCGTTGTACGCGACGACCGGGACACCCCGCAGCCAGTAGCCCGTGAGCACCTGGGCGACCTCTTCGGCCACCTCGCGGGCCGGCCTGCCCTCCGCCGCCGCGCGCTCGTTGCTGATGCCGTGGATCGCCGAGGCCTGCTCCGGGATCCGTATCCCCGGGTCGGCCATCCAGCCGCGGCGCAGCACGGGCTCCCCCGCGTGCAGTTCGACGACGGCGGCCGTCACGATGCGGGCGTCGAGCGGATCGGTGCCGGTGGTCTCCAGATCGAAGCCGGCCAGTGGCCCCCCGTGCCAGGACATGATGCCCCCTCCTCCATGGTGCGATGGTGCTTCCCCCGTTGGATCCTCACCTTCCCACGCAGCACTGACAACGAGGCGGGGACCGTGATCGGGCAGGGTCAGGACACGGGTCGCGAGTCGGTCCACACCGACTCGAACTCCTCGCGGTAGGTCTGGAAGAGTCCGCTCTCGCCGTCCTGCCCCGAGCGGACCACCGAGCGCCTGTCGCCCCGCAGGACGAGCACGGGGGCCTCCATGCCGCGGGCGCGGCGCAGGTAGGACTGGACGACGGCGAGGCCGTCGGGGCCGTCGCCGTCCACGAGGTAGGCGGTGAAGCGGGGGGTCTCGTCGAAGACCTGGATCTCGAAGGCCCCCGGGTCCCGCAGCCGGGAGCGGACCCGGCGCATGTGGAGGATGTTCATCTCCACGGTGCGGCTCAACTCGCCCTTTTTGATGCCGAGTTCTCGTTCGCGCCGCTTGACGGCGCTGCTCGCCGGGTTGAGGAAGAGGAGCCGGACCCGGCAACCGGACTCGGCCAGCCTCACGAGGCGGCGGCCGGAGAAGTTCTGTACGAGAAGGTTCAGGCCTATGCCGATCGCGTCGAGGCGACGCGCCCCGCCGAAGAGATCCTCGGCCGGCAGCTGGCGTTGGAGCCTGACCCGGTCGGGGTGGACGGAGACGACGTCCGCGTACCGGTCGCCGACCAGGTCCTCGACGGCGTCGACGGGGAGGCGGTCGGCGGAGGGGACCCCGGCGCCGCTGCCGAGTATCTCCAGCAGGCGTGCGGAGGCGCGCTCGGCCTGGGCGAGCACGGCCTCGTTGAGCGCACGGTTGCGGGAGACGACGTTGCGCGCCACCTCCAGCTCGTCCAGCGCCAGTTCGACGTCGCGCCGGTCGTCGAAGTACGGCTCGAAGCAGGGCCAGTGCTGCACCATCAGCTCACGCAGCTGCGGCAGGGTGAGGAAGGACAGGACGTTGTCGTCCGCCGGGTCCAGCAGGTAGCCCTTGCGGCGCGAGACCTCCCGCACGGCGACCGCCCGCTGCACCCACTCGTGGCCCGCGGGTCCGGCCGCCGCGACGACCCAGTCCTCGCCGTGCACAGGGTCGTAGATGGGCCGCAGCACGGCGGCGACCACCGCTCGCAACCGCTGTTCGACCAGATTCAGCCAGATGTAGGCGCGGCCTGCCCGCTGGGCGCGCGTGCGCACCTCGCTCCAGGCCTCCGCGCCCCAGTCCAGCTCCGCCCCGATCTCCATGGGCCGCGCGACCGAAACCGCTCCCGGCGGGACCTCGGCAGAGTCTCCCCCCTCGTGACCCGCGTCACCTGGGGGCAGCTCCAGCCCTCCCGAGCTCACCCGCGCACCGCCTTCTGCTTTCCTGGAACGCCGTCTTCAACGATCAAGGAAGCCTACTCCGGGAGCGGGAGGCGGTGCAGCAGGATGAGCCGGTTGTTTCTCAACTCCCGTGATCGTGGTGCCCGTTCTGGTCGGCCAGATCGGCCGGAGTGAGCGGATTCATAGACGTCACGTCCCGTGGGGCGAGCTGGAAGCCCTGCCAGTGGACGGGCATGGGCTGCTGGTCCTCGTCCCGGGCTATGTGGTGGAACCCGATGTTGACCCAGGCGATCGGATTGGCAAGGTTCTCACCATTGACCCATTTGTCCACGCTCGTGGGCGCGTTCTTCCCGCAGTCGAGGACGTTGTCGCTCGCGAACTGCTCGCAGGCCCTGTTCTGGGTGAAGTAGACGTCGTGCTTGGTGAAGGGACGGCCCTCGTGCCTGCTGGACGGGCCGGGCACGATCTCGTACGAGCGGGCGTGGCCGTCCCTGTTCTTGCCCCGCGCGCTGACCACGCGCCACCAGCGCATGGTGCGGACGTCTCCGGCGAGCTCCTTGGTGACGGGGGTCCGGGTCGTCTTCACGGTCGGGCTGCCGTCGCCCGTGGGGGCGGTGACCTTCGAGTCGTACTGCTCCACCCGGTTCGTGTTGCCGCCGTCCAGGCCGAAGTCGAGACGCCAGAACACGTTGTGGGCGTGGCTGGTGGCGTAGTCACGGGCGCCCTTGCCGATGGGCCAGCCGCGGCCGTCGGCGGCGTTGTAGGAGTCGGGCGCCAGGCTGCCCGTCGCGCCGACGTTGGCGGAGACGGTGCCGTCGGAGGAGAACCGCCACTCGGTGATGTACTCGTACCAGGCGACCTTGTTGACCGTGTAGACCAGCAGGTCCTTGCCCTGGGCCTGCCAGACCTTCGTGCCCTCGTCGTCGGCGAGCCGGTAGGCGTGGCCGCGGGAACGGGTGGTGGTGCACAGCCCGTCGACCGTCCCCATCTCCGGCACCCTGACCTTGGTGACCGTGCCGCCGGGGCACTCGCCGGGCGCCAGGTTCTGCAGGCCCCAGCCGAACCCGGCGCCGGTGAGGTCGTCGTACTCCGCGTTGCCGTCGTCGTACGGCACGTGTATCTGGGCGAGCTTGGCGCTGTTCAGCACCCGTATGGGACGCCGTTCACCCTTGGGCTGATAGGTGATCTTGTCGAGGATCAGGCCGTGGCCGGTGTCGTAGCGCCAGCACATCCGCCAGGTCGTGCCGCCGTCGAGCTTCTGCTCGATGCGGTAGGCGACGCTGCAGTCGGACTGCGGCGGCCTGGGGGCGGTCTGGGCGCCGCCCGCCGCGGCGGGAGCGGCGGAGGCCGGGCCGGTGGCGGCGCCGACGCTGCCGAGCAGCGCGGCCGCCGCCAGCAGCGCGCCGCGCCTGCGGACGCGCGAAGGACTGTTCACGTGCATCTGGACGTACTCCCTCACCGGGACGTGCGGACAGGAGGAACGGGTGGCACAGGTTGTGCGGGAAGGTGCGCCGCCGGAACGGCGCGACGGCCGGTCAGCCGACGCGCGCGACGGTCCGGGCGCTCAGGTCGACGATCAGATTCCGGATCTCGATCCAGGGACCGTTCACGACCTTGGTGACGAGGCGGACACAGCGGTGCTCACCGCAGCGGGCGAGCTCGTCGGGCACGTCCTTCTCGCGGTGGGTGCGGTAGACGTCGCCGTTGAACCAGAGCTGATCGGGTGAGGTCAGGGACCGGCCGGTCGCGTGCCGGTAGTCGGCCTTCAGGTCCGAGCCGAGCGGGTCGGCCAGGATCAGCGCGACGGCCTCGCGCAGCTCGTCCGGGTGCGGCGACGGCTGGACGCCCCGCTGGACGCCCGTGCGCTCGACCTTGCCGGTGTCGAGGTTGACGGTCGAGGTCACGAGCTCGTCGGCCCGGTAGTCGTAGAAGCTGACCTCGGCACGGCGCACGGCCGCGTCCGGAGCGGAGGGCGGCGGTTCCGCGAGATTGGTCGCGAGGTGCTGCGGACCACGGCCCCTCGCCGCGTTCTCGCCCTCCGACCGGGCTGCCGGTGTCAGCGCGATCTGTTCCGCGCGGCTCAGCTCGGCCGGCGTCAGCGGGTCACTGCCGACCCCGCGCTCCCCCTCCCGCGGCACGGCGACGGCAGGAGGCCGTGACCCGGCGGCCGAGCCTCTCCCGGCCTCACCGCCCTCCTCCGCGCCCGCCCGGCCTGCCGCGACCGGGCCCCGGGCCTGGCCGCCCGTCCCGTTCGTGTCGTCGGCGCCCGCAGTGCCCGGCAGGGTGATGCCCACCATCAGGGCCGTACCCGTCACCGCGATGGCGGTCCCCGCCAAGAGCTTCCCCAGGTGACGGCGCACCAATTGGCGCACTTGTCCCCCCTTTCCCCCAGGATCCCCATTGGTCACCCGGTAGGACGGTTCGAAGTCCTAGGAGGTTGCTCCACTTTGGGGGAGGATCTTCGCCAAGTAGTCCCCCACACCCGGATCAGAAATGGAAGAGTCGAATCTATGCAGGTCTGGCCGGGACAGGCGTACCCACTCGGCGCCACGTACGACGGCGCCGGCACCAATTTCGCGGTGCACTCCGAAGCCGCGCGGCGCATCGAGCTGTGTCTGCTGCACGACGACGGCTCGGAGACCGCGGTCGAGCTGCGCGAGACCGACGCGTTCGTGCGGCACGCGTACCTGCCGGGGGTGATGCCCGGGCAGCGCTACGGCTTCCGGGTCCACGGCCCGTACGAGCCCGCCCGCGGGCAGCGCTGCAATTCCGCGAAGCTGCTGCTCGACCCGTACGCGCGGGCGATCAGCGGGTCCATCGACTGGAACGAGTCGGTCTACGGCTACCACTTCGGCAGACCGGACTCCCGCAACGACCTCGACTCGGCGCCGCACACGATGTCGTCCGTCGTGGTCAATCCGTACTTCGACTGGGGCGACGACCGCCCGCCGCGTACGGACTACCACCGCACCGTGATCTACGAGGCCCATGTGAAGGGCCTCACCATGCTCCACCCCGAGCTGCCCCCGGAGCTGCGCGGCACGTACGCGGGCCTCGCGCATCCGGCCGTCATCTCGCACCTCACCGAACTGGGGGTGACGGCGCTGGAATTGATGCCCGTGCACCAGTTCGTGAACGACCACCGGCTGGTGGACGCGGGGCTGAACAACTACTGGGGCTACAACACCATCGGCTTCTTCGCCCCGCACAACTCCTACGCCTCCTGGGGCGACCGCGGCGAGCAGGTGCTGGAGTTCAAGCAGGCCGTGCGCGCGCTGCACCAGGCCGGCATCGAGGTCATCCTGGACGTGGTCTACAACCACACCGCGGAGGGCAACCACCTGGGCCCGACGCTGTCCTTCCGCGGTCTGGACAACGCCTCGTACTACCGGCTGATGGACGACCGCCGGTACTACATGGACACCACCGGCACCGGGAACTCCCTGCTCATGCGCAGTCCCCACGTACTGCAGCTGATCATGGACTCGCTGCGGTACTGGGTGACGGAGATGCACGTCGACGGTTTCCGCTTCGACCTCGCGGCGACGCTCGCACGCCAGTTCCACGAGGTCGACCGGCTCTCCTCGTTCTTCGACCTGGTGCAGCAGGACCCGGTGGTCAGCCAGGTGAAGCTGATCGCGGAGCCCTGGGACGTCGGCGAGGGCGGCTACCAGGTGGGCAACTTCCCGCCCCTGTGGACCGAGTGGAACGGAAAGTACCGGGACTGCGTGCGGGACCTGTGGCGCGGCGAGCCGCGTACGCTGGCCGAGTTCGCGTCCCGGCTGACCGGCTCGTCGGACCTCTACCAGGACGACGGCCGCCGGCCGCTGGCCTCGATCAACTTCACCACCTGCCACGACGGCTTCACCCTGCACGACCTCGTCTCCTACAACGGCAAGCACAACGAGGCCAACGGCGAGAACAACCGCGACGGGGAGAGCCACAACCGGTCCTGGAACTGCGGGGCCGAGGGCGAGACGGACGACCCCGGCGTGCTGGAGCTGCGCGAGCGGCAGATGCGCAACTTCATCGCGACGCTGATGCTCTCCCAGGGCGTGCCGATGCTCAGCCACGGCGACGAGTTCGCCCGCACCCAGGGCGGCAACAACAACGCCTACTGCCAGGACAACGAGATCTCCTGGGTGCACTGGCCCGATCCGGGCGAGGACGAGGAGAGCTCGCTGCTGACCTTCACCAAGACGATGGTGTGGCTGCGGCGCGACCACCCCGTCTTCCGGCGGCGCCGCTTCTTCCACGGCCGTCCGGTGGAGGGCACCCACGACGAGCTGACGGACATCGCCTGGTTCACGCCGAAGGGGGAGGAGATGGTCCAGCGCGACTGGCAGGCCGCGCACGCCAAGGCGCTGTCCGTCTTCCTGAACGGTCACGCCATCTCCGAGCCGGGGCCGCGGGGCGAGCGGATCTCCGACGACTCCTTCCTCCTGATGTTCAACGCGAGCGCGGACGAGCTGGAGTTCGTCGTCCCCGTCAACCACGGCGAGGAGTGGCAGGTCGTCGTGGACACCGCACGGCGCGAGGGCGTTCCGCCCGGCAAGGGGCCGATGGTGGCGGCGGGGGACGTGCTGCCGCTGGTGGGCCGCAGCCTGACCGTGCTGCGCAGGCCCGCGTAGCCGCAGCCGCCGGAGGCACCCGCGGAAGTTCCCGGCCGGGCGGACGATCACTCGATCGACCGAACGGCCGGGACCGGCGGCACAGAAGCGTTCAGGGCGGGTACGTATGTTCGCATGACACCCACGGCCACCTACCGGCTCCAGCTGCAGCCGGACTTCCCGTTCGCGGCCGCCGAGGCGGCGGTTCCGTATCTCGCCGACCTCGGCGTCTCCCACCTGCACCTGTCGCCGGTGCTGGAGGCGGTGCCTGGGTCCACCCATGGGTACGACGTCGTCGACCACGGCCGTGTCCGCGCGGAGCTCGGCGGCGAGGAGGGGCTGCGCCGCCTGTCCCACACGGCCCGCGAGCACGGCCTGGGCCTGGTCGTCGACATCGTGCCGAACCACATGGCCGCCGTCCCGCGCTACAACCGCGCGCTGTGGGAGGTGCTGCGCGAGGGCCCGCGGTCGCCGTTCGCCCGCTGGTTCGACATCGACTGGGCCGCCGGGGACGGCAAGGTGCTGCTGCCGGTGCTGCCCGGGCGCATCGGCGGCGAGCTGGCGCAGCTGCGGGTCGAAGGGGAGGTGCTGCACCACGGGGAGCAGCGGTTCCCGTTGCGCGCGTCGACCGCACACCTGCCGCTGCCCGAGCTGCTGGACGCCCAGTGGTACCGCCTCGCGTGGTGGCGCCTTGCCCGTACCGAGCTCAACTACCGGCGGTTCTTCACCGTATCCGACCTCATCGGGGTGCGGGTGGAGGACCCCGAGGTCTTCGACGCGACCCACGCCAAGATCCTTGAGCTGGTGCGGGACGGCGTCGTCGACGGGCTGCGGGTGGACCATCCGGACGGGGTGGCCGACCCCGAGGGTTATCTGCGCAGGCTCGACGAGGCGACCGGCGGTTGGGGGCCCCTCCCAAGGCCGCCAGGCCGCAGGGGGAGCTGGATCGTCGTGGAGAAGATCCTCACCGGCGACGAGCGGCTTCCGGCCGGCTGGCCCGTCGCGGGCACGACGGGGTACGACGCGCTGCGCCGGGTCGACGGCCTGTTCACCGACCCGGCGGGCGTGCGCCAACTGGTCGGCGTCTACCGCGACTTCACCGGGGTGGACGACAGCCTCGGCGGACGGTGGGAGGCGACGGCGCGGCGCGCGGCCTACGAGGTGGTGACGCACGAGCTGGCAGCCGAGACCGCGACGCTCGTCCGCCTCGCCGAGCGGATCTGCGCCGAGGACACGCGGCTGCGCGACCACGCCCCGTGGGCCCTGCGTGCGGCCGTACGTGAGCTGCTGGTCCGCGTGCCCGTCTACCGGCCCTACCGGGTCGATGCCGAGTCCGCGCTCCCGGAGGACGCGGCGCGGGCGGCGCGGGACACGTTCGCCGTGCCCGAGGAGGCGGCTGCGGTGGACGTGGTGCGGGACCTGGCACTGGGCCGGCTCGGTGACGGGCCGGACCACGTCCGGTTCCGGGCGCGCTTCGCCCAGACGGCCTCGGCGCTGCGGGCCAAGTCGGTGGAGGACACCGCGTTCTACCGGTACGTGCCGCTGATCTCGGCCAACGAGGTGGGCGGCGACCCCGGCAGCCCCGCGGTGGAGCCCGCGGCCTTCCATGCCTTCTGCGCCCGCCTGGCCCGCGACTGGGCGGGCACGGGCACGGTGCTGACCACGCACGACACCAAGCGCAGCGCGGACGTGCGGGCGCGCATCGCGGTGCTGTCCGAGTGCCCGGAGCGGTGGGCGCGGTTCCTGGAGCGGATCACCGAGGAGGCCGAGAGCCCGTCCGGGGGCGGCGGGGCCCCCGATGCGCAGCTGGCGTGGGTGGCCTGGCAGACGGCCGTCGGGTTCGGCATCCCCGACGCGGACCGGCTGGAGGCGGCACTGCTCAAGGCGGTGCGCGAGGCGGGGGTGCACACGAGCTGGACGGAGTCGGACCCGGCGTACGAGAAGGCGGTGTCGGCGTTCGTGGGCAGCGGACCGGCCGGTTCGCCGCAGCATTCGGTGGCCCGCTTCGTCCGGCAGCTCGCGCCGTACGTGCGGGCGAACGTGCTGGGGGCGGCGCTGCTGCATCTGACGATGCCGGGCGTGCCCGACGTGTACCAGGGCTCGGAACGCGAGTTCCTGGCCCTGGTCGACCCGGACAACCGGGCCCCGGCCCGTTTCGGCCCTCCGTTGTCCGAGCCGCCGACCGTCGGCGCGGGGGGTGGCTCGGCGACGGATCCGGAGGGCGGTCTGAGTGCGGAGAAGGAGGCCCTGACGGCCACGGTGCTCAGACTCCGCCGGGCGCGCCCGGACCTGTTCGGCGCCCGCGCCGCGTACGAGGCGCTGACCGCCTCCGGTCCGGCGGCCGGGCACTGCGTCGCGTTCCGCCGGGGTGAAGAGGTGGTCACGGCCGTCACGCGGCTCTCGATGCGGCTGGAGGGCGAGGGCGGCTGGCGGGGCACGGCTCTGACGCTTCCGCCGGGCCGGTGGACCGATCTGCTGGGCGGGGAGCGCGAGTTCACCGGTGAGGTGCCCGTGCCGGTGGCCGACCTGTTCGCGGAGCGGCCTGTGGCGCTGCTCAGCCGCGCGGACGGACCAGCAGCGTCTTGGGGGACCGGGTGATCAGGCCACTGGCGACCGGCCGGAATCCGTCGGCCCAGCGCATCCTCGGCATCGCCTCGCTCAGCGCGCGCAGGCCGTACTCGGCCTCCATCGCCGCGAGCTCCACGGCCGGGCACCCGCCCAGACCGAAGGTGAGCTGGCCGGGATCGCCCCGGAGCATGTCGAACCGGTCGGGCTCCCGGAACCGCTCCGGGTCCCGGCCCGCCGAGCCGATCAGGCAGGCGACGGCCGCGCCCGCCGGCAGCGTGCCTCCGCTGAGCGTGACCTCGGCGGCCGTCCTGCGGATCAACACCAGCACGGGCGGATCGCGTCGCAGGGACTCGGTCCAGGCCCGTGCGATCAGCCGCGGCTCGGCCCGCAGCGCGGCCATCCGGTCGGACTGGTCGAGCACATTGGCGAAGAACGAGGCGAGTGCCTTCTCCCGCACCGAGACCTGGGAGACGCAGCGCCCGGCGAGCAGCGCCCGGCCGGCCGTCCTGCCCCGTACCGCGACGGCCCCGGACGGCAGCCACCGGCAGAACTCCTCCACCAGATCGACCTGCTCACGACCCGCGAGCCGCCGGGCGAGGACGTACGCGGTGCGCTGGACGATCTCGCGCAGCGCGGGCGGGACGGGCGCGAGGTGCCCGGCGCATCCCGCGTCGCCGGGCCGGTGGCCGTGGGTGAAGCGAAGATCGGTCAGAGCGGTGGCGACGTCGCGGTAGCGGCTGAGCAGCCAGGCGCCCACGGACGCGTCGTAGGTGAGGGGATGGTCCTCACGCAGCCGGCGGTAGCCCTCGTACAGCTCGTGCTCGTTCCCCGTGGGCAGGCCGGGCAGCAGCGCGCCGGCCCGGCGCCCCGTCCCGGCGGGCAACGCGGAGACGGTGGGCGGTGAGGGCTCGGGCATGGGGCGTATGTCCGCGTGCATGGTGTGCGCTCCCCTGTCACGGCCGCGGGTCTCTTGCCCCGCTGCTCCCTTCAGGTGACCACCGGGCCGCCGTCACCGCAGTCGGCGCAGGGCCGTACGGGTGAAGTCCTGACGGGTACGCCATTCGGGCGAAAGAGCCGGCCACAGCGGGGCCGAAGCCGCGGCCGCCCGACCGGGGAGGCGCTCCCACGGCTTCGACGTGACCGTGAAAACCATGCCGCTGACCGCGACGGCGAACGGGTCGCCGTTCAGCGGGCGGTGAGGCGGAAGCTCATGCTGCCGAAGCCCACCATGTCGCCGTCCTGGACGACGATCGCGCCGGTCACCCTGCGGCCGTTGACCGTCGTGCCGTTGGTCGAGCCGAGGTCGCGCAGGACCCACAGAGTGCCCTGGTGGCTCAGTTCGGCGTGCAGCCGCGAGACCGTGTCGTGGCTCAGCCGCAGCCCGTTGACCGGGTCCCGGCCGATGCGCAGGGGGTACGGCCCCGGCTCGGGCAGCAGCAGCGGGGGCAGCTTCTCCGCCTGCCAGGCCCTGCGCAGCCGGACGGAGAACGCCGAGACCCGGCCGACCGCGCTGTAGATCCGGCGGGCCCACCTGTTCTCGTGGACGAGGTCGGCGGTGAGGGCGTCCAGCTCCTCCGAACGGCGGGCGGCCAGGACCAGTTCCATCCGGTGCACGAACGTCTCGTGCGACAGCTTGCCCTGGGCCGCGCCCTCTCTGAGCACATCGAGGACACGCTCGCGCTCGGCGTCCGACAGCCGTGCGGGATACGTGGGGGACTCGTAGGAGGACGTCACATGGCAGATTGTCGGGCCGAAGGGCCCGGGGTGTCCAGAAGAGCAGGTCTTCTGCTGTTCGACGCGACCCCTCTGACCTGCACGGAAGGTGGCGTTCCGCCCACCGTGCGGCCCAACTGGCCTGCGGACACGGCACATTGGGACGCACCCGGGCAGCCGGAAAAGGCTGGACCCGAGCCCGCGGGCCGGTCTAGGGTGCGCACCGACGCCCGTGACGACGGAAGGAGGCGAGTGCCGTGCACCTCACACGATTTCCGCGCTCCCGCCCCGTCCGCCCGGCGTTCTGTGTCTGACCGGGAGCGCCTCACCTACCTCGCATCCCGGAGGACTTCCTCATGACCGATCTGGTCATCCGCGCGCTCGACGCGAGCGACGCCCGTCTTTTCGACACCCTGCCCGACCCTCTCGGCGCGGCCGAGGGCCATGCCCGCACCGTCCACCGGCCCGACTGGAAGCGGATCGCCCTGCGCGACGGCGAGGTCGTGGCCCGAGGCGCCTGGTGGGGCGGCCCGGGTGACGAAACGCCCGTGAACATCAATTGGTTCGACGTCGCCGCCGGCGAGGAGGAGGCGGGCGCCGAACTGCTGCGCACCGCTCCCTTCCAGGTCGAGCTGGAGCTCAACCTGCCCGCCGGCTGGCGGGACGACCCGGTCGCGCGGCCGGCCGCCGAGGCCCGGGTCCGCGCCGCGAAGGCGGCGGGGTACGAGGTGCTCGTCGAGCGGTTCATGTACCGCTGGACCCCCGCGCACGGTCTGCCCGAGCGGCCGGGCCGCCTCACGTTCCGGCCCGAGCCGGACGACTCCGTGTTCTTCGAGGCGCTCAAGCGCATCCACTCCGTGACGCTGGACGCGCACGCGCTCCGGGCGATCGCCGAAGGCGGTCTCGACCAAGCGGCGCAGGAGGAGCTGGACTTCTTCCGCTGGTGCCCCTCGCCGCGGGAGTGGTGGCAGATCGCCCACACACCCGAGGGCGAGCTCGCCGGCATCCACATCCCGGCACACAATCCGGGCGGCCCCTGCATCGGCTTCATCGGCGTCGTCCCCGAGCAGCGCGGCCGCGGCTACGCGTACGACCTGCTCGCGGAGTGCACGCACTTCCTCGCCGAGCGGGGCGCCGAGTTCATCGCGGGCGCCACCGACCAGGGGAACTTCCCGATGGCGGCGCACTTCGCCAAGGCGGGCCACCCGGTGGTCAAGGAGCGGATCAACTTCGTTCCCCCCACGGGGAGCTGACCGTGGGCCGGGGGCGTCCGGGGCCAGGGCTCCGGACACCCCCGCGTCACTGCCCGCCGCGGCGCTTCTGCTCGGCGATCACGTCCCGGTACCAGGCGTAGGACGCCTTGGGCGTGCGGCGGAGGGTCTCGTAGTCGACATGGACGAGCCCGAAGCGCTGGGAGGCTCCCTCGGCCCACTCGATGTTGTCGGTGAGCGACCAGGTGAAGTAGCCGCGGACGTCGACGCCGGACGTCATCGCCTCGTGCAGGGACCGCAGATGGGCGTCGAGGAAGGCGATACGGCGCCGGTCGTCGATGCCGTCGTACGCGCAGCCGTTCTCGGTGACGACGACGGGAGGCAGCCGGTCGCCGTAGCGGTCCTTCAGCGAGACCAGCAGCTCGCGCAGTCCGTCGGGGACGACGGGCCAGCCGAAGTCGGTGCGCTCGTCGGCGGCGATCTCCCGCAGCCCGAACGGGAGTTCCGCGGGCATGCCGACGCCGGCGAAGCCGTCGAGGGCGTCCGGGGCGGGCGCGCCGACGAGCATCGGGTGGTAGTAGTTCACGCCGTAGAAGTCCAGCGGCTCCGCGATCACGGTGAGGTCGTCGGCGACGGGGCCGGGCATGAGCTCGGCGAAGCCGTCGGGGTAGGCGCCGGTGAGCAGCGGGTCGACGAACAGCCGGTTGGTGACCGTGTCGTAGAGCTCGGCGGCGAACCGGTCCTCGTCGCTGTCGCCCGCCGTCCACACGGGCGAGTGGGAGACGGCGATGCCGATGTCCGTGGCACCCGCCGCTCGCAGCGCCTGGACGGCGAGGCCGTGGGCGAGCAGCTGGTGGTGGGCGGCGGGCAGGGCGTCGAAGAGGAGCCGCCGGCCGGGGGCGTGCTCGCCGAGGGCGTAACCGAGCAGGGTGACCTCGGCCGGTTCGTTGACGGTCATCCACAGGGGTACACGGTCGGTGAGGCGTGCCGCGACGGCCGCGGCGTACTCGGCGAACCGTTCGGCGGTGTCGCGGCGCAGCCAGCCGCCCGCCTCGTCGAGCGGAAGCGGCGTGTCCCAGTGGTAGAGCGTCGGTGCGGGGGTGATGCCGTGGGCGCGGAGTTGGTCGACGAGCCGGTCGTAGAAGTCGAGTCCGCGGACGTTGACCGGGCCGCTGCCGCCGGGGACGACGCGGGGCCAGGAGACCGAGAAGCGGAACACGTCGGCGCCGAGGCCGGCGAGCAGGGCGACGTCCTCGGCAAAGCGGTCGTGGAAGCCCGTGCCGCGGGTGGCGTCGGCGCCGTCCTTGATCCGTCCGGCGGCCGCGAAGGCGTCCCAGCCGGAGGGTCCCTTGCCGTCGGCGTCGGCGGCGCCCTCGGTCTGGAAGGCGGACGCGGCGGCTCCCCACAGGAAGCCGGGCGGGAACGCGGGCAGCGGCTCCGTCGGCATCGGCATGGCCCGTGACCTTAATGGCCCAAGCACCCCGCCTGAAGACCCTCGTCTTGTCAGGATGGACGGGACATACGGGATCGACGGGACCGGCATCGACGACGAGGGGATTCGCCAGTGCTGTTGTTCGAGGTGTGGGCGCCGCGGGCCGAGGAGCGGGTCACGCTGTGGCTGGAGGGCGCCGAGCGCCCGATGGAGCGCGACCAGGGCCGGGCGGGCTGGTGGATCGCGGAGGCCGAGGCGGGCGACGGCGCCCGGTACGGCTTCGCGCTGGACGGGGGTCCGCTGCGGCCGGACCCGCGCTCGCGCCGTCAGCCGGACGGCCCGGACGCCCCGAGCGCGGTCGTCGACCACGACGCGTACGTATGGCGGCACGAGTGGACCGGCCGGGGCCTGCGGGGCGCGGTCCTCTACGAGCTGCACATCGGCACCTTCACCCGCGAGGGCACTCTCGACGCGGCGGCGGCCCGCCTCGGCGAACTCGCCGATCTGGGCGTCACGCATGTCGAGCTGATGCCGCTGTGCCCGTTCCCCGGCGTGCACGGCTGGGGCTACGACGGGGTGGACCTGTGGGCGGTGCACGAGCCGTACGGCGGCCCCGCGGCACTGAAGCGCTTTGTCGACACGGCGCACGGGCTGGGACTGGGTGTGGTGCTGGACGTCGTGCACAACCACCTCGGCCCGTCCGGCAACCATCTGCCCGCCTTCGGCCCGTACTTCACCGACATCCACCACACGCCCTGGGGCTCGGCGGTCAACCTGGACGCCCCCGGGTCGGACGAAGTGCGCGCCTTCCTGCTGGGCAGCGCGCTGGCCTGGCTCCGGGACTACCGGATCGACGGGCTGCGGCTCGACGCGGTGCACGCGCTGGCCGACACCCGGGCCCTGTCCTTCCTGGAGGAGCTGTCTGCCGCCGTCGACACCCTGGCCGCCGACCTCGGCCGCCCGCTGTTCCTGATCGCCGAGTCCGACCGGTGCGACCCGCGCACCACGTCGTCCCGCGCCGAGGGCGGCCTCGGGCTGCACGCCCAGTGGAACGACGACTTCCACCACGCTCTGCACGCCGCGCTGACCGGCGAGTCCCAGGGCTACTACGCCGACTTCGCGCGCGCCCCGATGGCCGCGCTCGCCAAGACGATGAACCACGTCTTCTTCCACGACGGCACGTTCTCGACCTTCCGCGGCCGCACCCACGGCCGGCCCGTCGACGTGAACACCACGCCCGGGTACCGCTTCCTCGGCTACGCGCAGACCCATGACCAGATCGGCAACAGGGCGCTCGGCGACCGGCTCTCGGCCACTCTCACGCCGGGTCTTCTGGCGTGCGCGGCGGCCCTGGTGCTGACCTCCCCGTTCACGCCGATGCTCTTCATGGGCGAGGAATGGGGCGCGAGTACCCCCTGGATGTACTTCACCGACCACACCGACCCCGAGCTGGCCGAGGCCGTACGGGCGGGCCGGCGCCGGGAGTTCGCGGAACACGGCTGGGCGGAGGAGGACGTGCCGGACCCGCAGTCACCGGCCACCCGGGAGCGCTCGTGCCTGGACCGCTCCGAGCGCGAACGCGAGCCGCACGCGGCCCTGCTCGCCTGGTACCGGGAGCTGATCGCCCTGCGCCGTACGCTGCCGGACCTGACCGACCCGGACCTGGCGTCGGTGAAGGTGGCGTACGACGAGCAGGAGCGCTGGCTGGCGTACCGGCGCGGCGATCTGCGGATCGCGGTGAACCTCGGCGAGGACAGCGCCGCGATCCCGCTGGGCGGCGGCGGACGGGTCGTCGCGGCCCGGGGCAAGGTGGAGGCCCCCGGCAGTGACGGGGTGCTGCGCCTGGCGCCGGAGAGCTGTGTGGTGCTCGCCGCGTCCTAGGTCCTGTCCACGACGTCCCGCACGATCCCCGGCGCCCTGGCGCTACTCGACGATCGCCATCTCGCGCGAGGTGTTGTTGAAGCGGCGGACCCCGTCCTCGGTGACGGTGACGATGTCCTCGATGCGGACGCCGAACCGGCCGGGGAGGTAGATCCCGGGCTCGACGGAGAAGCACATGCCGGGGACGAGCGGCTGGTCCTCGCCCTCGATCATGTACGGCGGTTCGTGGGTGGTGACGCCGATGCCGTGGCCGGTGCGGTGGACGAACAGGTCCCCGTACCCGGCCGCCTCGATGATCTCGCGGGCGGCCCGGTCGACCTCCTGGCAGGCGACGCCGGGCCGGACGGCGTCGACTCCGGCCTGCTGCGCCTCGCGCACGACGTCGTGGACGTGCTGTTCGGCCGGGCTGGGCTCGCCGACGTGAACGGTGCGGGTGGTGTCGGAGCCGTAGCCGTGCTTGAGGCCGCCGAAGTCGAGCACGACCATGTCGCCGTGGACGACCGTGCGGTCGCCCGCCTCGTGGTGCGGGTTGGCTCCGTTGGGGCCCGAGCCGACGACGGTGAAGTCGACCTGCGAGTGCCCGAACCGCAGCAGCAGCGCGGCCAGATCGGCGGCCACGTCGGTCTCCTTGCGGCCCGCGAACGGCACCTTGAGGATCTCGGCGTACGCCTCGTCGGCGGCGGCGCCCGCCGCCTCGATGCGCGCGAGTTCACGCGCGCCCTTCACCGCGCGGAGCATGGGCAGCGCCTCCGTCAGCGAGACGTACGAGGTGCCGGGCAGTTCCCGCTGGAGGCCGAGCAGGTGCGTGGCCCACGTGTTGTCGCTGACGGCGAAGCGGCCGGACACGTCCAGGAGCGGGGCGACGGCCGCGTAAGGGTCCTTGCCGTCGGTCCAGTCGCGCACGGTCAGCGCGGACGCGCCGGGCGCCGCCTCGGCGTCGGGCGCCTCCAGGGTGGGGACGACCAGGACCGGGTCCTGGCCGGCGGTGAGGACGAGGACGGTGAGCCGCTCGGTGCCCACGGGCCGGTAGCCGGTCAGGTGCACGAGATCGGGTCCGGGCGCGACCAGCACCCCGGCGAGCCCGGCGTCGGCCGCGGACTCGGCGGCACGGGTCATCCGCGCGCGGTAGTCGGCGGCGGTGAACGGGGGCGGCGTGCTGGTCATGGGGCCTCCTGCCCGGCCTGCGGTCGTCTCCTCGGACCGTCCTGCCCGCCATCCTCCTTCGGCACACCGGCGGGCGCGAGTGCGGTCCGGGGCCGGTCCGGAGGCGGGTCAGCCGTCGTCGCCGGTCCGTCCGCCCTCCTCGGCGACCAGCCGCTCCAGCAGCGCGTGGAACTCCTCGCCGACCGTGATCCGCAGCCCCTCCCCGTCCTCGTCGCGGTCGCTGAGCTGGGTCAGGGTGCCCGCCCGCCACCAGTAGACGTAGGGGCTGATGGCGCCGGGGGTGTCCTCGTAGCCGGTGGCCGCGAAGGACGCCATGGCGTTCAGCGCGGCGATCATGCCGGTGTCGTGGATGGCGTGGAAGGCGAGCTGGTGGCGGAACGGCATCGCCACGAGCGCCCCGTCGGCCGTCAGCTCCTCGCCGGTGACCTGCCGTACGACGGACTCCAGCGCGAGCACCCGGCTCGCGGTGTAGAAGGAGTCCCCGAGCACGACCTCGAAGCGCATGCCCTCGTCGTCTGCGACGGTCTCATGGGCCTCGACGGGCAGGCCGCGGAGGTTGTAGAGCGCCTGGTCGCGCAGGTAGGGCAGGTCGCCGAGCGGTTCGAGGGCCTCGTCGGTGAGCATCATGACGCTCTCGGGGAGGTCGAGGGCGAGGATCTCGAAGAGGCCGGGAGCGAGGGGGCGGGCGTAGCCGAAGTTCTTGGGGTCGAGACCGTCGGCGCCGACGACGCGAGGGTAGAGCTGGGCGCGGATCTGCTCCCTGGGCAGGGTCTCCAGGGCGGACGGCGCCTCCATGGTGCGCAGGACCATGCCGACGTGCTGGTGGACCAGTTCGGGCCAGGCGCGCGGCCCGCGTTCGTCGTTGTGGCAGACGGCGGCGAGGTTGCCGAGGCCGAACTGGCGGCCCGCGCTGTCGGACACCATGTCCGCGTAGACGGTCACCTCGAGGCCCCGCTCGGCGAACGCCTCGCGCACGAGGCCGCGGAACCGCGTGCCTTCACCCGCGGAGAGGAAGGCGAACTCGGGGTCCCGGGGCGCATCGCGTCCGTCGCGCTTCGGCCCTCGCCGGAACAGCCCCACGCCGACCGCCCTTCGTGCTCGTCACTCGCCACGTGTCCTTGTTCGAGCCTACAGATCACCGGTGAACGGCGGGGCGGGCAGGTCCGGGAACCGACGGGTCCGGGGCGTGGCTCAGCTCACCGCGACCACGAGGTCGGCCCGCTCGCGTCCCCGGCCGATCAGCCGGGCGTTCACCTCGTCCGACTCGCGGACCCAGCGCTCGGCGCACGGCCGCTCCTTGCCAAAGCGCACATGCCGGTCGACGAGCCGGCGCACGCGGGTCGGCTCGTCGAGTTCCAGGAACCAGATCTCGTCGATCAAGGGGCGGACACGGGCCCAGTCCCCTTCGTCGTGGAGGAGGTAGTTGCCCTCGGTGACGACGAGGGGGATGTCGGGCCCGACCGGGATGCTGCCCGCGACCGGCTCCTCGATCCCCCGGTCGAAGGCGGGCGCGTAGACGGTGGTGTCCGGTTCCGGCGCCCGCAGACGGGCGAGCAGCGCGGCGTATCCGGCGGCGTCGAAGGTGTCGGGTGCGCCCTTGCGATGGGCGAGCCCGAGGCGCTCCAGTTCGCTCTGGGCCAGGTGGAAGCCGTCCATGGGGACGAGCACGGCGAGGCCGTCCAGGGCGGCGACGAGACGGTCGGCGAGGGTGGACTTGCCGGCGCCGGGCGCTCCGGCAAGGCCCAGGATGCGGCGCCGCCCGGGGGCGGCGAGGGCACGGGCGCGGTCCAGCAGGTGCGGCGGGAGGCTCATGGCGTGCATTGTCGCACTGCCGTCATACGTATAACCTCGCTTCATGTCCTTCATCGCCCTGGTCTCCCTCGTCGTCCGCGAGTACGACGAGGCCATCGCTTTCTACCGTGACGCTCTCGGCTTCGACCTGGTCGAGGACACGGACCGCGGGGACTCCTCGCGGTGGGTGGTGGCCCGCCCGGCGCCCCGGCCGGCACGGGCCTCCTGCTCGCCCGGGCGAAGAACGCCTCCGAGCGCGCGAGCGTGGGCGCGCAGACGGGCGGCCGGGTCGGCTTCTTCCTCCACACCGACGACTTCGCCCGCGACCACGCCCGGATGACGGCGGCGGGGGTGCGCTTCCTGGAGGAGCCGCGGTACGAGCCCTATGGCACGGTCGCGGTCTTCGAGGACCTGTACGGCAACAAGTGGGACCTGCTGGAGCCCCAGTAGGCTCCGGCCACATGACCGACCCCGTACTGCGACTGCTCCGCGAGCGACCGGATCTGGCCGAACTGGCCGCGTTTCCTTTCGGCTTCGACATCGGTCGCGCCTGCCACGTCGAGGACGTGCACCTGGCGTCCGGTGCGTCGCTGGAGCCGGTCGCCGGTGACGACACCGGCGGCACGTACTTCGTCTGCGCGGACGGCGCGGTCCTGTACGCCTCGTCCGAGGGCGAGGCGGTCCTGGTCGGCGGCAGTGTCACCGAGGCCCTGGAGATCCTGATCGGACTTCCCTCGTACTGCGAGGGCATCGAGCCCGGTCTCGACGAGGAGCAGCTGCTCGCGGCACTGCGCGAGGGCGACGCCGGGGCGCGGGAGCAGTTCGCCCCCGAACCGGACGCCCGGCGCGCCGCGTTGGTCAGCGGCCTGAGCCTGCCCGTCCGGCCTCCGCTGGAACTCCTCGGCCTGTCGTACGCGGCCGCCCGGCGCACGGAGCCGGAGCACCTGCTGCTCAACTCCGCCGAGCTCTGCGCCTACCGGCTGCCGGAGGGGGCGGCGCCCGACCCGCTGCGGGACGTCGTCCTCGCTCCCGGCCGCGCGGCACTGGAACGGATGCGGTCCGGCGGGCCCGCGTCCTGGACGGAGGCGGGCGCCGATCCGGTACTGCGGGCCGGGGTGGTGCGCGCGGCGCAGTACGACCGCCGCGCGGACGACCTTCCCCTGCTGCGCTTCCTGCTGGAGCGTGAGAACGCCGAGCGCACGCCGTGGTTCGAGGAGCGGCGCCTCGCCGCGGTGCTGGTGGCCCTGCACGGGCGGGCCGAGGACATCGCCCTCGTCCGGTCGGCGCACGGCGGGTGCGCGTCCGACGACCCGGCCGGTGCCGTCGCGTGGGCGCGGGAGGAGGACGCGAAGAGGTACGGCCCTGAGCCCGCGGCCGAGAGCGAGTTCACCTGGATCGGCCTGGCCCGCCGACAGGGCCGCACCGAGCACGCGCGGGTGGCGCTGATCCGCATGCTGGACGGCACCGGGCCGGACGGCGAGCGGCTGCGTGCCCTCAGCCGGGCTCTGGAGGACCTCGGGGACCACGGGCAGGCGGCCCGCGCGCAGTTCGACCTCGCCTCGCTCCAGGACACCGGCTGGGACCGTGCCGCGGAGACCTACGTCCTGGCCCGCGTCGAGCGCCGGAAGGGCGATCTCGCCGCGGCGGGCAGGGCGCTGGGCCGGGCGCGAGTCGCCGTCGGCCTGGGCGACGGTCCCGCACCCGACGAGACGGTCGTGGAGTGGCACCGCCGGGGGCTGGGCCGGCAGATCACGGAGCAGCATCTCGAACTGGTCCTCGCGGCGGTCGAGGCGGGCGACCACGCCCTCGCACGGGAGGCGATGGCTCACGCCGAGCTCCTGCTGAAGACGATCGCCGGGCAGTTCCGCAGCTCCCTGAGCGAGCTGTCGACCCGGGCGAAGTGGGCGGTCGCGGCCCTGCCCAGAACCTAGGGACGCCCCGGCGGATCCGGACGCCGTCTAGAGCGGGAGTGCGCAGACCGCCGTGGGGAACTCGAACGCCTCGCCCGCAGACCGCAGTTCGCCCGTGCCCGCGTCCACGTGGAAGACGGTGACGGTGCCGGAGCGCTGGTTCGCCGCGAACAGCAGACCCCCGGAGGGCGACAGCGCGATCTGGCGCGGGAAGTCGCCGCCGACCGGCACCGTGTCCAGCAGCCGCAGCCGGGAGCCGCGGGCCTCGACGGCATAGCGGGTCAGGGTGTCGGGGCCGCGGTTGGCGTGGTAGGCGTACGCGCCGTCGGGGGTGACCACGAGCTGGGCGGGGTAGCTGGTGCCGGGGCCTGTGCCGGTCGACTGCGGCTCGCCGGGCCGCAGCGTGCCGCTCGCCGGGTCGTAGGCACAGACCGTCACCGTGTTGTCCAGCTCGTTCGCGAGGTACGCGTACCGGCCGGACGGGTGGAACGTCAGGTGGCGCGGTCCGGCTCCCGGGCGCGCGGCCGCGCGGGACACCTCCGTCAGCGTCCCCGCCCTGGTGTCGAGGCGGTAGGTGTACACGGTGTCGTTGCCGAGGTCCACGGCGAGGACGTGGCCGCGGTCGGGTGTGGTGATGATCTGGTGCGCGTGCGGCGACGGGCCCGCGTGCCGGACGAGGTCCGTGCGCTCGCCGAGCGCCCCGGAGTCGTCGATGGGATGGACGGCGACACTGCCCGACCCGTAGTTGGCACTGAGCAGCCAGCGCCCGGAGGGATGCACGGACACATGGGCGGGAGCGGCCCCGCCCGTGGAGCGGCTCCCCAGCACCTGGTGCCTGCCGTCGTCCGCGAGCCGTACGGCGGTCACTGCTCCGTCCTCGCGCTCGTTGACGGCGTACAGCGTGCGGCCGGAGGGGTGCACGGCCAGATACGAGGGGTCCGCGACACCCTCGACCACCCCGGTCCCGGTGATACGGCCCGTCCTGTCGTCGTACACGGCGACGCCGATGCCTCTGCCGCCGCCCTCCACGGAGGTGTACGTCCCGAGGTAGAGCGGCCGCGTCCGGCGGGTGCGGGACGTGGGTGTGACCGCCACCTGCGAGCGCGTCCGCGTGCCCGGGTCCTCTGCGGTGCCGCAGGCGGGCAGCACCGTCGCCGCGGCGACGGCGGACAGCCCTCCGAGGAAACGACGCCGGCCGGGATGCGCCACGTTGTCCATGCCCATGCTCCGCAGCCTAACCACGAGCGCCCCCCGGCACAGGACCCCCGCGCGTCCCGGCCAACTCCGGGTGAACAGCCGTCACGGCAGCAGTCGGGCCGGTGAACAGGCCCCGAAGACTCACGGCAGCCGTGGCAGCCCCCGCCGACGCGCTCGTAATTTTGGCGCACATCTGGATCCGGTCAGTACGGGAGTCGGCGGTGAACGGTTTTCCCTGGGAGTCGACGATCGCCATCCTCGGTCTGGCCATCCCGGTGGCGGCCGCGGCGTGGGAGTTCGCGCTCGTGGGCCGCAAGCGGCTCGGCTACCGGATCCAGATGGACACCACCGCGCCGGACGCGGCCGAGGCCCCGCACGCCGGGGTGCTGCGGCAGATGCAGCGGGACGACGCCTCGCTGCGCGATCCCTCGTTCGCGCTGCTGCGCATCGAGAACAGCGGCTGGACCCTGATCGACTCCGACGACTATGTCTCGCAGGGCTCCGCCGACGTCGGCATAGAGGTCCGCTTCCCGGGGCGTCAGGTCGTCGGCATGGTCGTGACCGAGATGAGCCACGACTACCTGCGCCGGTCCTTCGTGAACACGCCGCGCGACGGTGTCCCCGCCGAGGCGGCCCCCGGCCTCGAGGTGATCGACGGCCGCATCACCCTCCCGAAGGTGGCCCTCAACCGCGGCAACCACTACAAGGTCCTCGCGGTCCTGGAACGTGAGCCGGAGTTCACCGCTCCGGAGTTCCCCGACCCCGTGGTCGTCGCCGGCATCAAGGGCGGGGTGCACGGCGGGTCGATCAGGAAGACCGCGAGCCACGTCCTCGCCTCGAAGCCCGTCATGATGTTCATCGCCATGCTGGTCCTCGTGGCGGCCGCCCAGTCCTTGACCACGTTCACCAGGGACGAGGTCCGGGCCGCCCCGCTGGACTGCGCCAAGGGGACACTGGTCCTCTCCGGCTCCACCGCGTTCGCGCCCGTCGTCCGCGAGGCCGCGAAGCAGTACGAGAAGACGTGTCCCGACGCCCGCATCCCCATCACCGAGAACTCCTTCAAGGGCAGCGTCGCCGGACTCGACTCGCTCGCCGCGGCCGGCCGGAGCGCGAAACAGCAGGGCAGTGCCGGGCTCCCCGACCGGCTGGCGTTCACCGACGGGGTCAAGAGCGTCCGCCGCCCGCAACTGCTGCCGAGACCCGTCGCGTTGTCCCTGTTCACCCTGGTGGTCAACAAGGACGCCGGGGTTCAGGACCTCTCCCTGAAGCAGGTCAGGGAGATCTACACGGGCCGCGTCACCGACTGGCGGCAGGTCGGCGGCAACGATCTCCCCGTCCAGCTCGTGAGCCGCAACCCCGGCTCCGGTACCCGCTCCACGCTCGTGCAGCAGGTCCTCGGCGGCAAGGAACTGATGGAGGTCACGGAAGGCGACTGCGTGGCCATGGACGGGAGCAGGGCGGGCCGCTGCGAGGTCGGTGACACCGGCACCCTCCTGGACACCGTGGCCGCGACCCCCGGGGCGCTCGGCCACAGCGAGGTCGGCGCCACGCTCACCCGCGACGACCTCCGGCGGGTACGGATCGACGGCTACGCGGCCACGCTGGAAGGCGCCGACGACGGCGCGTACCCGTACTGGCAGACCGAGTTCGCCTACACCTACGGGGAGCCGCCCGCCGACTCGATCGCCGCCGGCTTCCTGCGCTACCTGGCGAACGAGGTCGGCAAGGACATCCTCCGCGCCCAGGGCCACCGCCCCTGCGCCGAACTGGCGAAGCCGCTGCTCTGCCGCCCCACCTGAGGGCCGCCTGCGGGTCAGCGCGACGGCAGGTCCAGCTCGGCCCGGACGGTCTTCCCGACGGGCACCCGGTCGAGCACCGCCCACCGGTCGGCCAGGCTCTCCACCAGCAGCAGCCCGCGCCCGCTGTCGGCGACGGCTCCCGGCGCCGCCAACCGGCCGGGAACGGGCGGCCGCCGCTCACCCCGGGTGTCCGAGACCTCGATACGCAGCGTGCCGGGCGAGCAGGTGAGCCTCAGCTCGAAGTCCCGGCCCGGCACGCGCCCGTGCGTCGCGGCGTTCGCGGCGAGCTCGGCGACGATCAGCGCGGTGTGGTCGGACGTCTCCGTGCCGTGCGGGAAGCCCCAGGCGTGCAGCTGGTGAAGCGTCAGGTGACGAGCGAGGCGTGCGCCGAGCGGGGTGGAGCTGAAGCGCTGGGCGAAAGTACGTACGGTGCCCGGCAGTTGCGGTGTGCGCGGTGAGTGCATGGCCCTCACCGTGTCGGGCGCGATGCAGTTCCCCCAGATCAGGAACCCGTACGCTGAGTCAGCGTACGGGTACGCGCGGTGGACAGTACGGGTAACTGACCGTGACCATGGAGCAGTTGCGGGGTTGCTCAGCACAGGTACGCGCGGGAGGGGGCCGTAGATGACGGCGGAGACGACAGGCGGCAGTTCAGGCGGTGCGGGCGGGGAGCCGGAGGTCTCGGACGGCCTGAAGTCCTTCGGGGAGGTGGTCAAGTCCTTCCGGAAGCGGGCGAGGCTGACGCAGGAGGAGTTCGCGCCACGCGTGCAGTACTCGCTGCCGACGGTCGCCTCGATCGAACAGGGCAGGCGGTTCCCCCCGGCGGACTTCGTCGACCGGGCGGAAGAGGTACTGGACGCGTTCGGCACGATCAGGGGCGCGGCACGGCACCTGTCACGGCGGCCCGGGCTGGCGAGCTGGTTCCGCCAGTGGGCGGGCCTGGAGGCGGAGGCGGTGAGCCTCTACACGTACGAGTGCCGGTTGATTCCGGGGCTGTTACAGACGGAGGCGTACGCGCGGACGCTGTTCACGAACCAGTTGCCGCCGCTGGGCGACGAGCAGATCGAGGCTCGGCTGGCGGCGAGGATGGATCGGCAGCGGTTGCTGGAGCGGCCGAACACGGCGTACAGCTTCATTCTCGAAGAGCACCTGTTCCGGCGGCGCACGGGCGGGAAGCAGGTCACGCTGGAGCTCGTCGACCACGTCCTCGCCCTCGCCGAACTGCGCAACATCGAGGTGCAGATCATGCCGCTGGTGCGCGAGGACCACGCCGGTCTGCACGGTCCCATGCAACTGCTGGAAACCCCGGACAACCGCTGGCTCGGCTACTGCGAGGGGCAGGAGAGCGGCCAGTTCATCTCCGACCCGAAAGTGGTCAGCATGCTCCAGATGCGGTATGCCAGGATGCGGTCACAGGCTCTTACCCTGGAGGACTCCCTGAGCCTGTTGCGGCAGATGCGAGGAGCGGTATGAGCACCCCCGAACTGGCCTGGTTCAAGAGCAGCTACAGCGGCGGCGAGGGCGACAGCTGCGTCGAAGTCGCCCTCTCCTGGCACAAGTCCAGCTACAGCAGCGGCTCCGGCGACAGCTGCGTCGAGGTCGCCGCGTGCCCCGACACCGTCCACGTCCGCGACTCCAAGGACACCGAGGGCCCCCACCTCGCCCTCTCCCCCGCCTCCTGGACCGCCTTCGTCCCGTTCGCCGCCGCCCGGGCCTGACGCCCGGGCGCGGCACGCGTTGAGACGAACCGAACGGACGGGCCGCCCGCGTCACGTCAGCCGGAAGACCGGTCCGCGGGGCGTGAACGGCAGTGACGCGCCCTGCGGGATCAGGAAGGCGTGCTCGCGGCGGATGCGCAACGTGTCGCACCATCCGTCGGTGATGACCAGGACCGGGGCGTTCGCCGGGAAGTCGTCGGCGCGGTGGATCAGGTCGATGCCCGGCTGGAGCACCGTCCCGCCGCGCCCGCGGACCCGTACCCGGCCGGCGATCTCCGCCGGGGGAACGTACCCGGCGTCGTAGGCCGCCGCGTCGCAGAAGACGACGCGGGCGGCCGGGACGTCACGGGCCTCGGCGTACGAGGCGATCGCGCCGAGAGCCTTGCCGAGCAGGGCGCTGTTCATCGAGCCGGACGTGTCGAGGACGACACCGAAGGTGCAGCGGGGCGTCTCCTCGGACGGGAAGTACCGTCCGGCGCGCGGGATGTCGGGGGTGGACGCCTGTCGGCGGCCCGGGCGCGCATAGGACCGTACGGGCTCGGGCCGGGGCACGTACTCGTCGAACCAGCGGGCCAGTCGCGCGTCCCACGGCACGGGCGGGTGGGCCAGGGCGCGGATCTCCTGGACGAGACCGGCGGGCAGCAGACCGCGCTCGCCGTACTGGTGCAGGTCGAAGCCCTGCACCAGGCCGCGCCGGTAGAAGTCGTCCAGGTCGGCGTAGGGGCGGGCGTCCGGGTGCGGCAGCGGCTCGCCGAGGATGTCGCCGGTGCCCTTGCCGCGCAGGGTCGCCAATCGGCGACGGCGGCGCAGGTCGGTGGCGATGCGGTCGTAGACCTCCTCCACCGACAGGTCCTTGAGGTCGGGGTCGTACAGCAGCCCCTCGGGCATCTCGCCGACACGCATCTGGACCAGCCAGCCGTTGACGACGAAGTCGGCGGCGACGTTGAAGAGCACCGGGTCGCGGGTGCCGCGGCGTTCGCCGTGGCGCAGGGCGGCGTGCAGCATCTCGTGCGCCAGGATGAAGCGCCACTCCTCGTCGGTGAAGGTGCGCAGCGGATTGATGTAGATCTCGCCCGCGACGGAGCTGACGGCGGCGATGGAGATGTCCTGGGTGCGGGCGAGTTCGGCGTCGGCGACGACCGTGAGGCCGGCCGCCAGGCCGCCGAGCAGGGGGTACGAGGAGACGAACCAGTTCAGGGCACGGTCCCAGGGCCGCTGGGGCACGCGCTCGCCGGTGACGCGGTCGCGACGGCCGCCCGCCACGTCCATGGCGGCGGAGACACTGCGGGTGAGCGCGTGGGCGAAGGCGGTCTCCCAGTCGGGCGGGGCGGTGTTCCACATCTGCCAGGGCACCAGGACCTGGTCGGGGTGCTCGCCCGCGGTGCCGCACCGCTCGTAGGCGGCGGGGATGCCGTCGCGACGCCAGCGGGCGGCGAGCATCGCCTCGTCGCCGCCCGGATACGTCTCGGGGAGGTGGCCGGGAGGGCGGCCCACGGGGAAGGTGAGCAGGAAGCGGTTGACCACCGTGCAGCGTGCGGCCCGCTCGAAGCGGTCGGGCTGCTCGCGCCGTGTGTCCTTGGCCGCGGGCACGTGCCCGAACCCGAGGTGCAGCAGGCAGTGCGCGAGGGTCCAGGCCCAGTCGTCCGGTTCGGCACGCCGAGTGGGGTGGACGTGGACGACGCCGTTGGAGTCCACGGCCGCAAGTCCCCCGGCAGGCGTGGCGGCGCACTTGGCCTGTCGGCAGAACTCGGCCTCGACGGCGGCGAAGGCCGGGTTCCGCTTGACCATGGCGAGCCCGGCGGCGAACGCCTCGGTGGCCGGGTCGGGCTTGCCGCCCTGCTGTCCCGCGGCGCCCTTCTTCATCGCCGGGCCTCCACCAGCCGCGGCATGTCGCGGGCGGCCTCGACGAGGAACCAGGAGGGGAGCACCGGCTGCCCGTCGGTGTCGTCCGCGATGACGGTCTGCGCGACCTCGACGGAGATCTCGGCGAGCTGCACGAGCAGCGACTTGGCCCGGTATGCGGTCTGCCGCATCGACGGCGACACGTGCTCCTTCTGCCGCGGCAGCTCCTTCACCAGCCGCCCCCGGAACGCCTCGGCCAGGTAGTAGAGCAGGTCCCGGTCCTGAAGGCGGTTCGGCCAGGAGGCGTCGCCCTTGAGGATCGCCTCGATGCCGAAGGTGTGGCGCACGATCTTGGCGTAGCCGCAGAAGGAGACGGCGTGTGCGGGCGTGAGGGTGCCGTGGGCGACGACCTTGAGGGTGTCCTCGTCGATGCCCGGACCGAAGGAGTGCAGGGCGTCGGAGAGCATGTGCCAGGAGCGGGGCGTGGAGAACGGTTCCTCGGTCTTGGGCGGCTGCGACCAGAGATGGTCGGGGCGGTCGGTGAGGTAGTCCGTCACCCAGGGGTGGATGCCGTGTTCGCCCGCCCATACCAGCCAGTCCGCCGACGACGCCTGGAGATGCACATGGGTGAGGCGGTTCACCAGGGCCGACGCGATGGGCCGCGCGAGCGCGTTGTCGGTGGCGCGGTTCCCCGCGCCGATGACGATGGAGCCGGCGGGCAGCTCGTAGGACCCGATGCGCCGGTCCAGGATCAGGGAGTAGAACGCCTTCTGGACGTCGAGGGACGCGGCGTTGAGCTCGTCGAGGAAGAGGCAGTACGGCTCGTCGCGGGCGATGGCCTCGGGCGGGCAGAACACGGAGCGCCCGTCACGGATCTGCGGCACCCCGATCAGGTCCTCGGGCGCCAGCTGCGTCCCGAGCAGACTCACGCACTCCAGCCCGAGCGATTCGGCGAACCTCCGCACGAGCGACGACTTCCCGATCCCGGGCGCGCCCCACAGGAAGACGGGCCGCACGGTGGCGAGCCCGAGCAGCAGTTCGGGAACCTGGGCGGGGGTGACGGTGACGGCGGCCTGCACGCGGAAGTGTTCCTTCGGTTCGCGGGGACGGGAACGGGCCCGCCCAGTCTGGGCGGGCCCGGCAGTCGGCGCAGCCGATTTTTCTCCCGGTCAGTGCCGCGACCGGCAGTGTTCGCCGGGCAGGGGCGCTAGTCCGCGTCCGGCTCCAGTCGCAGCGAGATCGAGTTGATGCAGTACCGCTGGTCCGTGGGCGTCGGGTAGCCCTCGCCCTCGAAGACGTGGCCCAGGTGCGAGCCGCAGCGGGCGCAGCGGACCTCCGTGCGGACCATGCCGTGGGAGCGGTCCTCGATCAGTTCGACCGCGTCCGTGTCCTTGGGGTCGTAGAAGGACGGCCAGCCGCAGTGGGACTCGAACTTCGTGTCCGAGCGGAACAGCTCCGCCCCGCAGGCACGGCAGGAGTAGGTGCCGACCGTCTTGGTGTCCGTGTACTCACCGACGAACGCGGGCTCGGTCCCGGCCTGGCGCAGGACCGCGTACTCGGCGGGGCTCAGCTCCGCCCGCCACTGCTCGTCCGGCTTCTCGACCTCGTACGACATCAACCGCTCCCTCAGTTCGACAGGCGGGCCAGGATCTTCGGACCGAGGTCCGTCACGTCGCCCGCGCCCATCGTGAGAACGAGATCGCCGGGCCTCGCCATTCCCGCGATCACGTCCGGGACGGCCGCCTTGTCGTGGACGGCCGTGACCTCGGCGCCGGCGGTGCGCGCGGCGTCTATGATCAGCTCGCTGGTGATGCCCGGGATCGGGTCCTCACGGGCCGGGTAGATGTCGAGGACCACCGAGGCGTCGGCCAGCGCGAGGGCCTGGCCCATCTCCGTGCCCAGCTCCTGGGTGCGGGAGAACAGGTGGGGCTGGAAGACGACGAGCAGGCGGGAGTCGGCGGCCGCGCCGCGCATGGCCTCCAGGTCGGCGGTCATCTCCGTCGGGTGGTGGGCGTAGGAGTCGATGACCTGGACGCCGGCGGCCTCGCCCTTGAGCTGGAGGCGGCGCTTGACGCCGGTGTACTTGCCGAGGGCGGAGGCCAGGTTGTGCGCCGGGATGCCGAGGGCGACGCCGGCGGCGAGCGCGGCCACAGCGTTGTGCGCGTAGTGGCGGCCGGGGACGGAGACGGTGAAGGTGAGGAGGCGGCCCTCCAGCAGGACGGTGACCTCGCTGGTCAGACCGCGCGGGGTGACCTTGTGGATGCGGACGTCCGCGCCCTCGGACTCCCCGTAGGTGACGACCTTCAGCGATGACGCGTCGCGGACGCGGGCGGTCAGCTCGACGGCGCCGGGCTGGTCCGCCGCGACGACCAGGGTGCCGCCCGGGACGACCTTGCCGACGAACGTCTCGAAGGACTCGTAGATCTCGTCCATCGACGCGTAGTTGGCGTGGTGGTCGAGTTCGACGTTGAGGACGATCGCGACCTCGGGGTCGTACTTCTGGAAGCTGCGGTCGCTCTCGTCGGCCTCGGCGACGAAGATCTCGCCCTCGCCGTGCCGGGCGTTGGTGCCCGGGCCCGCGAGGTCGCCGCCGATCGCGTACGAGGGGTCCAGGCCCAGCTCGGTCAGGGCCACGGCCAGCATGGACGTGGTCGTCGTCTTGCCGTGCGTGCCCGCCACGGCGATCGAGCGCAGCCCGGTCATCAGGGAGGCGAGCGCGTCGGAGCGGTGCACGACCGGAACGGACAGTTCGGCGGCGCGCGCGAGCTCCGGGTTGTCGGCGCGGATGGCGCTGGAGACGACGACGCAGCTGGCGTCGGAGGCCAGGTGCTCGGCGGCATGGCCGATGTGCACGGTCGCGCCCAGCGCCCGCAGGGACTCGGCGGTCGCGGACTCCTTGGCGTCGCTGCCCGCGACCTTCGCGCCGCGCTGGGCGAGGATCTTCGCGATCCCCGACATGCCCGCTCCGCCGATGCCGATGAAGTGCGGGCGCTCCATGGCGCTGGGAACGGCGGGTGCCATGTGTCTGTCTCCCGTGGTGTGCGTACACGTGCAGGGGCCCACCCTATTGCCTGCGGGCGGGCCCCCGGTCCGCTACTTGCTGTGCGCGAAGAGCTTGAGCACCGGCACGCCGACCTTGTGCCGGGCACGGGAAGCCCAGTCGCGGTGGAAGAACTCCTCCACGTAGTGCGGCTCGGTCAGCACGATCACCTCGTCCGCGCCGGCCTCGTCGACGACGGCCTTCAGCTTGTCCAGCGGGTGGTCCTCGACGACCTGGCCCACGGCCTCGCAGCCCGCGGCGCGCAGGGCGGCCAGGGAGTGGTCGAGGCCGCGCTGGGCCGGGGCCTTGGCCGCCTCGCCCTCCGGCTCCTCGCCCTCCCGGACGGCCTCCTTCAGCTCTCCGAGCGCGACGTCGTCGATGGCGCGCAGCAGCACGTCGGCCTGGTCACCGCGCGGCTGCATCAGCACGATGAAAGAGACGGCCTCGTCCCCGTGCAGGGTGGTGACGAACTCCACGTCCTCCGAGGTCAGGGGCTTCTCGATCATCAATACGCTTGTGAACACGTTCAGGAGCCCTTCTGCGGAAACCATCCTTCCCCCGTGGCAGCACGGGGTCTGCGAGATAAGTGTGCCCCTCGGGAGCTAAGCGGAACGACAAATTCCGCGATTGTCACCGCCGAGCGTGCGCCACTGGCGCGCGACGGCCGCCCTCGCGCCCCCGTCCGCCACCGGCTGCGCCGACTACGGCTGCCCGCGCGGGGCGGGCCTCACACCCGCGGTCCTCGCGCACCCGGCAGCCTCGGCGCCGCGGCCTCGCGCTCCGCCGTATCGGTCGGGCGCGCCGGGCGCGGCGCGACCAGCGCTGCCGTCGCGCGACCCGGGGCCCGGCGCAGTCCGGACCGGTCGGGCGGCCCCGGAACGGCCCCTACACCTTCCGGTACCGGGTGAAGAGGAAGCCCGCCTCCTCCAGGACCGACGCCAGGGCGAAGCGGGCCGGGTCCGGGAGCGCCGGGCCGCCGGCGATGCGCTGGGCGTCGCCCACCGTCATCGTCGGCGACACCGTCAGGCACAGCTCGTCCAGGACGCCGGCCGCCGCGAACTGGCCCAGCATCCGGGGTCCGCCCTCGGTCAGCAGCCGCACCAGGCCGCGCTCGGCGAGTGCCCGCACGGCCCTCGCGGGCTCGACACCCGGCCCGTCGCCCGCGACGACGACCTCCGCCCCCGCCTTCTCCGCGTCCCTGACCCGGTCCGGGGCAGCGGCGGCGCCGGTCAGGACGAGCGTGGGCACCAGCGGTTCCGTGAACAGCGGCAGGGAGAAGTCGAGACCGAGCGAGGCGCTGACCACGACGATCGCGGGCGCGGGCCCCTGGCCGGCCGCGGCCCTGCGGTCGGCGAAGGCCTCCCGGGCACGGGCGGGCCGGTAGCCCTCGAGCCGTACGGTCTCCGCGCCGACGACGACGGCGTCGGCGAGACCCCGCAGGGTGCCGAAGATCCGCATGTCCGCGTCGGAGGAGATGGGCTGCGAGCGGCCGTCGTGCTGGGCCGCGCCGTCGAGCGAGGAGACCATGTTCGCCCGCAGCCAGGCGCCCTCCCGCTCCTCGCCGGTGGGGTACGCGTAGGCATCGGCCAACTCGTCGAGCGACCACTCCCGGTCTTCCCGGATGTCGGCGGGCGGTGTCTGGTCGGTCACAGGGAACAGGCGTCGCATGCTGTGCAGTCTTACATGGCCCTTACAGTTGGGTACTGTGCCGACCAGCCCGATAACCGAAGCCGCGCCCCTGTCGCTCTGCGCCCGCGAGCCGCACGTCCCCGCCGACCGTCTGGTCGCCGAGATGGTGCCGCCGCCGCGCTTCGACGCGGTGCGCTTCGACACGTACGTCCCCGATCCCCAGCAGCCGAGCCAGGTCGAAGCCGTCAAGGTGCTGAGCGACTTCGCGTCCGGTCTCGGCGGTGCGCACGCCGCGGGCGGCGGCAAGCGGCGCTGGTTCTCCAGGGCCCCCAAGAACGCGGCGCCCGCCGCGCCGCGCGGGGTCTATCTCGACGGCGGGTACGGCGTCGGCAAGACCCACCTCCTCGCCTCGCTCTGGCACGCCACCCCCGCCGAACCCGCGCTCAAGGCCTTCGGCACGTTCGTCGAGCTCACGAACCTGGTCGGCGCGCTCGGCTTCCAGCAGACCGTCCGCACCCTCAGCGGACACCGGCTGCTGTGCATCGACGAATTCGAACTCGACGACCCGGGCGACACCGTCCTCGTCTCCACGCTGCTCGGCAAGCTGGTCGACGCGGGCGTCGCGCTCGCCGCGACCTCGAACACGCTGCCCGGCAAGCTCGGCGAGGGCCGGTTCGCCGCCGCCGACTTCCTGCGCGAGATCCAGGGCCTGTCCGCGCACTTCCGCCCGCTGCGGATCGACGGCGAGGACTACCGTCACCGCGGCCTGCCCGAGGCCCCTCCCCCGTACTCCGACGAGCAGGTCACCAAGGCCGCGTACGCGACCCAGGACGCCTCCCTCGACGACTTCCCGCAACTGCTGGAGCACCTGGCCAGGGTCCACCCGAGCCGCTACGGCGCGCTGACCGACGGGGTGCGGGCGGTGTGCCTCACCGACGTCCAGCCGGTGCCCGACCAGTCGACCGCGCTGCGGCTCGTCGTCCTCGCCGACCGGCTGTACGACCGGGAGGTCCCGGTGCTCGCCTCGGGCCTGCCGTTCGACAGGCTGTTCAGTGACGAGATGCTGAACGGCGGCTACCGGAAGAAGTACTTCCGGGCGATCTCCCGGCTCACCGCCCTGGCGCGGGACGCGAAGGCCTTGGTGGCGCAGTAGGTTGGGGCGGTAAACCCGATCTGAAGGGAACCATCATGGCCACCACGCGTCAGGCCCACAACGTCTGGGAAGGCAGCCTGCTCGAAGGCAAGGGCGTCGTCTCTCTCGACTCCTCCGGCATCGGCGAGTACCCCGTCACCTGGGCGGCACGGACCGAGCCCGCCGAGAGCGGGCGCACCAGCCCCGAGGAGCTGATCGCAGCGGCTCACTCCAGCTGCTTCAACATGGCCTTCTCACACGCCCTCGCGGGTGCCGGCACGCCGCCGGCCCGCCTGGAGACCAAGGCCGATGTGACCTTCCAGCCCGGCGAGGGCATCACCGGCATCCACCTGACCGTCGTGGGCACGGTCCCCGGTCTGGACGAGGCCGCCTTCGTCAAGGCCGCCGAGGACGCCAAGGCGAACTGCCCGGTGAGCCAGGCGCTGAGGGCCACGCCGATCACGCTCACCGCCACGCTGGGCTGAGCGGAGCGCACCACGGGCCACAGTGGCCCGCATGGTTACGCAGCGGCCGTCTGCGTGATACACACATGCGGGTCACATTCCTGTCCGCCAGCAGGGAGTTGGTGCCTCATGACCGCTACACGACGTCAAGTCCTGGCCCAGGCCGGTGCGGTGGGTGCGGGTATCGCGTTCACCGGTGCGTTCTCCGAACTCTTCGCGGGCACGGCCGCCGCCCGCGGCCACGGCGGGTACGGCCCGCTGGTGCCCGATCCCGACGGCCTGCTCGATCTGCCGAAGGGCTTCCGCTACAGGGTCCTGTCCAGGGAAGGCGACCAACTGAGCCTCGGGCAGGGCAGGATACCGAGCAACCACGACGGCATGGCGGCCTTCGCCGGCCGCCGCGGCCGCGTCCACCTCGTCCGCAACCACGAGAACCGGCACACCGCCCGGATCCCCGTGCCGGCCGTCGAGGGCCTGACCTACGACCCGATGGGCAAGGGCGGGTGCACGGCGCTGGAGCTGGACGGCCGCAACAACGTGCTGTCGCAGCAGGTCGCCATCGCCGGTACCGCGGTCAACTGCGCCGGCGGTCCCACCCCGTGGGGCACCTGGCTCACCTGCGAGGAGACCGAGGACAGAGCCGGCACCAACGGCTACACCAAGGACCACGGCTTCATCTTCGAGGTCGACGGGGCCGACCCGCGCCGCACGGGTGCCGTGCCGCTCACCGCGATGGGCCGCTTCCAGCACGAGGCGATCGCCATCGACCCGTCGAGCGGGATCGTGTACGAGACGGAGGACGCCTTCCAGCGCCCGTTCGGCCTCTTCTACCGCTTCCTGCCCGCCAAGCCGTTGGGCGGGACCGGTTCGCTGCGGGCGGGCGGTGAGCTCCAGGCGATGCGGGTGCCGGGCGTGCCCGACCTGTCGGGGATCCAGGAGACCGGGGCGCGCTTCGACGGGATCGAGTGGGTGCCCGTACCGGACAGCCAGGCGAAGCAGACGCCGATCCGGCTCCAGGACTTCGGCCCCCGGGGCATCACCCACGCCCAGAAGCTGGAGGGGTGCTACTGGGGCGGCAACTCGGTCTACTTCGTGTCCAGCTTCGCGCGCAGCGCGGAGGGGTCGGCGGCGGACCACTACGGACAGGTGTGGAAGTACGAGCCCGCACGGCGGCGCCTCACCCTGGTGATCGTCTTCGGCCCGGACACGGACGTCCAACTGCCGGGCGAGTCCCCCGACAACATCTGCCTCGCGCCGAGCGGCGGCCTGATGGTGTGCGAGGACGGCGACGGCGCGCAGCACGTGTACGGGCTCACCAAGCGCGGCGAGGTGTATCCGATGGCACGGAACGCGCAGAACATCGGCACCCCGGAGGAGCCCGAGTGGGGTGAGTTCGCGGGCGTCGCGTTCTCGCCGGACGGCGGCACGATGTACGTGAACTGCTACACGCCGGGCACGACGTTCGCGGTCACCGGCCCCTGGCGCTGACCGGACCCGTCCCGGCGCCCGCGGGCGCGGCACCGCTGTATGCGGTGCCGCGCTCGCGGCGGCGGGCGTCGCGTCGCACGATCGTGGGAGACGCACGGACGCGGAAGGGGCACGCGGTGGCCAAGGACGACGCGAAGAAGCAGCGCGGGCGGACCGCCGGGACCGACGAGCCGCAACAGCCCGTCGCGCTGAGCGAGCTGCTGCGGATCCCGCCGGGCGACCGTGTCGACCTGTCCCGCCACGACCCGTCCGCCACCCCGGGCGGCCCGCCCGACAAGGCGGCCGGCCTGGCGGCGACCGCCCTGATGGGCCCGCGCCTCGCCGATCTCCAGGAACGGCTGTACGCGGCGGCCACGGCGGGCGACCGCCGCCGCCTGCTGCTGGTGCTCCAGGGCATGGACACCAGCGGCAAGGGCGGCACGCTCAACCATGTCGTGGGCCTGTTCAACCCGGTGGGCTGCCGTATCAAGGCCTTCAAGGCGCCGACGCCGGAGGAGCGCGGCCAGCCCTTCCTGTGGCGTATCAACCGGGCGCTGCCGCACCCCGGCGAGATCGGCATCTTCGACCGCTCGCACTACGAGGACGTGCTGATCGCCCGCGTGCGCGAGCTCGTCCCCCGCGAGCGGCTCACCCGCCGCTACGGGCAGATCAACCGCTTCGAGAACGAGCTCGCCGAGGACGGCGTCACTCTGGTCAAGGTCTTCCTGCACATCGGCTTCGACGAGCAGCGCCGCCGCCTGCTGAACCGGATCGACAACCCCGCCAAGCACTGGAAGTTCAACCCGGGCGACCTGGAGGAACGGGCCCTGTGGCCCGCCTACCAGGAGGCGTACGAGATCGCCCTGGAACGGTGCTCGACGCAGGCGGCGCCCTGGTTCGTCGTGCCGGCCGACCACAAGTGGTACCGCAACTGGGCGGTCAGCAGGCTCCTGCTGGAACACCTCGAAGCCATGGACCCGCGGTTCCCGCCGGGCGGCTTCGACGCGGCGAAGTGCCGCGAGTGGCTGCTGGCCGGGACCTGACCACGTCGGTGGTCACTCGATGACGAGCTCGACCGGCAGGTTGCCGCGGGTCGCCTTGGAGTACGGGCAGTACGCGTGCGTCTTCTCCAGCAGCTCGCGGCCCGCCTCGCCCTGGAGGTGGTCGGGGAGCTCGACGCGCATGATCACGGAGAGTCCGAAGCCGCCGTCGGTGTCCTTGCCGATGGAGACCTCGGCGGTCACCGAGGCGTCCTTGACGTCGATCTTCTCCTGGCGGCCGATGGCGCCCATCGCGCTGGCGAAGCAGGCGGCGTAGCCCGCGGCGAACAGCTGCTCGGGGTTGGTGCCCTGCCCGTTGCCGCCGAGGGCCGCGGGGAACGCGAGCGGCAGGTCGATCTGGCCGTCCGAACTGACGGCGCGGCCTTCGCGGCCGTTGGCGGTGGCGACAGCGGTGTAGAGCGCGTCCATGAGTCCATCCCTCTTCGTCCGGTGATGCGGTGGCGGTCCGCCGTGGAGCGGGCCGCCTCACTAATAAAGCACACGATTAAGTTGCGCACAACTCAATAGTCCGCAGCTTGGTACCCTGGGACGCATGAACGGACGCGACGGACGCACGGAGAACACCACACTGCGCGATGTGGCGGACGAGGACTTCCTGCGCCTCGACCACCAGATCTGCTTCTCGCTGCACGCCGCGGCGCGCGCGTTCAACGGCATCTACCGCTCGGCCCTGAAGGACCTGGGCCTCACCTACCCCCAGTACCTGGTGATGCTGGTCCTCTGGGAGCACGGGGAACTGCCCGTCAAGCAGATCGGCGAGCATCTGCGCCTCGACTCGGGCACGCTGTCCCCGCTGCTCAAGCGCCTGGAGGCGACGGGGTACGTGGAGCGCCGGCGTGGTGTGGCGGACGAGCGTTCCGTGACGGCACGGCCCACCGCCGAGGGCGAGGCACTGCGCGACCGGGCGCTGGGCGTGCCGCGCAGGATCGCGGAGGCCACGGGCCTGTCGCTCGACCGGGTGCGGGCGCTGCGCGCGGAGCTGGACGCGCTGACCGCGACGCTGGACACGGCGGCCAGCGGGGCCGGCGACTGCGCCGCGGGCGGGCCGGAGACGGACTGAGGGCGGCGGAGCTCCGGGGGCCGGAAGGCCGCCGGAGCTCCGCCGCCCTGTGCCGGGTGCGGTCAGCCCTGCCTGCGGGCGAACCCGTCGCCGCCGTCCTGCGCGTCGCCGGCGCCGTTGCCCGCGCCCGCGTCGTTCGCGCCTCCGACGTCCTGCGCGCCGCCGCCGTCACCGGTACCCGCGCCCGGGTCACCGGCACCCGCGCCGTCACCGTCCCCGGCGCCGCCCGCGTCCGCGCCGATCTGCGCGCCGACCGCGGCGAGCGCCGTCGTCACCGGCTGGAAGAACGTCTCGCCACCCGACGTGCAGTCGCCGCTGCCGCCCGACGTCAGGCCGATCGCGAGTCCTTCGCGGGTGAACATCGCTCCGCCGCTGTCGCCCGGCTCCGCGCAGACGTCGGTCTGGATCAGCCCGGTGACCGTGCCCTCGGGGTAGTTCACGGTCGCGTTCAGGCCCGTGACCTGGCCGTCGTCGAGGCCGGTGGTGCTTCCCATGCGGAACACCTGCTGACCCACCGCCGCGTCGCCCACGCCCACGATGTCCAGCGTCTGGCCGTTCCCGAGGTCGACCGTGCTCGGCGCCTGCGTCGCCGGGTCGTCGTACGTGACCAGCGCGAAGTCGCCTTCGCCGGGGAACGTCGCGGCCTGGACCGTGCCGATGGGAGCCCCGTTGGCGTCCTCGGACCACTGCTCGGCGGCCACACCGCAGTGGCCCGCCGTGAGGAACCCCGGCGCACCGTCCTGCGTGGTCACGTTGAAGCCGAGGGAACAGCGCGCTCCGCCGCCGAAGACGGCGTCGCCGCCTTCCAGGAAGGTCCTGAACTCGCCCGCCGACTTCTTGATACGAGCCGTGCCGGAGCCCAGCGACCCGACGGCCGACTCCAGCTTGTCCCAGCGTGCGCCGAGAACCGTGCGGTCGGCGGTGACCAGGATCTGGTTGCTCCTCGGGTCGACGGCCCATGCCGTGCCGGGGATGGTGGCCTTCGCGGCGAGTGTGCTCGCCGCGGCTTTCAGCTCGCCCATGCTGTTCTCGACGCTTCTGGCCACGGCGCCGGTCTCGTTGACCTGGCCGATCGCGTCGTCGTCACCGACGACATTGACGACGAGCTGCTTCTTTCCCGCGTCGTAGTAGGCGCCCGCGTACGCCTCGCCCAGTTCGGGGCCCAGCCGCGACAGCAGGTCCTGGGCGGAAGCGGCGCTCATCGCCCTGGGGGCCGCGTCGGCGCCGGAATCCGACTGCGACGCGTTGGCGTGCGGCAGCAGGACGGCCGCCGCGGCGATGCCCACCGCCCCGGCTCCTGCAAGCACGGCCTTTCGCTTGGGTATTCGCCTGTGACTCAACTCGCTGCCTCCTGCGGGGGTACGGAATCCGGTTGCCGAAGGGAACCGGGGGACGCGTCCGACCCTTGATACGGAGGAGGCGTGCGTTGTGCTCATCGACGGCCGTCGTGAAGGACCCGTTCCGCGCGCCGACGAGGCGTCAGACTCCTTCCCCGAAAGGCAGTTCGGTGCCGCAGCGGCTGCAGTACCGTGCGCCGATGTCCTCGGCGGGACGGTCGCAGCCGGGGCAGATCCGGTGGAGCAGGCAGGCGGACTCGCCGCCTTCCGCGGCCCGGCGGGGAGTGCCGGCCTCCGCCGGCCTGATGGAGAGACCGGGCCGCCGCCGGTGCGCCGTCACGTACACGAGCCCGTCCGGCCCGGCGGCGAGGGCGCGCTCGGTGCCGTGGGGCAGCCAGGCCACGCAGCCGGGCCCGAGCCGCTGGGCCTCGCCGCCGACGGTGAGTTCGCCGCTCCCGGCGAGCACACACAGCAGGACGTCCAGGTCGGGCTCGACATGGCGCGCGACGCTGCCGCCGGGCGGGACGCGGATGACGTTGGCGTCCAGCTGGCGGGCGGCCGGATCCAGCCGCCACACGGCGCCGCCCCGGCCTTCCGGCACGGCGAGCAGGTCCTGCATGGTGGCGAGCACACCGGCCGTGGGCGGCGGGGTCATGCCATTCCTCCTGAACGCGAGATCCGCGCGGCGGACCGTGGAACGAGCCGGGGGCATCATTGCACGGTGCAACGGACAGAGCCGAACGCTCTGCCGCGAAAGCAACCCCGACGCAGGAGCCTTCCTGACGGCCCGTCGGACCGATGATCATATATTTTCCGCCAGTGACCACTTCTGCACGAAGATATGCGGCCACGGCCGCCTTGGGAGCCGTACTTGTCGGATGCGGCACCGACCCCGACACCTCCTCCGGCACCGATCCCCACGCCGCCGTACTCGGGGCGTCTGCCTCCCCCACCGCTTCCGGCCCGGACGCCGCGTCGCCCCAGCCGGGCAACCCCCGCGCACCGGGCGCGCGGCAGCGGCCGAAGGCGCCGACCCTCGCCCCCGGGCCGCACGGGCTGACCCCCGTCTTCCGGCGCGCGGCGGCCCCGGCCGCCACGGCTCCCAGGACCGTCGCACTCACCTTCGACGCGGACATGACCGCCGATCAGGGCCCGCGTGCCGCGCGGGGCGAGCGCTTCGACAACCCGGGGCTCATCGCGGCGCTGCGCGCGCTGAAGGTTCCCGCCACCGTCTTCATGACCGGCCGCTGGGCCGAGGAGTACCCCGCGCAGGCGAGGGCCATCGGCACGGACCCGCTCTTCGAAACCGCCAACCACTCCTACAGCCACCACGCCTTCACGCCCGACTGCTACGGGCTCCCGGCCGTCGCCGCGAAGGACATGCGGGCGGACGTGGAACGCGCCTTCACGGCGTTCGAGAAGGCCGGGGTGCGCAACGCGGTGCCGTACTTCCGCTTCCCCGGCGGCTGCTACGACGACGGCGCGCTGCGCGCGATCGCGCCCGCCGAGGTCACCGCGGTGCAGTGGGACGTCGTCAGCGGCGACGCCTTCGCGACCGACGCGGACGCCGTCGCCGAGCAGGTCCTCGCCGGCGTGCGGCCGGGATCGCTCGTGGTCATGCACTGCACGCGCAGCGCGGCGCCGGTCACCGAGGAGGCGGTGCGCCGGATCGTCCCGGAGCTGCGCCGCCGCGGGTACCGCTTCGTGAAGGTCTCGGACCTGATGCGCCCCTCGTAGCGCATCTGCCCGCCCCACGTCAGCCGGAGCAGGCCGATTTCTCGGCCTCTCGCCACTCGCAGACGGGGCACAGGGGAGCGCCCTTGACGGACGCGGGGTACTCGGTCGGCTCGCGGCACAGCACGCACTCGGCGAACTCCTCGCCGGGTGCCGCGTCCGCGGCCGGTCCGGCGGCGGTGCCGGAGTCGGTCGGGGTCTCGCAGTACGGCTCGTGCTCGTCCATAGGTACGACTGTAGTCCGAGGCCGGGGGCGACGCGGGTCCCTGTCGGCTCCCCCGTCAGCACCGCCTGGAGCACAGCAGGCAGGTGATCGCGGCCGCAGCGGCCGCGATCAGCGCCGCGGCCGGCAGGGCGGGCACCGGCAGGTGGACCGTCCCCGTCCGCGAGCCGGTGACGAGGACGCTCACCGGTGCTGGGCGGGTGAGCCGGTGGTCACCAGGGCCAGCAGCGCCGCCGTCGCGGTGGCCGGCAGCGACCAGCCGCGCGCGTGCAGCACGGGCCGGGTGCACAGCGCGCCCACCGCAGCGCCGACCAGGACGCTCACCGCGCGCGCGAGCAGCCCGGCGGCCACAGCGGGCAGCAGGGGGACCACGACCCTGTGGTCGGCGCTCCTCGCGTCGCTGATCAACGCGACGACCCCGGTCGCCACGGCACCGATCGCCCCCGCCCAGGCCACGGCGGCGAGCAGGGCCGACAGGTGTGCCCGCGGCGGCGGCCGGGACGGCGCGCGCGGCGGGCGGCTCCTGGGTGGCGCAGACGGGCACCCCAAGCGGTGACCGGCAGGAGCGAGGCCGTAACGGCGGCCGACTCCTTGCAGCCTCAGCTCTGCGCCGCCTTCTGCGGAGTGGCCTCGCTGGGCCTGACGATCACGAACCCCTCGCCCTCCAGCTTCAACTGGACCGCCTCGCCCGAACCTCCGCGGATCATTGATCCGATGGACTGCGAGCGGTGCAGCGAGGTGTTCAGGTGGGCGCTCCAGCCGACGACCGCATCCGTGTCCACGAACACCGGCTGCTGGTGGGTGACGGGGATCACGATCGGGCTGCCCTCGCAGACGACCGCGAGCTTCCCGTAGCCGGTGAAGACGCTGTTGAAGATGCCGCCGCCCGTCATGCCGGCGCCCTTGACCGTCTTTATCTCGTAGGACAGGGTCGCGTCGAAGCACAGCACGTTGCGGCCGTTGATGGTCAGCGCGTCGCCCTGCTCGATGTCCACGATGAAGCAGTTGGCCGCCTCGTGGGCGAACCACGCCTCGCCCTGGCCGCGCACCGCCATCAACGGCAGGCCCTCGCCCGTGACGACTCGCTTGAGCATGCCGCCGATGCCCTGGCCCTTGCGCTCGAACTGGAGATTGCCGCGGAAGGCGATCATCGAGCCCTGGCGCGCGTGCATCTCCCCGTTGACCGCGTACTTGACCGACTTGGCGTTCTGCAACGTCATCCCCGGCACCGTCGCCTGCTGCGCCATGTTGTCGCCGTTGAAAAGATCGCTCTTCATGGGAGGCATCGTCGCCCGGAGCCACTGGTTCCGCCAACTGCCCCAAAGTGTCGGGGCATGGCGGCTGGCACACTGATCGGGTGAGCAGCGAGAACACCGGCACCGAGGCCACCCGGCCCGCGGACAGTCCCTTCCGGCACGAGAACCGCCTGCGCGATGCGGCACCGCAGTTCGTCCTGCCGCTGGTCGTACGGATCGAGAAGGCCGAACCGCCCGCCCGCACCGACGCGCTGGAGACAGCGGCGCGTGCCGTCCTGGAGATCCTCGGCGACGAGCGGTCCGTGGGCGAGGGCGAGTGGTCCCGGGCGATGCGGGACTGGCAGGACGCGCGTATCCGCAAGGTGGTGCGCCGGGCGCGCGGGGCGGAGTGGCGCCGGGCGTGCACGCTGCCGGGCATCACCGTGACCGGCGAGCGGGCGGAGGTACGGGTCTTCCCGCCCGTCCCACTCGACGGCTGGCCGAAGGAACTCGCCAAGCTGCAGGTGTCCGGCACCGATCTCGGCGATCCCGCGCCGCCCGCCGCCCCCGACCTCGACGGTCCGGTGCTGTGGCTGAGCCCGGACCTGGACATGTCGGCCGGCAAGGCGATGGCCCAGGCGGGCCACAGTGCCCAACTCGCCTGGTGGGAGCTCTCCGAGACGGACCGCAAGGCATGGCGGACGGCCGACTACCGCCTGTCGGTGCGCACCGCCGATCCGGCACACTGGCGGGCGCTCACCGACAGCGGACTGCCGGTGGTGCGCGACGCGGGGTTCACGGAGATCGCTCCGGGCTCGTGCACGGTGATCGCCGATCATCCGGCGCTGCGCGGCTGAACATCCCGGCCCCCGGATGCGTATCCCCCAGTACCGCCAAGTAGGTTGACCGGCTAGGTTCGACCGGCGGACGGCCGGAGGACTGACCGGCCAGTCAGTAGTGGGGCGGTTTCGGCTGCCGTCTCACACATCGGCTCTGGAGGCACATTGTTGCGGCGCATCAACGGGACAGCACTCATCATCGCGGCTCTCGTCGTCACGGTCGGCGCGCTGGCGTTTCCTGTCTGGTCCTACGCCGACCGCTCCGGTACGGGACAGGCGAACCTCAACGCCTCGACCGTCGCGACACAGTGGGGCCCGCTCTCGGCGGCCGACCGGGACCTGCTGGTGAAGGTGCGGCTGGCGGGCCTGTGGGAGCTGCCCGCGGGCCAGCAGGCCATCGAGCGGGCGCCGAGCCAGGCGATCAAGGACGCGGGCGACCACCTCATCGTGGGCCACACCGACCTGGACCGGCGGGCGCGGGACGTGGCGGCGAAGCTGGGCGTCGAACTGCCCAACCAGCCCACGGAGCAGCAGCAGGGCTGGCTGCGGGAACTGTCCGCGGCGAGCGGGCAGGAGTACGAGCGCAAGTTCGCCAACCTGCTGCGCAACGCGCACGGCAAGGTCTTCTCAGCGATCGCGCAGGTCCGGCACACGACACGCAACGCGCTGATACGCCAGCTCGCCAGCGACGCCAACCAGACGGTGCTCGACCACATCACCATGCTGGAGGCGACCGGAATGGTCGACTTCGACGCGATCGCGAACGAGGCGGCGGGCAACGCGACGGCGAGCCCCAGCGGTCCGCCCCCGCCGGACGGGAACCTGCCGCCGGCGCCCGCGCCCGCGCAGCCGACCGGCGAGGTGTCCGTCACGTCACAGCCGTCGCCCGGGGCGCCGGGCACGGTGAACACGAACCGTCCCGAGGTGCCGCCGGCCGGATGAGGCATCTCCGGCGGAACCTCAGATGAAGCTCTGAACGTCCCCCTCTTCGGATTCACCCGTGCCTGACGGGGCCATGACCTCTGCACATCACATGTCAGGCAGAGGCTTGTCGGGCAGAGGAGGGGGACTCATGGAACTCGGCATCGGAATCGGCTGGCGGCCGGAGATCGCGGAGACGGTGGAGCGCCTGCCCGGCGTCGACTGGGTCGAGGTCGTCGCGGAGAACGTCTGCCCAGGGCACCTGCCGGCCTCGCTGACCCGTCTGCGGGAGCGCGGCACGCGCATCGTCCCGCACGGCGTCTCGCTCGGCCTCGGGGGCGCCGACCGGCCGTCGGCGCGCCGCCTCGCCGACCTGGCGGAGCGGGCCGAGGCCCTGGACGCGCCGCTGGTGACCGAGCACATCGCGTTCGTACGGGCCGGCGGCCCGCTCACGGCGTCGCCGGTGCTGGAGGCGGGCCACCTGCTGCCGGTGCCGCGCACGTGGGACGCACTGACCGTGCTGTGCGAGAACGTGCGCATCGCGCAGGACTCGCTGCCGGTGCCGCTCGCGCTGGAGAACATCGCGGCGCTGATCGCGTGGCCGGACGAGGAGCTCACGGAGGGCCAGTTCCTGGCGGAGCTGGTCGAGCGGACGGGCGTCCGGCTCCTGATCGACGTCGCGAACCTGCACACGAACCGTGTGAACCGGGGCGAGGACCCCTCGGCGGCGCTGGACGCGCTTCCGGTGGAGGCGATCGCCTACATACACGTGGCGGGCGGCGTCGAACGGGACGGCGTCTGGCACGACACCCACGCGCACCCGGTGACGCAGCCGGTCCTGGACGTGCTCGCGGACCTCCGCGCGAGGGTGTGCCCGCCGGGAGTGCTGCTGGAACGCGACGACGACTTCCCTCCGCCGAAGGCCCTGTCGTCCGAGCTGTCCAGGATCCGCGAGACGCTCCGCATGACGCCCGGGCCCGCCGCGCCCGAGCGGGCCGAGCCCGAGGGCAGCGGCGACGCGCGGGAGGCCGTCACCGTCCCGCCGCACAACGGCGGCGCCGCCCGGGAGCGGGTGGCGATCGGGCAGGCCGCCTTGACGTCCGCCCTGGTCGCGGGGACGCCCGCGCCCGAGGGGTTCGACCCGCGCCGGCTGCGCGTGCAGAGCAGGGCGCTCCAGGCCAAGCGGGCCGACGTCGTCGGCAAGGTCGCGCCCGAACTGCCCGGGATCCTCGGCGACGCCTACCGCCCCGCGTTCCTCTCGTACGCCAGGAACCGCCCCATGCACGCCGGTTACCGGCGCGACGCGCTCGACTTCGTCGAGCACCTCCTCGCCACCGGCCGCCCCGAGGACGCCGCCGTCCGGCGACGGCTCACCCTCTGGTGGCAGGAGCGCGCCGCGCCCGAGCCCCCGCGGCGGGCCGTACGATTCGCCCGCGCCGCGCGCAACGCTCTCGCCGGAATCGGAAGGTGAGCCCCATGCCCCTCCTCGCCCTCGCCCTCTACCTCGCCGTCGGACTCTCCTCCGCGCTGCTGATCGTCAAGGTCTCGGCCGCCCTCCGCAGCGCCTCGCACGGCGACGCACGCATCCACCACCCCTACGAGGCCGCTTTCCTCGCGGGCGGCCCGGCCCGCGTCGCCGACGCGGCGCTCGCCGCGCTGCACACGGACGGCCGAATCGTCGTCGGCGGCCCCGGCGTGGTCACGACGGTGCGCCAGGTCGCGCACGACCCCGTGGAGCGCGAGGTGTTCCGGGCACTGACCACCGCTCCCAGCGGGGCGCTCCACGTCGTGCGGCAGGACGTCATGCGCAGCCCCGCCGTGCAGGAGATCGGCCACGCCCTCGCCGCCCGCGGGCTCATGACGCCTCCCCGGCAGCACAGCGGCCTCTCCGCCTGGGGACTGACCCAGGGCATCCTCTGCGTCATCTGTCTGCCCCTCGCGGTTCTCGCGACCGCCGTGCAGTTCATGGACTCCGGCCACAAGCCGGTCGGTCTGCCGTTCGTCCTGACCGCGCTGCCCGCCCTGATCCCGGGCGTGGTGATCGGCTTCAGCCAGGCCAACCGTGCGGGCCGTCGCGTCGCCCCCGAGGGCCGCCGCGCCCTGCGCTCCTACAGTGCCGCGCATGCCCACGCCGCCCCGGGAGTCGTCGCGTTCGTCGCACTCCGCGGGGTGGGGGCGCTCCCCGACCCGCATCTGCGGGCCCAGTTGACGGGCGCCGCCCGGCTCGGCCGCGGGTCGCGCTCCACGGTGTCGCACACCGCGTACGCCGGGAACGACTCCGCAGCCTGCTCGGAGCCCGTATGGTGCGCGAGTTCGGGCTCCGGCTCGGGCTGCGGGGCCGGCAGCGGCGGTTCGGGCGGTTCGGGCTGCGGCGGCTCGTCCGGCTCCAGCTGCGGAAGTTCCTCAGGTTCCAGCTGCGGAAGCTCCTCCGGTTCCAGCTGCGGATCGTCCAGCAGCTCCTGACAGGCGTCACCGGCGCGTCCATATGGCGAACAGCCTGTGGCGCGACGCCCACTCCTCGCGTAGAACTCGCCCATGCTCTGGCTCATCCTCGTCCTCCTGGCCTGGGCCGTCGCGGCCGTCAGCTGTCTGCGGCTGTGCCTGGCCGCGGCCGACGCGACCCACCACCTGGACGAGGGAGCCGAGGAGGCCCGCGGCGAGGAGGCCGGCGCCGATGTGTGCGGTGCGTACGAGCTCACGCTCCCCGAGGCCGCGTTCCTGGCCGGCGGTCCGCAGCGGGTCACCGAGCTGACGCTCGTGTCGATGCACCGCGGGCGCCGGCTGCTGCTGGCGCACACGGGCTGGGCGACGGTCGTGGATCCCGACGGCGAGAACGACCTGGAGCGTTCGGTCATCGGCGCGATAGGTCCTTCGGGCCAGGCCCGCACGGCGGCGGTACGGACGGCCGTGTCCGCCGCCGATGCCGTACGCGCCCTCGCCGACCGGCTCGTCCGCGCCGGGCTCGCCGTCCCCGACACGGCCAGGAATCTCGTGGTCTGCGCGATCCGCGCCGTCCGCGCGGCGAGCGTCCTGACCGTGGTGCTGGCTGCCGGGGCCGTGCTGACGCTCTCCCAGGGACAACAGCCGGGTCCGGTCGTGGCGTGGTTCGCGCCGCCGCTCGTCATGACGCTGGGCTGTCTGGCTATAGCGCGTTTCGAGGTGCACGACTACCTCGGCTGGGCCTCCCCCGCCGGCAACCGGCTGCTCGACTCCCTCACCGACCGGGCAGCCGAACACGCCGCGTCCGGCGCAGGTGAACGTGCTCAGCTCACCATGGTCGCCGTTCACGGGGTCTGCGCACTCGACGATCCGCAGCTGCGGGCCGCGTTCGCGAGCGGCCGGACAGCCGACCGGATCCGCTGATTCCGGCCATCGGGGCCGACACGCGACACACACCGGTGCTTTACAACATCAATCGCCCGACAAAGGATCCTTTCGTCCCGCGGCCGTCGGGCCGCCGCACGTGCACGAAGGGAACGCGATGAGAACAGTTGCGAAGTTCGGAGCCGTGGCGGGCCTCGGTTCCTTGGTCCTCACGACACTCACCGCCCCTCCGGCCGGCGCCGTCCATCCGACCGGCGGTGCCTCTCCCGCGTACGCCGAGGCCCACGGGACCGCGGTGGCCGCCGAGCGCGCCGCGGCCGCCGGCATCGCCTTCGGCGCCTGCCCGAAGGAGGAGGGCCTGGCCGAGCCGGTCACCTGCGGCACGGTCGAGGTGCCGCTGGACTACGCGAAGCCGTCGGGCCGTCAGATCACGCTGACCGTCAGCCGGGTACGGGCGAGCGGCCCGTCGGCCGAGCGGCAGGGCGCGCTCGTCTACAACCCCGGCGGCCCCGGCGCGTCCAGCATGTCCTTCCCCATGGCGGCCGAGCTGCCCGAGTGGAAGAACATCGCGCGGGCGTACGACATCGTGGGTTACGCCCCCCGGGGCGTGGACCGCTCCGCGCCGTTGTCCTGCCAGGACCCGGCGGACTTCGTACGGGCGCCGACGCAGGCGCCGACGCATCCCTCCCTCGCGTACAAGCTGGAGCGCATCGCGCAGGCGAAGGCGTACGCGCGGGGCTGCGCGCGCAAGGCCGGTGCGGCGCTGCGCCATTACACGTCGCTCAACAACGCGCGCGACCTCGAGGTGCTGCGCGCGGCGCTCGGCGAGAAGAAGCTGACGTTCATGGGCGCGTCGTACGGCACGTACTTCGGCGCGTTGTACGCGACCCTGTTCCCGCGCCAGGTGCGCCGCATGGTGTTCGACTCGGCGGTCAACCCCGACCCGAGCAGGATCTGGTACCGCAACAACCTCGGTCAGTCGCTGGCGTTCGAGAGCCGCTGGGCCGACTTCCGTGCCTGGGTCGCCAAGCACGACGCCACGTACAAGCTGGGCGCCACGGCGCAGGAGGTCGCCCGCAGTCATGAACGGGTGCGCGCCGCGCTGGCGGCGAAGCCGGCGGGCGGCAAGGTCGGCCCGGGGCAGCTCCACGCGGCGCTGCTGAGCGTGGCCTATCACGACGACTACTGGCCGCTGCGCGCGAAGGCGCTGTCGGCGTACCTGAAGGGCGACCCGAAGCCGCTGATCGCCCAGGCCGCCCCGCAGCAGGGCACCGAGAAGGCGGCGGAGAACGCCAACGCCGTCTACACGGCGGTGGAGTGCAACGACGCCCCGTGGCCCGAGGACTGGCAGACCTGGGACCGCGACAACACGCGGCTCGCACGGATCGCGCCGTTCGAGACGTGGGACAACGCGTGGATGAACCTGCCGTGCGCGTTCTGGCAGGCGCCCCGGCAGCAACCGGTGGACGTGGGCACGGCGCGGGGCGCGCTGCCCACGACGCTGATCCTGGCGGCGGAACGGGACGCGGCGACGCCCTACGAAGGCGCGCTGGAGCTGCAGCGGCGGCTGCGCGGCTCGGTGCTGATCACGGAGGAGGACGCGGGCACGCACGGCATCGGCGGCGGGAACAACGCGTGCGTCAACGCGTACCTGGAGGACTACCTGCTGCACGGGAAGACGCCGGTGCGGCGCGCATCATGCGCGCCGCACCCGGAGCCGGACCCGGTGTCGCTGGACCGGCACGCGGAGCAGGGGAAACTGCCGCACGCCGTCTGATCTTCCGGGTCAGGGGTGCGGCCGGGTCCGCGGCTCACCAGGGCAGGGGCCGTTGACGGTCCCCGCCGGTGGTCGGTTTCCACGGGCCCGGCCGAGGCGACCGGGCCCATGAGCCCGGTCGTGGACGGCTGGGTTTCCGCGTAGAACGCGGGGAAACCTCGCCGTCGGGATTCTGCGGGACTACGCGAGCCCCGCCACCAGATCCGCCACGCTCTTGCGGCGGCCCGTGTAGAACGGGACCTCCTCGCGCACGTGCATACGGGCCTCGGACCCGCGCAGGTGGCGCATCAGGTCGACGATCCGGTACAGCTCGTCCGCCTCGAAGGCCAGGATCCACTCGTAGTCGCCGAGCGAGAACGACGCCACCGTGTTGGCGCGCACGTCCGGGTAGCCACGGGCCATCTTGCCGTGGTCGGCGAGCATCCGGCGGCGGTCCTCGTCGGGGAGCAGGTACCAGTCGTAGGAGCGCACGAAGGGGTACACCGAGACGTAGTTGCGGGGCGTCTCGTCGGCCAGGAAGGCCGGGATGTGCGACTTGTTGAACTCGGCGGGGCGGTGCAGCGCCATGTTCGACCAGACCGGCTCGAGTGCGCGGCCGAGACGGGTGCGCCGGAAGCGGTTGTACGCGTCCTGGAGCTCGTCCGCGGTCTCCGCGTGCCACCAGATCATCACGTCGGCGTCGGCACGCAGCCCGGACACGTCGTAGGTCCCGCGCACGGCGACGTCCTTGGCGGCGAGCTGGTCGAACAGCTCCTGGACCTCGTCGGCGTAGCCGGAGCGGTCCTCGGGCAGCGCATCTCGAAGCCTGAAGACGGACCACAGCGTGTACCGGATGACCTCGTTGAGGTCCTTGGCCTTCTTGCCTGCGTTCGGGATCTTTTCGGGCGCACTCATACGGCTATTGTCCCGCGTCCCGATCAGTGCCCCGCGCCAGGGTCGGCGTGGCGAGAATCTCGTCCGCCGCGCGCTGTCCGCTGCCGATGCAGGCGGGGATGCCGACACCGTCGTAGACCGCTCCGCACACCCGCAGGCCGGGCAGCTCGGCGATGGCGTCGCGGATGCGGGCGACACGGGCGAGATGCCCGACGGGGTACTGGGGCAGACCGCCGGTCCAGCGGGTGACCTCGGACGCCACGGGCGCGGCCGTGAGGCCGATCGCCTCGGCGAGGTCGGTCAGGGACACGCCGACCAGCTCCGAGTCCTCGCGTTCCAGTGCCTGCTCCTCCCCGTAACGGCCGACGGAGGTGCGCAGGACGAACAGGTCGCCCGCCCCCTCGGCCACCCAGCTCCACTTGTTGGAGGAGAAGGTGGACGCCTTGATCGCCCGGCCGTCCACGGGCGGGACGAGGAACCCGCTGCCGGGCGGCGGCGAGCCGAGGTCGGCGCGCCGGAAGGCGAGGGTGACCAGGGCCATGGAGGCGTACTCGACGCGGCCGAGTTCGGCCGCCGCGGCCGGGGACTCGACGGCCAGCAGCGCGGACGCGGACCAGGCAGGGGTGGCGAGGACGACGGCGTCGGCGGTCAGCGGCTCGCGGTCGGTGCGGATCCGCCAGCCGGAGCCGGTGCGGGTCAGCCCGAGAACGGCGGTGGAGGTGCGGATGTCGCCGCCGCCCTCGCGTACGGACGCGGCGACGGCGGCGGGCAGCGTTCCCATCCCGCCGTCGAGTCCCATGAAGACGGGCCCGGCGCCCTGCTGCGCGGCTCCCTTGGCCTGGACCTCGCGTACGCCGTCGAGCAGAGTGGCGTGGCGGCGAAGGGCGTCGAAGAGGCCGGGGACCGCGGCGCGCATCGAGATGCGGTAGGCGTCGCCCGCGTACACCCCGCCGAGCAGCGGTTCGACGAGCCGGTCGACGACCTCGCGGCCGATGCGCTCGGCCACGTACGCGCCGACGGCGACGTCGTCACCGACCTCGACGGGCGGCAGGTCCTTCTCGCGCCCGATGCGGTCGATCCCCTCGGGCGAGATCAGGCCGGCCAGGGCCTCCTGGGTGCCGGGCACGCCCATGACGTGGCCCTTGGGCATGGGACGCAGGGCGCCGCGGGTCCAGACCGCGGAGGTCGCGACGGCGGGCGGCTGGAGCCGGTCACCGAGACCGACCGCACGGGCCAGGTCGGTGCCCTCGCTGCGGCGCGCGAGCATCGATTCGGCGCCGAGGTCCACCGGGACGCCCGCGATCTCGCCGCCCTGGAGTTTGCCGCCGAGGTGGTCGGTGGCCTCGACGAGGGTGACGCGCACGCCGGCGGTGACCAGGCGGTGGGCGGCGGCCAGACCGGCGATGCCGCCCCCGATGACGACGACATGACGCGCCGCTGTGTCCACGTTCATGAGGCAACTCTCTCAAACGCCCGAACGCCCCCCGTAACGAGTCCTGACCGTGACCGGTTCGGAACCGGATACGGGCAACCCGTCACCAGGGGTGAGCCGTCGAACCGGCAACCGCTCACCATTCCAGCCCTGGGGGGTCTCATGGGTGCACGACGAACGCTCGCGGTCCTGCTGCTCACCGCGTCGCTCGGCCTCGTCGGCTGCGGCGCGAGCGATTCCGCGTCCGGCGACGCCAAGTCGGCCGCACACGACGGCGGCAGGGGCGCCGCCGGATCCGGCTTCTCGGCGGACGAGTCCGCCGAGAAGCCCGCCGAGGGGGCGGACCGGGACGGGACGGCGAAGTCCTCGGCGCCGTCTGCGCCGCACATCATCCGCACCGCCGCACTCGACATGGAGGTGAAGGACGCGGTCAAGGCGCTCGCGAACGCGCGCGCGGTGGCGGAGCGGGCGGGCGGCCGGGTCGAGAACGAGAGCACCGAACGCGTCGACGACTCCCATGTGACCTCGCATGTCGTCCTGCGCGTACCGCAGGAGCGGTACGGCCCGGTCCTCACGGAGCTCGCGGGTGCCGGAAAGCTGCTCTCCCGCAAGGCCGACGCGAAGGACGTCACCGACCAGGTGGTGGACGTGGAGAGCCGTATCGCGACCCAGCGGGCGAGTGTGGCGCGGGTCCGGGAGCTGATGGAGCGGGCGACGAAGCTGTCCGACGTGGTCACGCTGGAGGGACAGCTGAGCAGCCGTCAGGCGGAACTGGAGTCCCTGCTGGCGCGGCAGGCTTCGCTGAAGGACCGCACGACGCTGGCGACGATCACGCTGACACTGACCGAGGCGGAGACGCCGGACGCGAAGGAGGACGACGCCCCCGGTTTCCTGGACGCGCTCGGCGGCGGCTGGGACGCGCTGGTGGCGACGCTTCGGTGGATCACTGTGGCGATCGGTGCGGTGGCGCCGTTCGCCGCGCTGCTGGGCCTGCTGTACGCGATGTGGCGGTGGCTGGTCCGGCCGCGGCTGCGGCCCCGTCCGGCGCCGGGTGCGGAGGTGACATCTCCTTCCGGGGCGCGGGACTGAACCGGCCCTGCGCCGTAGCGTGTTCCTCATGACAACGGAGCGACTGGTGGTCGTGGGGGGCGATGCGGCGGGCATGTCCGCCGCATCGCAGGCACGCAGGATGAAGGGCCCGGACGAGCTGGAGATCGTGGCGTTCGAGCGCGGGCACTTCAGCTCGTTCTCGGCGTGCGGCATCCCGTACTGGGTGGGCGGGGACGTGTCCGAGCGGGACGAACTGATCGCCCGTTCGCCGCAGGAGCACCGCGCCCGCGGGATCGATCTGCGCATGCGCACCGAGGTGACGGAGATCGACACGGCAGGCGGCCGGGTGCGCGCCCGCGACCTGGAGAGGGGCGAGGAGGCGTGGACGGGCTACGACAAGCTGGTCGTCGCCACCGGCGCCCGCCCGGTACGGCCCCCGCTGCCCGGCATCGACGCGGCCGGCGTGCACGGGGTGCAGACGCTCGACGACGGCCAGGCGCTCCTGGACACGCTGACGCGTACGGAGGGCCGGCGCGCCGTGGTCGTGGGCGCCGGATACATCGGCGTGGAGATGGCGGAGGCGCTGCTCAAGCGCGGCTACGAGGTGACCGTGGTGACGCGCGGCCGGCAGCCGATGGCCACGCTGGACCCCGACATGGGCGCCTTGGTGCACCGGGCGATGGACGGGCTGGGCATCACCACGGTGACCGGTTCGGCCGTCACCAAGATCCGCGCGGGTGAGGACGGCCGGGTCCGGGCGGTGGCGACCGACGACGCCGAGTACCCGGCGGACGTGGTGGTCCTGGGTATAGGAGTCGAGCCGGAGACGGCCCTGGCCCGTGCCGCGGGCCTGCCCCTCGGCCGGTACGGCGGCCTGCTCACGGACCTGTCGATGCGGGTGCGCGGTCACGAGAACATCTGGGCGGGCGGGGACTGCGTCGAGGTGCTGGACCTGGTCTCGGGCCGCGAACGCCATGTCGCGCTGGGCACCCACGCGAACAAGCACGGCCAGATCATCGGCGCGAACGCCGGCGGCGGCTACGGCACGTTCCCCGGCGTGGTGGGCACCGCGGTGAGCAAGGTCTGCGAGCTGGAGATCGCCCGCACGGGTCTGCGGGAGAAGGACGCGCGGGAGGTGGGCCTGCAGTACGTGACGTCGACGATCGAGTCGACGAGCCGCGCGGGCTACTACCCGGACGCGGCGCCGATGACGGTCAAGATGCTCGCCGAACGCCGCACGGGCCGGCTGCTGGGGGTTCAGATCGTGGGCCGCGAGGGCGCGGCGAAGCGCGTGGACATCGCGGCGGTGGCGCTGACCGCGGGGATGACGGTGGAGCAGATGACGGCGCTGGACCTGGGGTACGCGCCGCCGTTCTCGCCCGTGTGGGACCCGGTCCTGGTGGCCGCGCGCAAGGCGACGGCGGCGGTACGGGCGGAAGGTCGGAGGTAAGGCGGCGGGGACGCGCTGCCGGTGCTCGCCGCGGGGCAGCAGGCCCCGCGGCGAGCGGTGTGTCCGGGCGCGCTCACCGCGCGGTCGTCTCGTGGACGTCGGCCACCAGACGCGTCAGCGCGTCGGGGTCCGTCGTGGGCAGCACCCCGTGCCCGAGGTTGAACACGTGCCCCTCCAGACCCGCGGCGGCCTCCAGGACCTCGCGGGTCTTGGTGCGCACCGCCTCCGGGGACGAGAAGAGCACGGCCGGGTCCAGATTGCCCTGGAGCGCCTTGCCCGGACCCACCCGGCGGGCGGCCTCGTCGAGCGGGACGCGCCAGTCGACGCCGACCACGTCCGCGCCCGCCTCGCCCATCAGCCCCAGCAGCTCCCCGGTGCCCACACCGAAGTGGATGCGCGGGACGCCGTACGACGCGACCGACGCGAAGACCTTCGCCGACGCCGGCATCACCGAGCGCCGGTAGTCCGCGGGGGCCAGCGCGCCCACCCAGGAGTCGAAGAGCTGGACCGCGGACGCCCCGGCCTCGATCTGGACCTTCAGGAAGGCGGAGGTGATGTCCGCGAGCCGGTCCAGCAGGTCGGCCCACAGCTGCGGGTCGCCGTACATCAGGGCCTTGGTGTGCTCGTGGTTGCGGGAGGGCCCGCCCTCCACCAGATAGCTGGCGAGGGTGAACGGTGCGCCCGCGAAGCCGATCAGCGGGGTCGCGCCGAGCTCCTCGGTGAGCATCCCGATCGCCTCGGTGACGTAGGCGACGTCGTCGGGCGTCAGATCGCGCAGCCGTTCCAGATCGGCGCGCGTGCGGATCGGCTCGGCGACGACCGGGCCGACGCCCGGCTTGATGTCGAGGTCGACACCGACGGCCTTCAGCGGCACCACGATGTCGCTGAAGAAGATCGCCGCGTCCACCTTGTGCCGCCGCACCGGCTGCAGCGTGATCTCGGTGACGAGCTCGGGCCGCATGCACGACTCGAGCATCGGGATGCCCTCGCGCACCTTCAGGTACTCGGGAAGCGAGCGTCCGGCCTGCCGCATGAACCAGACCGGCGTGTGCGGCACGGGTTCGCGCCTGCACGCCTTCAGGAAAGCGGAGTCGTACGTCTTCGTCGGCTGGCCCTGGGACGGGGTGTCCCCGGCTCGGGCGGAGCCTCGAGTCAGGGGAAGGTCGTTGGCGCTCACGCCCAGAATCTTCGCACGTGAGGAAGAAGTGGCCGCCCCGGGCAGGGTGTCCCTCCCTGCGCGACGGCCTCGTTCCGCCTACTCTTCCCCGCATGGCTGCGGCTCAGGGACATTTTTCCGATCATTCCAACGGCGTCGATGCGCCGGAAGGCGCGGAGCAGGGCGGGGTGCCGCGCGTGTTCCGCCAGGCGGTCGAGGCCTTGCGGTCCGCCCGGCTGCGGGCGGAGATCGAGATCGATCCGACCCGGCCGCCGCAGAAGCTCGCCCCGCACGCCTACGCCCTGGAAGCCGCGGTCGTCGACGGCGAGGACGATCTCGCGGACGGCCGGCTCGTCCTGCTCCACGATCCCGCGGGCCACGAGGCGTGGCACGGCACGTTCCGTCTGGTCACGCTGGTGCGGGCGGAGCTGGAACCGGAGATGGCCGCCGACCCGCTGCTGCCGGAGGTCTGCTGGTCCTGGCTGACGGGCGCGCTGGAGGCCCGCGGGCTGGCGTACGGGGAGCCGAGCGGCACCGTCACCCGCGCGGGGTCTCACTATTTCGGTGGACTCGCCGACCGCCGTCCCGCGACCCAGATCGAGATCCGTGCGTCGTGGACTCCGCAGGAGGGGGCGGGGGGCGTCCCGGACACCGCCACGCACCTCGCCGCCTGGTGCGATCTCCTCTGCCAGGTCGCCGGACTGCCCCCTTCGCCGGCCGGTGCCGCCGACGGCACGACGGGCGTGGTGAGCCTTCCGCAGCGGCGAGGACCGCAGCAGCCCTGAGGAGCGGAACGGCTCATCCGCGGGACACTGACGCGGGCCGTGCGACGCCCTGCCCCGCTCGTACACGGGCAGGCGCACGTGCACGTGCTCGCTCGTAGGATGATCGATCGCCTGTCCGAATTGTCCTGATAATTACTCACCAAATCGTGATCATTCCCTAAAGGCGGACGGGTTTGATGCCGAAGAGGTCAATGACCTAACTGCACGGTTCGCCCCGGCTTCTTCCCCGAGCCGGCTCCGTCCCGCACCTTTCCAGGAGGCCTGGTGTCCGTTCTTCTCGAGCAGCCCGCAAGCCTGGTCGCCTACCGCCCCAACAAGCCGACGGCCATGGTCGTCGTGGCCGACCCGCGCGTCCGTTCCACCGTCACCCGCCACCTGTGGGCGCTCGGAGTCCGTGACGTGATCGAGGCGTCGTCCATCGCGGAGGCCCGTCCCCGCGTCGGCAACCCCCGCGACATCTGCGTTGCCGACGTTCACCTGCCCGACGGTTCCGGGCTGACCCTCTTGTCCGAGACGCGTGCCGCGGGCTGGCCGAACGGCCTCGCGCTGTCCGCCGCCGACGACATCGGCGCCGTGCGCAACGCCCTCGCCGGAGGCGTCAAGGGCTACGTCGTCACCGGTACGCGCACCAATATCGGACACCCCGCCCGACCCGGCGCCGCCCCCATCGGCTCCGCGGCCGGTCGCATGCACCGCCGCCCCCCGGGTGCCCCGAGCCACCCGGGCGGCTACCGCGAGCTGTCCGGCCGCGAGGTCGAGGTCCTGCGCCTGGTGGCGGAGGGCCAGTCGAACAAGGCGATCGGCGTCTCGATGGGCCTGTCCGCACTGACCGTCAAGAGCCACCTCGCCCGTATCGCCCGCAAGCTGGGCACGGGCGACAGGGCCGGAATGGTGGCGGTGGCCCTGCGGACCGGCATCATCCACTGAAACTCTTGACACTTCCTCCGCGCCCGTCGACGGAACGTTCCGTCGACGGGCGCGATCCGTTCACAGATACCCTTGGCACGTGACCGACGCCCAAGAGACCGCAGCGCAGACATCACTGCGAACCACCGGGGGCGCCCCTCCGGACGACGGCGTACCCGCCGACGGGCTGCCGATCCCCCTGCTGGAGCCCCGTGACGGCATCCCGCCGGTGGTCGCCGACGAGGATGCGCTCGCCGAGGTGATCGCGGCCTTCGCCGCGGGCACCGGCCCCGTGGCCGTCGACGCGGAACGCGCCTCCGGCTACCGCTACGGCCAGCGTGCCTACCTCGTGCAGCTGCGCCGCGAAGGCGCGGGCACCGCGCTCGTCGACCCGGTGGGCTGCCCCGATCTGTCCGGGCTCGGCGAGGCCCTCGCCGACGCCGAATGGATCCTGCACGCCGCCACCCAGGACCTGCCCTGCCTGCGCGAAATAGGCATGGTGCCGACGCGGCTGTTCGACACCGAGCTGGCCGGCCGCCTCGCGGGTTTCCCTCGCGTCGGGCTCGGCGCGATGGTGGAGGGCGTCCTCGGCTACGCGCTGGAGAAGGGCCACTCCGCGGTCGACTGGTCCACCCGTCCGCTGCCCGAGCCGTGGCTGCGTTACGCCGCGCTCGACGTGGAGCTGCTGGTCGACCTGCGCGACGCGCTGGAGAAGGAGCTGGAGCGCCAGGGGAAGCTGGAGTGGGCGGTCCAGGAGTTCGCCGCGATCGCCGCGGCCCCGCCGGCGCCGCCGCGGAAGGACCCGTGGCGGCGGACGTCGGGCATGCACAAGGTGCGCCGGCGCCGTCAGATGGCGGTCGTACGGGAACTGTGGACGGCCCGCGACAAGGTCGCGCAGCGGCGTGACGTGTCGCCCGGCAAGGTGCTCGGCGACGCGGCGATCGTGGAGGCGGCGCTCGCGCTGCCGGCCAACCTGCACGCCCTGACGGCGCTGCCCGGTTTCGGGCACCGGATGGGACGGCGTCAGCTGGAGCAGTGGCAGGCGGCCGTCGACCGGGCGAAGGCTCTGCCCGACTCCGAGCTCCCGCAGCCCGGTCAGCCGGTGGCGGGCCCGCCGCCGCCCCGCGCCTGGGCCGACAAGGACCCCGCGGCGGCGGCCCGCCTGTCGGCCGCCCGCGCGGCGGTGTCGGCACTTGCCGAGGAACTGAACGTGCCCCAGGAGAACCTGATCACCCCGGACACGGTGCGCAGGGTCTGCTGGGAACCGCCGTCGCCGGTCACGCCGGACTCGGTCGCGGAGATGCTGGGATCGCTGGGCGCGAGGCAGTGGCAGATCGAACTGGCGGCCCCTCTTCTGTCGGCTGCGCTGGTCACGGGTCCGGCGTAACGCCAGGCGGGGCCTGTGCCGGGTTCCCCGGGCGGGCCGGGCACGCGGCCTGGGCCGGGCCGGGCCGGGCCGGGCTGTCGGATGCTCCCGCCGGGCGGGCGAAACGGCGCCCGCCCGGCGCTGCGGCGCCACGGCGTGCCCGTTCACCGCGCCGAGCCCTGTCCGTCCCCCAGGGCCACGGCGCCCTTCCATGGCCACAGCGATCCGGCCCCTGCGCCCATCGGTCGGTGGGGTCGCCTCCCTCGCGGCGGCTCGGCCGGAGCGCCGTCGGCGCAGGGGCACGGCGTCTGCCGCCCGAACGGCCTTGGCAGCGCGGCCCCGGCCGGGCGACATCTCCTCTGTCGCGCCGCAGCCGGCCCTCCGGGCGCGGCCCCCGCCCCGCCGGAGCGCCCCCATCACGCCGCATCCCGAACCCGCGATCCCCACCGGGCGAGCCCGCGGACACCACCCTGACGTGTGACCTTCACCGCCCCGCCCCCCGGGGGACTGGGCAGCATGGTTACCCACAAGTAGCATGAGAGAAGCAAGCGCACGCTCAGGCGTGTGCGCCGCAGCAGTGCAACCCCGCACCCTGGAGGAGAGCCATCGTGCCTCGTACCGTCAGGGACGTCGTCTTCGTCGACGGCGTCCGCACCCCGTTCGGCAAGGCGGGCCCGAAGGGCATCTACCACGAGACCCGCGCCGACGATCTCGTCGTGAAGGCCATCAGGGAGCTGCTGCGGCGCAACCCGGCCCTCGACCTGAAGAAGATCGACGAAGTCGCCATCGCGGCGACCACGCAGATCGGTGACCAGGGCCTGACCCTCGGCCGCACCGCGGGCATCCTCGCCGGGCTGCCGCAGTCCGTGCCGGGCTACTCCATCGACCGCATGTGCGCCGGTGCGCTCACCGCCGTGACGAGCGTCGCCGGCTCCATCGCCTTCGGTGCGTACGACGCCGTCATCGCCGGCGGTGTCGAGCACATGGGGCGTCACCCCATGGGCGAGGGCGTCGACCCGAACCCGCGCTTCGTCAGCGAGAAGCTCGTCGACGAGTCGGCCCTCTTCATGGGCATGACCGCGGAGAACCTGCACGACCGCTACCCGCACATCACCAAGCAGCGCGCCGACGAGTACGCCGTGCGTTCGCAGGAGAAGGCCGCCAAGGCGTACGCCGACGGCAAGATCCAGCAGGACCTCGTGCCGGTCTCCGTCCGCCGCACCAACCCCGAGGCCGGCGAGACCGGCTGGGGCCTGGTCACCGCCGACGAGCCGATGCGCCCGGGGACGACCCTGGAGAGCCTGGCCGGTCTGAAGACGCCGTTCCGCGTCCACGGCCGCGTCACCGCCGGCAACGCCGCGGGCCTCAACGACGGCGCCACCGCGTCGATCATCGCCTCCGAGGACTTCGCCCGCGAGAACAACCTCCCGGTCAAGATGCGCCTCGTCTCGTACGCCTTCGCCGGCGTCGAGCCGGAGGTCATGGGCTACGGCCCGATCCCGGCGACCGAGAAGGCCCTCGCCAAGGCGGGCCTCACGATCGAGGACATCAACCTCTTCGAGATCAACGAGGCGTTCGCCGTCCAGGTCCTGGCCTTCCTGGACCACTACGGCATCGCCGACGACGACGCGCGCGTCAACCAGTACGGCGGCGCCATCGCCTTCGGCCACCCGCTGGCCTCCTCCGGCGTGCGTCTGATGACGCAGCTGGCCCGCCAGTTCGAGGAGCAGCCGGAGGTCCGCTACGGCCTGACCACCATGTGCGTCGGCTTCGGCATGGGCGCCACGGTCATCTGGGAGAACCCGCACCACAAGGACGCCGGAGGCAACAAGTGAGCACCACCACTGAGCTCCTGAAGGGCGCGGCCGAGCTGTTCCCGGACGAGGTCGTCACGCAGGCGCACGTGCGCCACCTCGACCTCCCCGCGGGCGCCGGGCGCTTCGCGCTCATCACGCTCGACAACGGCCTGGACCACACCAAGCCGACCACCTTCGGACCGCAGTCGCTCGCCAACCTCGACGCGGCGATCGACCAGGTCGAGAAGGAGGCCGCCGAGGGCGCGATCGTCGGTGCCGGTGTCACCGGCAAGCCGTTCATCTTCGCCGTCGGCGCCGACCTCAAGGGCGTCGAGCTGCTCAAGCAGCACTCGGACGCGCTCGCCATCGGCAAGGGCGGCCACGACGTCTTCAAGCGCCTCGCAGGCCTCGCCGTGCCGACCTTCGCGTACTACAACGGCGCGGCCATGGGCGGCGGCGTCGAGGTCGGTCTGCACTGCACGTACCGCACCGTCTCCAAGGCGATCCCGGCGTTCTCGCTGCCCGAGGTCTTCCTCGGTCTCGTCCCGGGCTGGGGCGGCTGCACGATCCTGCCGAACCTGATCGGCGCGGACCGCGCGGTCTCGGTCATCATCGAGAACTCGCTCAACCAGAACAAGCAGCTCAAGGGCGCGCAGGTCTTCGAGCTCGGCATCGCCGACGCGATCTTCGAGGGCGCCGACTTCCTGGAGCAGTCCCTGGTGTGGACCGCCAAGGTCCTCACCGGTGAGATCGCGGTCGAGCGCGCCGACGTCGACCGCGGCGAGGGCTGGGACCAGGCCGTCGCCCGTGGCCGCTTCATCGCGGACTCCAAGGTGCACGGCGCCGCGCCCGCCGCCTACCGCGCCCTCGACATCATCGAGGCCGCCAAGGACGGCGACCTGCAGAAGGGCTTCGACGCCGAGGACACCGCGCTCGCCGACCTGATCATGGGTGGCGAACTCCGCTCCGGCATCTACGCCTTCAACCTGGTCCAGAAGCGCGGCAAGCGCCCGGCCGGCGCCCCCGACAAGAGCCTGGCCCGCCCGGTCACCAAGGTCGGCGTCGTCGGCGCCGGTCTGATGGCCTCTCAGCTCGCGCTGCTGTTCCTGCGCCGCCTGGAGGTGCCGGTCGTGCTGACCGACATCGACCAGGAGCGCGTCGACAAGGGTGTGGGCTACGTCCACGCCGAGATCGACAAGCTGCTCGGCAAGCGCCGCATCAACCAGGACAAGGCCAACCGCCTCAAGGCCCTGGTGACCGGTGTGCTCGACAAGGCCGAGGGCTTCGCGGACGCGGACTTCATCATCGAGGCCGTGTTCGAGGAGATGTCCGTCAAGCAGAAGGTGTTCGCGGAGGTCGAGGCGGTCGCCCCGGCGCACGCGATCCTCGCCACCAACACCTCCTCGCTGTCGGTCAGCGAGATGGCCTCCAAGCTCAAGCACCCCGAGCGCGTCGTCGGCTTCCACTTCTTCAACCCGGTCGCGGTCCTGCCGCTGCTGGAGATCGTCCGCGGCGAGAAGACGGACGACGCGTCTCTCGCCACCGCGTTCGGTGTCGCGAAGAAGCTGAAGAAGACCGCGGTCCTCACCAAGGACGCCCCGGCGTTCGTCGTGAACCGCATCCTGACCCGCTTCATGGGCGAGATCCAGAACGTCATCGACGAGGGCACCCCGGTCGCCACCGCCGAGAAGGCCATCGAGCCGCTCGGTCTGCCGATGTCGCCGCTGGTCCTGCTGGAGCTCGTCGGCCCCGCCATCGGTCTGCACGTCTCGGAGACCCTGAACAAGGCGTTCCCGGACCGCTTCACGGTCTCCCCGAACCTGAAGGCGGTCGTCGAGGCCGGCAAGCGCGGCTTCTACGTCTACGACTCCGGCAAGCCGGAGCTGGACCCGGAGGTCGCCGCGCTCCTGAAGCAGGGCGACACCGTCCTGACCGAGGAGCAGGTGCGTGCCCGCGTCCTGGACGCGGTGGCGCAGGAGATCGGCCTGATGCTGGACGAGGGTGTCGTGGCCGAGGCTCAGGACATCGACCTGTGCCTGATCACGGGCGCCGGCTGGCCCTTCCACCTGGGCGGCATCACGCCGTACCTGGACCGTGAGGGCGTCTCGGAGCGCGTGAACGGCAAGCGGTTCCTGGCGCAGGGCGTCGCCAGCGTCCCCGCGTAAGGGGTCACCGTCAGACGAACGGGCCGTACGGACGTATCCGTACGGCCCGTTCGCGTGTCCGCGGGCCGTCCGTCACACGATGCGGACCGGTCCCAGGGGGCTGCCGGTCTCCGGCGTGAGCTGGCGGTGGACGTGGAGCCTGCCGTCCGTTCCGACGGCGGTGATCACGAGGGCGCCGGCCGCGTCGAGCGTCATGGCCGGGGCGTGCGTGAGCATGTCGCCGCGTTCGCGCCAGTGCGCTCCGGCAACGTCCTTGTCGCGGACCGGCAGCGAGACGACGAGCCGGCCGCGGGATCCGCGGTGCGCCAGGTACGCCTCGCGGGCGCCGCGTTCGGGCGCCCACAGGGCGGCGACCGCGCCGGTGCCGGCGTGTCCGCCGACGCCCGCTCCGGCCCCGGGCCAGCGCCCGTTCTCGTGCTGGCGGTAGGCCATCACCTGGCCGGTGGCGGCCTCGCGGAAGTAGAGACAGGTCCGGTTGCCGCCGGAGTTGACGGCGGTGACCCCGCCCGTGGCGACCTTGCCCGTGGTCAGGGTGTCGTCGCGGACGAAGGGCGCGCCCATGTCGGCCTGGTGGTAGCGGTGCACGGAACCCTTCCCGGGAACGTAGAGCTCGACGGCCCCCAGGTCGTTGCGGATCGCCGTGCCGGCGTCCTGGACGAAGGAGCCGCCGAGGTCCTCCCACGGCCCCCAGCCGCCGCGATCGTCCTGGCGGCGCATGCTGATGCCCTGGCTGAAGTTGCGGACGAAGACGTGGAGCCGGCCGGCGCCGTCGACCGCGGCGGACGGCACACCCGTCTCGCGCTGGAACCGCGGGTCCGTGTGGTGCCAGTCCGGGTTCTCCAGGCTCTCCCAGTCGTAGAACCCGCCGCCGTCCGGGTCCTGCGTCGTGTGGACGAGATCGACGCCGACCTCGCCGCCGGGCATCTCCCGGCGGCGCAGGGCCACGAGGTGGGCCGGCCCGCCCGGTTCCCCGGCCACCGCCAGGGTGGGAGCGATCCATCCGTCGCCGAGCGTGAACGGGCCCTGCCATTCCCCCGTGGCGGGGCCGGTCTCCGTCCAGAGCGCCAGCCGGCCCCCGAGGACGGCGAAGGCGTTGAGCCGGCCGCCGGGTCCGAGCCGCAGCCAGTCCGTGGCCGGTGAGTAGCGGTAGGCGGCGCTGCGCATGTGGGTGCTGCGGTAGGGGTTGGGACCGAGCTGGCGGTCGCCGCAGGCGTCGCAGGTGCCCTGCGGGCACGCGGTGGTGGCGTCCAGTCCCGCGTAGGTCGCGAGGTAGGCGGCCTTCTCCTCGACGGCGCCCGCGTCCAGGTTGTAGCCCCAGAACCGGTTGGCGTACGCCCTGAAGTGCTCGACGACGGGCGGGGTGGGGGCCGTCTCCCGGTGGCGGGCGAGGGCCTCGAGCGCGAACCGCGCGGTGGCGGTGTGGTCGAGATGGTCCGACAGGACGAACCCCTCTTTGCCGCCGTCGTGTTCGGGGTCGGGGTCCATGGTGCGCACGGTGGTCGGCCCGATGTGTGCGAGCAGCGACACGAGTCCGCCGACGACCTGCTCGCGGGAGACGTGCTGTACCTCGGCGACGGTCGAGCCGCGGACCGGCAGGGTGGCCTGGGTGCGGATCTGCCCGGCCCACAGGTCGGTGATGCGGGTGCGGGTGCCCTGGGGAGTCGGTGCGCCCATGTGCAGCTGGCAGAAGAACATCTGCACGTTCTCGCGCGCCGCCAAGGTGAAGCGTTCGACGGCGAACCCGGGGACGAGCTCGACGGGCTCGCGGCGCCACGGGCTGGTCCGGTCGCCGGTCGCCATCCGGGCGTAGGCGGAGCGCAGTCCGCAGCCGCGGGCGGTGCTGTAACCGGCGAAGTCGGGCTGGACGGAGCGGCGCTGGGGATTGTCGGTGTCGACGTTGATCCCGTCGCCCTCGCCGGCGGTGAGCACCACGGTGGTGATGCGGTCGCCGTCCTGGAGGGCGCGCACCAGGTCGGGGTTCATGAAGTACAGGTCGTCGTCCTGGTGGGCGACGATGTGCAGGATCGAGCGCGGTTCTCGGTTCATCGGTCCACCACATTCATGGCCATGGCTCCAGAGGCTGAGCAGTACGGACGGACCCGTACGGGACGGGAGGGGTGCACGACGACGAAGCGCGACGGCTCGTCGGCCACCGGGACGGCGGGGTAGGCGTAGGCGCCCTTGACGTCGGGGAAGTCCTCGAAGAGGTGGCAGACGCGCACCTTGCGGCGGTCGGCGGGGCTGGGCTGCAGCCACCAGTCCCAGTCCTCCCAGCGCTCCAGCCGGTCGTCGACGACCTGGCGGAGCGGCACCTCCGCGTGGAAGCTGCGATCGTCGGTGGCGTGGGCGGGTACGGAGATCTCGGCGCGGTGGTGACCGCGGCGCACGAGCACGAAGCGGGCGCCCGGGAGGACGGCACGCTCGGCGCACAGAACGCCGCGGACGCTGATGGCGTCGTCCGTGACGTCGACGGCGGTGCACTCCACGTGCTGGGCCCGGTGGACGGTGCGCAGCATGAGCTTGCCGCCCTGCTGGGCGTACGGGAGGTTCCAGACGACCGGTGCGCCGGCGGGCGAGGCGAGGAGCCGGGCCCGGGCGGCCATGAGGGCCCGGGTGTCGCGTATCCCGGCCTTCATGTGGACGGCCTCGCCCTTGGCGGACACCATCATGACGCGCCAGCGGCCGTCCCCGAGTTCCTCGAGGGCGGAGGGCGTGAGCGCGGCCGTGTAGCGCGTGCCGCCGGACGGCAGGGGTCTGCGGGTGGTGCGCAACGGCATGTCGGGCAGGCGCCGGCCGCCGGTGGGGTTCTGGCGCAGCTGGAGGTTCCAGCGGTGCTTGCCGTCGTCGGGGCCGTCGGCGGTGAACCGCAGCCAGCCGGCGTCGTCGGCGACGGTGTGCACCACCGCGGTGCGCACGGTGGCGGGCGGGGCGTCGCTGCCCGGTCCCCGGCCCAGTGCCTTGGCCGACGGCCTGCGGTACTTGGGCTCGGCCGCGGCGCGGCGCTCGGCGGCCGACTCGAAGAGTTCGGTGTAGCGCTCGGCGACGACTCCGGGGTCGTAGCGGGCGGAGTTGCGCAGGGCGGCCGTGCCCATGGCGCGCCGCAGCGCGTCGTCGGCCATCAGCCGGTGCAGCGCGGCGGCGACGGCTTCGGTGTCGCCGTTGGGGACGAGGATGCCGTCCTCGCCGTCCCGCAGGATCTCCCGGGGGCCGACGGGGCAGTCCGTGGACACCACGGGCAGCCCGCAGCGCATGGCCTCGACGAGGGTCATGCCGAACGATTCGGCGCTGGAGGTCACCGCGGCGATGGAGCCCTTGGCCCACTCCGACTCGATCGGCGAGAAGCCGCCCATGAGCAACGCCCGGCCCGCCAGGCCGAGTTCGGTGACCAGAGCGCGCAGCTTGGCCGCCTCGTTGCCGTCGCCGTAGATGCGCAGCTGCCAGTCCGGGAAGTCGTCCGCGACCCGGGCGAAGGCGCGGATCAGCAGGTCGTACCGCTTGATGTGGTGCATGCGGCCGGCGCTGACGACGACCTTGCGGCTGCCGTCGGACGGCGTGACGACGGGCTGCGGCACGCTGTTGGGGATGCCGACGACGGGCACGCCCGCGATGGGGGTGTGCTCCATGAAGGAGCGGGCGTCGGCGTCGGTGACCGTGGTGACGGCGTCCAGCCGGGGATAGACCCGGGCCATCTCCTCGCGCACGGCGGGCGGGATGGCGAGGTGGGTCATGTGTTCCTGCGCGACGCGCAGGGCCCCGTCCCGGGTGAAGCGGGCGACGAAGAGGTTGAGGCTCGGCCGGGTGCCGACGACCACGTCCGCGTCGGTCTTCTTCAAGTGGCCGATGACGCGTTCGTCGGAGAGCTTGCTGTACTGCGCGTAGAACTCCTCCTGGCGCGGGACGACGCCGGTCGGCTCGTCCAGGCCGGCCGCGCCCCGGTCGGCGCCGCTGCCCGCGCGCAGGTCGACCAGTGCCCGGACGGTGACCTGCGGGGAGATCTCGAACTTGGGGGCGGCCGCGCGGCGGAACACGGAGACGATTTCCACCTCGTGACGGGCGGACAGCGCCTCGGCGAGGTTGATCACGGTCCGGTTGGTGCCGCCGATGCCGTAGATGTTGTTGATCAGGAAGGAGACCTTCATCGTTCCTGGGGCTCCTTCAGCTCGAAGGCACTGGGGACGGGGTAGTACGCCTGCAGGAACCGGCTGAGCATGCGCGACTGCCGGTCGGTGTCCCGCCCGTCGGAGACGGTGTCGTTGATGCAGAAGGCCTGCCGGTCGCGGCGGGCCAGCAGGATGCCGAGGCGCCGCTCGATCTCGGGCCGGGCCAGATCCAGGTACGCGAACTCGATGTCGGAGGGCACGGCCCGGCCGGTGAAGTACGCGTAGTAGTGGTACAGCGACGAGGGGATGGAGATGTCGGTGGCGCTGCGGAACCGGCTGAGCATGGTGGCCCGGTGCTGTTCGGCGAACTCGCGCTCGATCTCGAAGAGCACGCTGCGGCGCAGCGGATAGGGCGCGTGCCGCATCTTCTGCACGATCGTCGAGCCGAAGCTCGCCTCCAGGATCCTGCGGTTGTTCTTTCCGGCCGCGTCCACCGGTCGGTCGCCGAGGGAGAGTTCCCACTGCGGGACCTGGGAGGGCGACAGGAAGACCCGTGTCATGCCGTTGGACAGGAAGAAGTCCTGGGGGGTGACGGGCCTGCCGAGGAACATGTCGTCGTTGAAGTAGAGGAACTGCTCCGAGAGGCCGTCGATGTGGTGCAGCCGGCTCTCGATGGCGTGCGAGTTGTAGGTGGGCAGCGCGTCGGCGTCGTCGAAGATCTCGGTGTGGTCGACGACCCGGATACGCGGATGGCGGGGGTCGAGCCAGTGCGGCCGCTGCCGGTCGGTGACCAGGTAGATCCGGCGCACCCAGGGCGCGTGCTGTTCCAGTGCGCGCAGCGAGTAGCGCAGTTCGTCCCGGCTGATGTAGCGGGCGGCGTTGGCCGATTCGGCGTGGTAGCCGCCTTCGCCGTACCGGCTCCGCCGCTCCTGCCACGCCGGGTCGTTGCCGTCCACCCACGTGTAGACGACGTCCACGGGGAAGCGGACGTCCTCGGGCAGCGGGACGGAGCAGGGCACGATGGTGCGCACCGCGCGGGTCCGGCGGGTGTGCAGCGCCGCGAAGCCGGTGAGCCGGCTGACGGGGACGAGGACGCGGGGCGCGTCCGCGGCGACGTACTCGGTGGTCCGGTTGGGGCGCGGGGCGACGAGCCGGTCGTCCTCGGGCCGCCAGAACTCGATGTCGCAGCCGTACTCGAGCCCCAGGGACAGCGAGCCGCCCGGGTCGCGCCAGACCATGCCGACGCGTACGGCGGACGCCTCGGCGACCGTCGCGCGGCCGCGGCGCGAGCCGCCGAGGGCGGCGCGCCCGTGGGCGTCGGGGCCCTCGCACCGGGCCACGTACAGCGGCGTGGACCGGCCGGCCGCGGCGACGGCCTCGCCGACCCGTGCCCGGTCGGCCGCGGACACGGCGAGGCAGGTGCGGAACTCGGAGGTGCCGCGCACCGCGAAGTGGTCGACGCCCGTCGCTTCGAGGGCGGAGACGACCAGTTCGAGGTTGGCCTCCCGCAGCCCGAGCGGGGACGCGGTGGGGCGTACGAGCGCGATCTGCGAGCCGCGGTCGACGAGCGCGGCCAGCCGCTCCCCCTGGGCGAACAGATGCGGCCAGCGGCGGCGGGCCCGGACGGCGCGCAGGGCGCGGGACAGGCCGATGCCGAGCTGGATGCGGCGCAGCAGCCGCTTGACGATGGAGCGCAGGCCCCTGGGCACGCGGCGTGCGATCGTGCGGCGCAGGGATGCCGGCAGCAGGGCGCGGTAGGCGCCGACGGCCGAGGACGCCTCGGGGTTGAGCGCGGTCATCGGCTTCCGTCCTCGCCGGCGTCCGCGTCGGCCGGGTGCTCGAAGGGGCTCTCGACCGGGAAGTAGCGCCGTAGGAACTCGACGACGGCGGCGGTGCCGCCGCGGCTGCGCGCCTCGGCCGTGGCCAGTCCGAACAGCTGGAACTGCTGGGCGTCCCTGCGCACCAGGAGCCGGTCGAGCCAGCGCTGCACGCCGGGCATGGCGGCGTGCAGGCCGAGGGTGGCCGCGCCGGAGGGGTCGGCGTAGCCGGAGCAGTGGGCGGCGTGGTGGACGAGTCCGTCGAGCGGGTGGGTGCCGGTCAGCTGGGGCGCCGTCTGGGTGTCGACGAGGTACTCGGTCCAGTCGTAGCCGTCGGCGATCGCGCGCAGGACGGTGAGGTTGTACGGCTGGACGCCGCAGGCGAATCCGTGGGCGACGGCCCGGGTGGTGAAGGCGTACGCGGTCCTGGTCCACGGCGCGGCGGCCTCCTCCGCCGTCCAGGGTCCGCGCCGCGGGCGCGTGCCGCCGAGGGGGGTGAAGAAGTCGAAGGGACGGACCGGCCGGGCGAGAACCGCGCCCGGGCGCAGCAGCAGGAAGTGCTCGGCGAGGCCGGGCAGTTCGTGCAGCTGTGCCTCCGCCTCCCGTCCCGCGCCGACGACGGTCAGCCAGTCCCCGGACCGCACCCACTGCGGCAGGGGGGCGAGCGCGACGAGGTGGACGGCGTCGAGCCACGGGGCGTACTGGTGCAGCGAGCGCAGGGTGGCCCGCAGCAGCTCCTCGGCCCATGCCCCGGTGTGCTGCCACAGGACGACGGCGTCGACGGGGAAGGTGACCTCCTCGACCCGCACGACGTCGAAGCCTTCGGGGACCCGGGTCGCCGCACCCGCGGCGGCGAGGTCGGCGTATCCGGTCAGCCGGTGGTGGTCGATCCCGACCGTCGCGGTCCCGGCGGCGACCACGCGCTGGACGCGGTTGGGGCGCGGCCCGACGAGCCGGGGTGCGGCGAGATCGGTGTTGAGGGTCCAGAACTCGATCTCGACGCCCTGGTCCTCGCCGATCAGCAGGGACCTGGTCGGTTCGGTGCGCAGCCACATGACCCGGATGACGCGGGCCTTGGCGAAGTGCTTCCACGCCTTGACATGGCTGCCGGGGATCAGGATCCCTGCGTTGTCGGCCGGGGAGACCGAGCAGACGTAGCCCGTCTGCTCCTCCAGCAGCGCCCGCAGCACGCGCCGTACGGCGGCCTTGTGCTCCTTCGGCACGGCGAGCGCCGTGCGCCGGTCGTCCAGCGGGGGCACCGAGAACCACGGGATGCCCGCGACGTCGAACGCGGCGGTGACCAGGTCGTGGTCGAGCCGGCGCGCGCGGTCCGCGGTGAGCTGCGCGTGGATGTGCGCGACGCGCCCGTCGTCCGTCAGGGCCCGCCCCTCGGGCCGGGCGGCGAACCGGGCGTCCCTGACCTGCTTGAGACTGCGGCGGTGCTGCCGCGACTCGCGGCTCGCCAGGGTGCGGGCGAGACGGGACTTGACCCTGCGGCGCACACGCGGCGGTACGCGGCTGGCCGCGAGGGCCCGGATGGGCTGCGGGACGATCTTCTGGTAGACGCCCGCGGCGGAGCTCATCGACCCCGGTTCAGACATGGCGTGGGCTCCTGTTCATCTCTCGTACGGGCTCGGGGTCGGGAAGTACGCGTTGAGGAATCCGTCGAGGACCTCCTGCTGCGCCTGAAGGTCCTCCGGTGTGGAGAAGGCGTCGTTGAGGCAGAAGGAGTCCTGGTTGCGGCCCTCCAGCAGCCGCTTGAGGCGGTCCTCGAGGTCCGGTACGGCCAGCTGGAGATAGGTGAAGGGCATCGAGCCCGGCTGGGCGCGCCCGGTGAGCGCCGCGTAGTAGAGCGCGAAGGAGGAGGTGGGCGACAGGTCCGTCATGGCCCGGAAGCGGCTGGCGGAGGTGCGGGCCCAGGCTTCGGGGAAGTCGGCCTCCGCCTCGTACATCGCGCTGCGGCGCAGGGCGTAGGGGATGTGTTCCATGGGCTGGGTGATCACGCGGCCGAAACGGCTCAGCAGCAGCGCCCGGTTGTTCTTGCACGCGGCGTCGACGGGGGTGTCGGTCGCCACGACGGGGCCCTGCGGGATGCGGTTGCGGGAGGGGAAGTAGCGGGCGGTTCCGGTGGGCGTGAAGAACGCGTGCGGCGCGACGGGCCGGCCGATGAACATGTCGTCGTTGAAGTACAGGAAGTGTTCGGCGAGTCCGTCGATGTGGTGCAGCTGGCTCTCGATGGAGTGCGAGTTGAACGTCGGCAGGTCGGCCGGGTCGCGGAAGATCTCGCGGTGGCTGACGACGCGGATGCCGGGCACGTCCTCGCGCAGCCAGGCCGGGACCTGGTCGTCGGTGACGACGTACACCGTGCGGATCCAGGGCGCGAAGAGGTGCAGCGAACGGATCGAGTACCGCAGTTCGTCACGGCTGATGAAGCGCGCGTCGCTGGCCGATTCCGCGTGGTAGGCCTCGCCCTTGGCGGTGGCCTTGCGCTGCTGCCAGGCCGGGTCCTGGCCGTCGACCCAGGTGTAGACGGCGTCGACGGGGAAGGAGATGTCCTCGACGGAGGGCACGAGGAACTCGGGCCGGGTCAGGAGGGCGGGCCCGTCCTCGGCGGGGGTGTGGTCGGAGACGAAGCGGCTGAACAGCCTGCCGGCACCGCCGACGTCGGTGCTGTCGGCCGCGACCGACCAGGTGACCCGGTTGGCCCGGGGCGCGACGAGGCTGCCGCCCTGCCGGCTCCAGAACTCGATCGTGCCGCCGTACTCGTGGCCGAGGACCAGATGTCCGCCGGGGTCGGTCTGGAGCCAGCTCAGCCGCACGGCCACGGCGGTGCGGATGTCACGCCACGCCCGTGGGTCCTTGCTGGGGACGGGGCGGCCGGCCGCGGCGGGCTCCGGAGGGAACACGGTGATGTGGCCGGGGTACGCCGACATGTAGCGGAAGATCCCGCCCAGCACCCGGTCGCGGTCGTCCTCGGCGACGGCCACGACCGTGCCGTGGTCGGAGGTGCCGCGGACCGCGAAGTACGGGACGCCGACGTGTTCGAGCAGTTCCGCGACGGCCGCACGGTTCATCTCCCGGGCGGCGAGCGGACGCGCGGACGGGTACACGTACGCCTCGTCGTCGGCCTCGCCGACCCGCATCCTGGGCGGCGGCGGCAGCCGGTCGTGCCCGTCCGCGTCCGTGACCCGACCGCTCCCCGCCCCCGCGTGTGCCACATGCCCAGACATGGTCATGAGCCCCTCCGTGCAAAGGTGTCGTCGACTCGCGCCCGCCGCCGGACAGCCGGACGACGCCGCGAGCGAAGAAGAATGACGATCAATCGACAAATACGGGCCGCGTGCGTTCCGCTCCGCGGAACCCGCGCCCCTCGTCGGCGGCGGCCCCCTGCCGCCCCCGACGTGAACCCCTCCCCAGGAATCCCCCTCGTGTCAGACGGTCACCCACCCGCCGAGCAGTAGACCTGGCGCCGTGGTGTCCTGGCGCGCCACCCGCAGGCGGCCGTCCGGGTCCAGCGACGCGACGACCAGCCGGCCGTACGCGTCGACGGCCGCGGCCGGTTCGCGGACCCCCTGTCCGCCCGTCCGCTCCCACCACAGGTCCGAGGGTTCGTGTTCCGTCGGATACGCGGCGATCGCCGTCTCGCCCTCGGGGGCGCGCTGGAGCAGCACCGTGCAGTCGTATCCGTCGATCGCCGCCCGGGCGAGGGTGACGCCCGCTCCCCCGGCGCCCCCGATCCGTGTCGCGGCGCCGTCCGTGCGCAGCGCCCAGAGCGCGCCGTCACGGGCGTCCGAGCCGTACACCGTGATGCGGCCGCCGCCGGTCGGCTGGGCCGCGAGCGGCGAGCCGGGCACCGGAAGCAGCGGCAGCGGATGCGGGCTGCGGACCAGGCCGTCCCCGTCGGGGGCGCGGTGCCAGCGCAGCACTCCCTCGTCCGACGGGGCGAATACCTCGGGTCCGCCCTGGTCGTCGAGCACGGCGGCGAGACCGTCGGTCACGCCCGAGCCCTGCCGGTCGGTCCAGCCGCCCCAGGATCCGTCCTTGGCCTGCGAGCGGGAGCTGACGCCCCGTCCGAAGTTGCGGGCGAAGAGGTGCGGGCAGCCGTCGGCGTCCACGACGACGGCCGGAACGCCCACTTCACGGCTCTTCACGGGGTGGCTGCCGTTGGGATTGCCGAGGGACCGCCACGGGGCGGCGGGCCGGCCGCTCTGGTACTGCACCGCGTGCATGACCTCGACCAGGGATCCCCCGGCCGGGTCCGGCGTCCGGCGCAGCGAGACGAGATGGACCCAGCCCTCGGGGCTCTGGGCCACGGACAGGACCGGCAGGAGGGACGGCGTGTCGGGCGACCGCCACTCGGTCCAGCCGGGACCGCCCGGCCTCTCCTCGGTCCAGCGCACGATGCCGCCGCCCACGGCGGCGTAGGCGGCGAGCCGCCCGTCGGTGCCGCGGGTGAGCCAGACACGGCGGCCCGGGTACCGGTTCACCGCGGGGCCGGGGGCCCCGGGCTCGTCGCAGGGCGCGGCGGCACGGAAGCACTCGACGACGAGCCCGGCGGTCTCCGGCCTGTCGGCGCGCAGCCGTACAGCTTCGAGGACGGCCTCGGCGACGGCCGTGTGCTCGGGGTGATCGGCGTAGGTGGCGACCTCTGCGTCCCAGGCGATGTGTTCGGGATCGGGGTCGGTGGTGCGGAGCACCGCCGCCGGGAAACGCTCCAGCAGCGCGGCCGCGAGGCTGGCCCGTTCCCGCTCGGCGCCGCGGGCGAGGCGGCCGGCCGCGTCGACGAAGCAGACCGCGATGCGGGATGCCGGGGAGAGGGTGTGGATGTCCAGGGACGTGCCGTCCGCCAGCCGTTCTCCACGGCGGCTCCAGCCCGCACCGGCGCCCAGGGCGTCGAGCAGAGCGGCGCGGCCCGCGGCGTCACCGGCCGCGAGGCAGACCACGGTCAGCGGGCGGCCCGGCTCGCTGAGGGCGGGCCCGACCTCAGCCCCGGTGAGGGACAGCACGTCGGCAGGGTGGGCGACGACGTGGAGGACACCGCCCCGCCCGCCGGCCCCTTGGGCGCTGTGCCCGGCGACGGTACGACGGGGCGCGGCCTTGCGCCGCCCCCGGCCCGCAGGCCGGCGCTCTTCCCTAGTGGCCCGCCCCACCTACCCGCTCCCTGACTCGCTATTCACAGGACCATCACATTACACACATCCGGACGCCTCTTTCCGTTGAGCAGGAAACTATTTCTGTGCGGTATCCGACACCCGGCGAGGCCCGGAAGCCCGGAGCTCCGGAGACTCAGAGCTCCTCGCGGACCCAGGCCCGCAGCCACGCCCGGAATCCGGGGCCGAGGTCCTCGTGCTCACAGGCGAGCCGGACGATGGCCCGCAGGTAGTCCCCGCGGTCGCCGGTGTCGTACCGCCGGCCCGCGAAGAGCACCCCATGGACCGGACCGCCCAACTCCGGGCGGATGGCCAGCTCCTGGAGCGCGTCGGTCAGCTGGATCTCGCCGCCGCACCCCGGAGGCGTACGGCGCAGGACCTCGAAGACCGCCGGGTCGAGGACATAGCGCCCGATGACGGCGTAGCGGCTGGGCGCCTCGCCGGGCGCGGGCTTCTCCAACAGGCCGGTGACACGCACGACATCGCCGTCGGCCGTCGCCTCCACGCCCGCGCAGCCGTAGAGGTGGATCTGCTCGGGAGCGACCTCCATGAGCGCGACGACACTGCCGCCCAGTGCCTCGCGGACCTCGACCATCCGGGCGAGGAGCGGGTCGCGGGGGTCTATCAGATCGTCCCCGAGCAGCACCGCGAACGGCTCGTCGCCCACATGGGCGGCGGCCGAGAGGACCGCGTGCCCCAGCCCTCGCGGGTCGCCCTGGCGCACGTAGTGCACGGTGGCGAGGTCCGCCGACTCACGGACCATCGACAGCCGTTCACCGTCGCCCTTGCGGCGGAGCGCGTGCTCCAGCTCGTAGTTGCGGTCGAAGTGGTCCTCCAGCGCCCGCTTGTTGCGGCCCGTCACCAGCAGCACGTCACCGAGCCCCGCGGCCACGGCCTCCTCGACCACGTACTGGATGGCCGGCTTGTCGACGACGGGCAGCATCTCCTTGGGCGTCGCCTTGGTGGCGGGCAGGAACCTGGTGCCCAGGCCCGCGGCGGGGATGACGGCCTTGGCCACTCCGGGGCGTGCTTCAGTCACGAAAATGTCCTGCTCCATGTACGAGTTGCGCGGTGTGCGGCGACACCGTGGAGGCGATGTGTCCATCCGGTGAACCCGAAGAATGTAACCGGGACCACGAGGAGTCGAAAATCTGTCTATAGTGCATGGTCAGCCACCTGTAGTGGACCGGCACCCCCCACCCGAGTCCCCATCCCCGCCGCGGCGGACTTTTGAGCAGAGGACTCGAGGAGCATGACCGACACCGTCACGACAACGGGTGCGCGCCGGAGCCGGCGCGCCGGCGCAGGCGGGGACGGAGGACGCCGGCGCCGCGCCGGACGCGGCCGGCGGCTGCGCAGAACGATCGGCCTGGTCCTGCTCGTTCTGCTGCTCGCGGCCGGCGGCACGGCCTGGTGGCTCTACAGCAGCCTCGACGGGAACATCAAGGCCGTCGACCTGAACCAGGCGATCGGCGACGACCGGCCGAAGAAACTCCCGACCACCGGTCGGAACCTGCTCGTTCTGGGTTCGGACTCGCGCGCCGGCAGCAACTCCGCCCTCGCGGGCGGCAATCCCGGCGGGGCCCGGTCCGACACGGCGCTCATGATCCACATACCGGAGGGCCGGTCCAGCGCGGTCGCGGTCAGCATCCCGCGGGACACGCTGGTCACCCGGCCCGAGTGCCTCGATTCCGACGGCTCCACCCTGCCGTCCCGGCAGCGCGTGATGTTCAACTCGGTCTACTCACTGGCCGGTCCGGCCTGTGTCGTCAAAACCGTCGAGAAGATGTCCGGCGTGCGCATGGACCACTACCTGGAGATCGACTTCGCCGGGTTCAAGGACCTGGTCGACGCGATCGGCGGCGTGACCGTCGAGCTGGACGAGCCCATCCGCGACACGTCGAGCGGCCTCGACCTCGGCGCCGGTTCCCACCGGCTGGACGGCACCGATTCACTGGCCTTCGTACGGACCCGGCACGGCGTCGGGGACGGCAGCGACCTCGGCCGCATCGGGCTGCAGCAGCAGTTCCTGGTCGCCCTGCTCAGCGAGGTCAAGAAGCAGGACCTGCTGGGCAGCCCGAGCAAGACGTACACGATCGCCGACGCCGCCACCAAGTCGCTGACGACCGACTCCGAACTGGCCTCCCTCACCGCGCTGGCCGACTTCGCCCGCAGCATGAAGGGCGTCGACCCGGCCTCCATGGAGACGCTCATGCTGCCGGTGCGGTACGACACCCAGGACCCGAACCGCGTCGTCGCCGCGGAGCCCCAGGCCACCGAGCTGTGGAAGGCGATACGCAACGACACCGCGATCCCGGAGTCGGCCAAGAAGTCCCCGGCACACGGCGGCTGACACTCTCTCGGCCACGGCGCGGGCGTGCGAGGCTGAGGTGATGGAGACCCTTCTCGTCGTGGACGGCGCCAATGTCGTCGGCTCGGTTCCGGACCGGTGGTGGCAGGACCGGCGCGGAGCCGCCGAACGGCTGCGCGACTCGCTGGCGGCCCCCGGCGGGCAGTCGGCCGTGGCGGGTCCGGTCGAGGTCGTCCTGGTCGTCGAGGGGGCCGCGCGGGGCGTCGCGTCGGTTCCGGGGGTCCGGGTCGAGTCCGCTTCCGGGAGCGGTGACGACCTGATCGCCGAGCTTGCGGCCACGGCGGCAGCCGCCGGCCGGCCCTGCGTGGTGGTCACGGCCGACCGCGGCCTGAGGGCACGCGTGGCGGCAGCCGGGGCCGACTGCGCCGGCCCCCGCTCGGTGCGCCGGCGGACCGGTCCCCCCTAGGAATCGCACCGAGTCCCTGCCCTGACCCGGGCAACACCAACAGGTCAGCGCACGAGATAGAGGGTGAGGGCTCCACCTGACTCTGAGATGCTGGCGACGTGAGCATGGCCACGGGCCGTGGCGTACGCGCCGGTGCCGCCGGTGATGGCGAGATCGAAGTCGCTGGGCGGGGCGCCGGCAGGCGTGGTCTGCAGGTGCTGCCACGTCACCTGCCCCCGGGGAAGGCTGAAAGTGCCTGTGCAGTGAGTGGTCCGCGCTGCCACTCGGGTGCACACTGCTCCCTCGGTGCCATAGCTGACACCTCCGCGAAAGAGGTTCGCGGTGATGATGATCTGATCGCCGATCCCGCGTCCAGGTGTCCCGTTGTCGACCACCGTGGTTCCTGTGCCCGTAGACGTCAGGCTGATGACTTCCTTGCGCTTGACGTCCATGCCCCAGTCCAGGGGGTACGGCTCATGGGACGCAGAGGCGGAACCGGCGAGAGTCGCGAGCGACAACGCCGTTGCCGCCACCACGCTCCACTTCGAAATGGATTGCATTCTTCCTCGCCTGATGAACGCGGGCTCTTTGGGTGCGCCCAAGAATTCTCATCGTGCGATGGAGCGTCAATTCTCAAACTCGTCAAAAGCGCCTGGTTCATCCGTCCGGCGGCACTCCTGGGACGCGCTCCGGCCCCGCACACCCGGAGGCGTACGGGGCCGGAACCGGCGGGATCGTCAGAATGTGGCGTCGGGTCCGAGCCGCCCGAGACGGCTGCGGGACCGTCCGTAGACGAAGTACACGACGATGCCGACGGCCATCCAGATGCCGAACCGGATCCAGGTCTCGGTCGGCAGGTTGAGCATGAGCCAGAGCGAGGCCGCGATCGACAGGATCGGGATCAGCGGCACCCACGGGGTACGGAAGGCTCGGTGCAGATCGGGCCGGGTGCGGCGCAGGATGATGACGCCGAGCGCCACGACGACGAAGGCGAAGAGCGTTCCGATGTTCACCAGTTCCGCGAGATTCTCGAGGCTGGTGAAGCCCGCGATGACGGCGATCACCACACCGAGCAGAAGGGTCGCCCGGTAGGGGGTGCGGTACTTCGGGTGGGTGATGGAGAAGAAGCGCGGCAGCAGCCCGTCACGGCTCATCGCGAAGAACACCCGGGTCTGGCCGAGCAGCAGGATCATGGAGACGGTGATGAGGCCGACGGCCGCGCCGAGGCTGATCGCACCCGCGAAGAAGGGCTGGTCCACGGACTTGAAGGCGTCGGCGAGCGGGGCCGTCGGCGACATCTCCCTGTAGAACTGCATACCGGTGACCACCAGCGTCACGGCCACGTAGAGCACCGTGCAGATGAACAGCGAGCCGAGGATGCCGCGCGGCATGTCCCGCTGGGGGTTCCTGGTCTCCTCGGCGGCGGTGGCCACGACGTCGAAGCCGATGAAGGCGAAGAAGACGAGGGAGGCCGCGGTGAAGATGCCCATGACGCCGAAGTTGGTGGGCTCGTAGCCGAAGAGCACCTGGATCAGTGGCGCGTGGAGGCCGCCGCCGGCGGGCTGCGGCTCGGCCGGGGGAACGAACGGGGAGTAGTTGTCGGCCTTGATGAAGAACAGGCCCGCGACGATGACCATGAGCACGACGGTGACCTTGACGGCGACCACGATCGCGGTGATCCGGGCCGAGAGCTTCGTCCCGGCGACCAGGATGGCGGTCAGCGCCAGGACGAGCAGGAAGGCCAGCAAGTCGAAGGAGCCTCCTTCGTCCGGCCCGGACAGAGCGACGGGCATGTCCCAGCCGAGGTTGGTGGACATGAGGCTGCGTACGTACCCGGACCAGCCGACCGCCACCACGGCCGTGCCGAGAGCGAATTCGAGGACCAGGTCCCAGCCGATGATCCAGGCGGGCAGTTCCCCGATCGAGGCGTAGGAGAAGGTGTACGCCGAGCCGGCCACCGGCACGGTGGACGCGAACTCGGCGTAGCAGAGCGCCGCGAGGGCACAGACGACGCCCGCGGCCACGAAGGAGAGTGCGGTGGCGGGTCCCGCGTTGTTGCGGGCCGCGATGCCGGTGAGGACGAAGATGCCCGTGCCGATGATGACGCCGACACCGAAAATCGTGAGGTCCCATGCGGACAGGCTCTTCTTCAGCGCATGCTCGGGCTCCTCGGTGTCGCGGATGGACTGCTCCACAGTCTTGGTGCGGAACACCCCGGTGCTCTGGGGGCGCTTCTGCTCTGTGCTCACCGGCGTACCTCCGTAGCCATGGCCGTATACCCATGATCGAGAGGGGCACGGGACCGCGCCCGCCCTCGCAGTGCGTTTCACACGAAAGGGCCGGACGGAAACCCCTGAGGGTGCTCCGTCCGGCCCAACGTGTGCGCAGATGGGTGAGCTCAGTCGCGGGCGGGCTCGACCGCCTCGCTGTCGATCCGGCCGTCCAGCCTGGAGACGAGTCCGGTGACCTGGCGGGCGATGTCGGGCGCGGTCAGCCCGATCTCCGCGAGGACCTCCTTGCGGGAGGCGTGGTCGAGGAAGCGCGGCGGGATGCCGAAGTCGCGCAGCGGTACGTCGACGCCCGCGTCCCGCAGGGCCTGGGACACCGCGGAGCCGACACCGCCGACGCGGCTGTTGTCCTCGACGGTGACCACGACGCGGTGCCGCTCGGCGAGCGGGGCGAGCGCCTCGTCGACGGGCTTGACCCAGCGGGGGTCGACGACCGTGGTGGAGATGCCCTGTGCGTCGAGCAGGGCGGCGATCTCCAGGCACATGGGGGCGAGCGCGCCGACGGAGACCAGCAGCACGTCCGGCCGCTCGCTGTCCGCGTACCGCAGGACGTCCATGCCGCCGGCGGTGCCGACGGCCTTCACGGCGGGGCCGACGGCGCCCTTGGAGAAGCGGACCACGGTCGGTGCGTCGTCGACCTCGACGGCCTCGCGCAGCTGGGCGCGGACCTGGTCGGCGTCGCGGGGGGCGGCGATCCGCAGGCCGGGGACGACCTGGAGGATCGACATGTCCCACATGCCGTTGTGGGAGGCGCCGTCGGTGCCGGTGACGCCGGCCCGGTCGAGGACGAACGTGACGCCGCACTTGTGCAGGGCCACGTCCATGAGGACCTGGTCGAAGGCGCGGTTCAGGAACGTCGCGTAGACGGCGAAGACGGGGTGCAGGCCGCCGGTGGCGAGGCCCGCCGCGGACACGGCGCCGTGCTGCTCGGCGATGCCGACGTCGTAGACCCGGTCGGGGAAGGCCTTGGCGAACCTGTCGAGGCCGACCGGCTGCAGCATCGCCGCCGTGATGGCCACGATGTCCTCGCGCTCCTTGCCGAGCTTGACCATCTCCTCGCCGAAGACCGAGGTCCAGTCGAGGCCCGAGCTGGAGATGGGCAGACCGGTGTCGGGGTGGATCTTGCCCACGGCGTGGAAGCGGTCGGCCTCGTCCGCGAGGGCGGGCTGGTAGCCGCGGCCCTTCTCGGTGAGGCAGTGCACGATGACCGGCCCGCCGAAGCGCTTGGCGCGGGCGAGAGCGGACTCCAGGGCCTCGATGTCGTGGCCGTCGATGGGGCCGACGTACTTCAGGCCGAGGTCCTCGAACATGCCCTGCGGGGCGATGAAGTCCTTCAGGCCCTTCTTGGCACCGTGCAGCGTCTCGTAGAGCGGCTTGCCGACGACCGGGGTGCGCTCCAGGATGTCCTTGCCGCGGGCGAGGAAGCGCTCGTAGCCGTCGGTGGTGCGCAGGGTGGCCAGGTGGTCGGCGAGGCCACCGATGGTGGGGGCGTAGGAGCGCTCGTTGTCGTTGACGACGATGACGAGCGGGCGGTCCTTGGCCGCGGCGATGTTGTTCAGCGCCTCCCAGGCCATGCCGCCGGTGAGCGCGCCGTCGCCGATGACGGCGACCACGTGGTCGTCCTTCTTCAGGACCTGGTTGGCCTTGGCGAGTCCGTCGGCCCAGCCGAGAACGGTGGAGGCGTGCGAGTTCTCGATGATGTCGTGCTCGGACTCCGCCTGCGAGGGGTAGCCGGACAGGCCGCCCTTCATCTTCAGCCTCGAGAAGTCCTGACGGCCGGTCAGCAGCTTGTGCACATAGCTCTGGTGACCGGTGTCCCAGAGGACCTTGTCCTTGGGGGATTCGAAGACACGGTGGAGCGCGATCGTCAGCTCGACCACACCCAGGTTGGGGCCGAGGTGGCCGCCGGTCTTGGAGACGGCGTCCACCAGGAAGGTCCGGATTTCTGCGGCCAGCTGCTCCAACTGCTCCGGGCCGAGCCGGTCCAGGTCGCGCGGTCCCTTGATACGGGAAAGCAGACCCCACCCGTCGCCCACCACCACCCGTGTAGGGCGCGCTTCGCGCGGCTGCGTCACTCTGCCTCCTTGCTTCGAGCTGATCGAGCCTTGCCGATTGCCCGAGTCTAATGTTCCGGTCGCGATCTACGACGCGCGGCCGTGCGTTGTCGGTCACGCCGCGGCCGCACGCAGCAGTGCCCGGCACCGCCGTGCGGTGCCGGGCACTGGGGGTCGTATCAGGCGCGACCAGCGGTCTTCTGGGTCTTGCGGGTGATGGAGTCGATCACGACCGTGGCGAGCAGCACACCGCCGGTGATCATGTAGACGACGGGTGTCGCGATGCCCTCCAGGGCGAGGCCGTACTGGATCGAGACGATCACCATGACGCCGAGCAGGGCGTTCCAGGTGCGGCCCCGGCCGCCGAAGAGGCTGGTGCCGCCGATGACGGCCGCCGCGATGACGTTCATCAGCAGGTCACCGGTGCCGGCGCTCTGGTTGGCGGCGGCGATCTTGGAGGCCCAGAACAGGCCGCCGACCGCCGCGAAGAACCCGGCCAGGGCGAAGACCGAGATGCGGACCGCGGTGACGTTGATACCGGCACGGCGGGACGCCTCGACGCTGCCGCCCAGCGCGAAGATCTTGCGGCCGTAGGCGGTGCGGCGGAGCACGAAGTCCGTGATCACGAGGACCGCGAGGAACAGCACCAGCGCCAGCGGCAGACCCTTGTACTGGTTGAACATGGCCGCCGCCGCGAAGGCGACGATCGCGAGGAGCACCGTGCGCAGCACGATGTCGGACACCGGCCGGGACGGAACGCCCGCGGCTTCCCGGCGGCGGTTGTCGAAGAACGACGTCAGGAAGAACACGCCTACGGCCACGGCGGCGAGGCCGTAGGCGGCCGCGATGTCCGAGAAGTAGTACGTGGTCAGCTTGCCGACGACACCCTCGGAGTCCAGGTTGATCGTTCCGGCGTCGCCGAGGAGCTGGAGCATGAAGCCGAGCCAGAACAGCAGGCCCGCCAGCGTGACGGCGAACGCGGGCGCACCGATCCTGGCGAAGAAGAAGCCGTGCAGGGCGCCGATGGCCGCGCCTCCGCCGAGGGCGACGAGGACGGCGAGCCACTCGTTCATCCCGTGGCTGACGCTCATGACGGCGACGATGGCGCCCGCGACACCGCTGACGGAGCCGACCGACAGGTCGATCTCACCGAGCAGCAGGACGAAGATGATGCCGACGGCCATCATGCCCGTGCCGACCATGGTGACGGCGATGTTGTTCAGGTTCTCCGCCGAGAGGAAGGCGGAGTTCAGGCTCTGGAAGATGATCGCGATGATCACCAGGCCCAGGACGACCGGGATCGAGCCCAGGTCACCGGCGTGCATCTTCCGCCGGAACTCGGAGACGTAGCCCTTGAGGCCCTGCTCGCGCACCAGCAGGCGGGGGTCGACCGCGGTGACCGCGTCGTGTGCGGCGTCCGGATTGACGACGGGCGCCTCGACGTGGGTGGAGGTCTTCTCGGTGCTCACTTCTGAACCTCCGCGTTGCGCGCCGCACGGCGGGTCACGGCGTTGTCCGTGGCGCCGGTGATGGCGGAGATGATGTCTTCCTGCGAGGTCGACTTGACCTCGAAGACGCCGTTGTTCCGGCCGAGCCGGAGTACGGCGACCTTGTCGGCGACCGCCTTGACGTCGGCCATGTTGTGGCTGATCAGGATCACGGCGTGGCCGCGCTCCCGCAGCCGCTCCACGAGGTCGAGCACCTGTGCCGTCTGCTCGACGCCCAGGGCGGCGGTGGGCTCGTCGAGGATGACGAGCTTGGGCTCGCCGAGCATCGACCGCGCGATGGCCACGGTCTGGCGCTGACCGCCGGACAGCGAGGCGATCGGGATGCGGACGCTGGGGATGCGGATCGACAGCGTCTTGAGCAGTTCGAGGGCGCGGCGCTCCATCTCGACCTCGTCGAGCACACCGCGCTTGCGGAGCTCGCGGCCGAGGTAGAGGTTGCCGACGACGTCGATGTTGTCGCACAGCGCGAGGTCCTGGTAGACCGTCGCGATGCCGAGGTTCTGGGCGTCGTGGGGGCGGTTGATCGACACGCCCCTGCCCTCCCACTCGATGACGCCTTCATCGATGGGATGCACGCCGGCGATCGTCTTGACCAGCGTGGACTTTCCGGCGCCGTTGTCGCCGACCAGGGCGACCACCTCACCGGCGTGGATCTCGAGCTCTACGTCGGTGAGCGCCTGGACGGCACCGAACCGCTTGGAGACCCCGCGCAACGCCAACACGGGCGTAGCGGACACGTGAACCATCTCCTTCGCCGCCTGACCGGCGGGGATGCCGCGCCACGGGGTAGGCGGCGCGGAGGCTGAGCAGTGCAGATATGCATGAGTGTTCCGACCGGTGCCCCTCCCGCAGCGGGGGCTGGATGGCGGGAGAGGCCACCGGAAGGTTTCTGCGGGGACGGGACCGTCCCCGGGCAGAGGCCGGAGCGCCGGGGACCGGTGCTCCGGCGTGCGGCCTTACTTCAGGCCGAGCTGGTCACACGCGGCCTTGAACTTCGGGGTGCAGATCTCCTGGACGGTGTAGACGCCGTCCTTGATCACCGTGTCCTTGATGTTGTCCTTGGTCAGCGAGACGACCGGGACGAGCACCGACGGGATGCCCTGGTTGGTGGGGCTGTCCACCTTCTCCTTGGCGATCGAGTCGAGCGACTCGCCCTTGGCGAGCGCCACGGCCATCTCGGCCGCGGCGGCGGCCTCCGGCGCGTACGGCTTGTAGACGCTCATGAACTGCTCGCCCGCCACGATCCGCTGCACACCGGCGAGCTCGGCGTCCTGGCCCGTGACCGGCGGGAGCTTGGAGAAGCCGCCGGCCTTGAGGGCGGTGATGATGCCGCCCGCCATGCCGTCGTTCGCGGAGTAGACGCCGATGATCTTGTCCTTGCCGAGGGCCGAGATCGCGGCCTCCATGTTGGCGTTGGCGTTCTCCGGCTTCCACTCCTTGGTGTCGTACTCCTTGCCGATGTTCACCTTGCCGTCGAGCTCGGCGTGGGCGCCCTTCTTGAACAGCGCGGCGTTCGGGTCCGTGATGGCGCCGTTCATCATGACGATCTGGCCGTCCTTGGCCTTGTCGCCGAGGGCCTCCAGCAGGGCCTTGCCCTGGACGTGGCCGACCTCTTCGTTGTCGAACGAGGTGTAGGCGTCGATCGGGCCCTCTGCCAGGCGGTCGAAGGCGACGACCGGGATGTCGGCGTCCTTGGCCTTCTTGACGCTGCCGGCGATGGCCTTCGCGTCGACGGCGTCCACGATCAGGGCGTCGACCTTGTTCGTGATCATGGTGTCGACCTGCTGCGTCTGCAGCGTGGCGTCCTGCTTGGCGTTGGCGTAGACGACCTTGGCCTTGCCACCCGTGAGCTCGCTGATCTTCTTCTCGATGAGCGGCTTGTCGAACTTCTCGTAGCGCGCGGTCTGGTTCTCCGGCAGGAGCAGTCCGATGGTGAGGTCGTCGCCCTTCTTCGCGCCGGTCTCGTCGGCGGCGTCGCCCGACTCCCCCGCCTGGCCGCAGGCGGCGAGCGAGACGGCCATTGCGGTGGCAGCGGCAGCGATGGCGGCACGACGCAGATGTGCGTTCACGATGTAAACCTCCCTGACGAGGCCGCGTCGCTGCGGCCGAGGTGGCTGGAAGTCAACTCGGCCCCGCCGCCAGCGTCAAGGAGTAAATCCTTAACGAGATGACAACGGTGCCATCCGTTATCTAAGTGAAGGCAGGAGTCCTGGTGGGCAACGCGCTCTCCAGAAGGGTCGAATCACCCATTTCGCTGAGCACGAGGGCAAGGGCTCCAAGGACCTCGGCGCGTCCGCCGAGCGCTCCCGGCGCCACCGAGAGCTGCCTCGCCGCGCTGGGGATCGCGTAGCGCGAGACGGACTCGCGGATGGGTCCCAGTACCAACTCTCCAGCCTCCGCCAGATCGCCGCCCAGCACCACCCGGCTCGGGTTCAGCAGGTTGCACAGGTTCGCCACGCCGCTGCCGATGTGGCGGCCCACGTCGGCCACCACGCGCCGGCAGCCGGGGTCCCCCTCGCGGGCGAGCCGCACCACCTTCTCCATGGTCAGCCCGTCGCCGTGGCTCGGCTGCAGCAGCGGCAGCACGTACCGGGCGGCCGCGAAGGTCTCCAGGCAGCCCCGGTTGCCGCAGCGGCACACCGGACCCGACTCGTCGAGCGTGATGTGCCCGATCTCCCCCGCGGTGCCGCCGGGCCCGCGGTAGATCTGACCGTCTATGACCAGCCCGGCGCCCACACCGCTGGCCACCTTGATGTAGGCGAGGTCCTTGACCCCGCGTCCGCTCCCCCACACCAGCTCGCCGAGCGCGCCGAGGTTGGCGTCGTTGTCGACGTAGACCGGGACGCCCAGGCGCCCGGAGAGCTCGTCGCTGGGGTTTATGCCGGTCCAGCCCGGCAGGATGGCCGTGGAGCCGAGCGTGCCGGACTCCACGTCGATGGGGCCGGGCACGCCCAGACCGACGCCGATGATCTTCCCGGGGCCGATGCCGGTGGCCTCGAGGAGCCGGTTGACCAGCGCTTCGGCCCGGCCGAAGCCCTCGGCCGACGAGGCGTCCACGTCCAGCGGCTCGGCCTCCTCCGCCAGCACCTGGTGAGCGAGGTTGCCGACCGCGACCCGCAGGTGGGTGTGGCCGAAGTCGACCCCGATCACGATGCCCGCGTCGCCGCTGAGGGAGACGCTGCGGGCGCGCCTGCCGCCCGCGGAGGTGGGCGTCACCTCGACCGTGCCGCCGTCCTTGAGCTCACGGACGATGTTGGAGACCGTGGCCGCGGAGAGGCCGGTGCTCCTGGCGATCTCCGCCTGCGTGAGCGAGCCGGCCATGCGCACCGCGCGCACGACCCGCTCGAGGTTGGCCCGGTGCAGTGATGTCTGCGATCCCGGAGTCTCCATTGACTCATCCACTCCTGCCCCCGGTGGGCGGCACGACGACCGCCCCCGGTCGGGGCACCGCGAGGGAACCCCGACATCTCTCCAACTTGTGAACCCTAAGCTCAACTCTCGGGGCCTTTCGCGTCAAGACCTTGAGCAAGGGCGACAGAGCCCCGGCACCAGGGCGGATCAACGCCCGGGCCCCGTTCGACGCGGCGTCGAACGGGGCCCGGGGGCGTGCCGCGGCAGGCGGCGGAGTCGTCTTCGTTACTTGAGCGTGCCCGCGGTGAGACCGGACTGGACCTGCCGCTGGAAGGACAGGTACACGACGATCACGGGCAGCATGGCGATCGTCATGCCCGCGAAGATCACCGGCAGGTCGCCCTCGTATCCCTGCTGCTGGTTCAGCAGCACCAGGCCCTGGGTGAGCACCGAGCGGTCCTTGTCGAAGCCGCTCTGCTGCTGCATCAGGGTCATGGGGAGGATGTACTGGTTCCACTGGCCGAGCACGTTGAAGATCCCGACGCTGAGCAGGCCGGGCTTGGCCATCGGGACCATGACCTGGAAGAAGATCCGGGTGTGGGAGGCGCCGTCGATGACCGCGGCCTCGTGGATGGCCGTGGGCAGCGTCCGGAAGAACGCGTGCATGAAGAAGACGGTGAAGGGCAGCGAGTAGGCGATGTAGACCAGGATCAGACCCTGGTACGTGTTGAGCATGCCGAGCATGTCGACGAGGAAGTACAGCGGCACCAGGCCCAGGTAGACCGGGAACATCGCGCCGGCGACGAAGAAGTAGTAGAAGAAGCGGTTGCCCGGGAACTCGTAGCGGGCGAGCACGTACGCCGCCATCGCGCCGAGCAGCATCGTCAGCGGGATGGAGAAGGCGAGCACGATCAGGGTGTTGGCGAAGTAGTCGCCGATCCCCTTCTCCCAGGCGCGGCCGAAGGCGTCGAAGTTCCAGTTCGACGGCCACGACCAGGCGCTGGCGCCGATCTCCGTGTCGGTCTTGAAGGAGCCGATCAGCAGCCAGAAGAGCGGCAGCACGATCATCACGGCCCACAGGATCAGGAAGCCGTGGGAGAAGACGTTGAGGACCCTGCCCTCGCCGTCGCCGCCGCCGGATCCGGTGCGGCCGTCCACACCGTTCTGCGAGCCGCGCGGGCCGGGCACGGCGTCCTTCCCGACGCCGGTGATCAACCGGGTGTTCGACATGGCGTGTTCCCCGCTCAGTATTCGATGCGCTCGCGGCGGCTGACCCGCAGCGTGACGAGGGACAGGATCAGCGTGAGGACGAGGATGACGACGCCCATGGCGCAGGCGTAACCGCTCTTTCCGAAGGAGAGGAAGTTGCGCATCAGGTAGGTCGCCATGACCTCGCTGTTGTGGTCGGGGCCGCCGCCGTAGCTGTTGCCCGGTGTCATGACGGAGATGAGGGCGAAGCAGTCCATGGCGAGGATCGCGAGGTACACCCAGGCCGTCTGCACCGTGTCCCACAGCAGCGGCAGCGTGACCCGGAAGAAGGACTGCGTCCGGCTCGCGCCGTCCAGCAGCGCGGCCTCGTAGATCTCCTTCGGCACCGACTGCATCGCGGCGGAGAACAGCACGAGGTAGAAGCCGACGCCCCACCACAGCAGCACGAAGGCCACGCACCACAGCACGAGATCGGGCTCGTTGAGCCATTCGATCGGGTGCGCGGGGTCGGACAGGCCCAGCTTGATGAAGATGCCGTTGATCAGGCCGGCGACGTCACCGCGGTAGATCGCCCGCCAGAGCACGGCGAGGATGGCGATCGAGAGCACGTGCGGGACGAAGAAGAGGATCTTGTAGAGGCCCGATCCCTTCACTCCGCGGATTCCGCCGGAGCCGCCCCGCCCGCCCACGTTCACCATGAAGGCGAAGAAGAGGGCGAGCAGGATGGTCGCGATCGGCAGGAAGATCAGGAGCAGGATGTTGTGCCACAGGGCCTTCAGGAACACCTCGTCGGAGAACAGCGCGGTGTAGTTGTCGAGTCCGACGAAGCTCATCTCCTGCGACTGGCCCTGCCAGTTCGTGAAGGAGTATCCGAAGGTCTGCAGATACGGCCAGATCATGAAGACCGCGTACAGCACGACCGGAACGATCAGAAATCCGGTGACGAACCGGTACTTTCCCTGTTGCATGGCACCCTGCCCCTGGTTTTCCGGCCTCGGCTACTGACGCTTGTTGTTCTTGCTCGCCGGGTCCTTGGCCGCCTTGTCGACCGCGGCCTGCGCCCGCTTGAGCCATTCGTTCGGCTGGATGCGCTTGGCCATGAGCTCGGCGGAGGCGGTGCGGATGGACTCGTCCATCTCGCTGTACCAGGTGGTGTAGAAGTAGTCGAAGCGCTGCTCGACCGGACAGGCGTCGACGGCCTCGACGGCCGACTTGGTGCCGGGGCGCAGGGACACGCTCTTGTCGACACCGTTCTGAAGGATCGTCAGCGAGTTGGCCACCTGGGCGAACTTCGTCGACCATTCCTTGGACAGCATCATCCGGAGGAACTCCAGGCCGCCCGCCTTGTTCCTGGCCTTCTCCGGGACGATGAACGGCTCACCCGCACCGGCCCGGATGGCCTCGAAGGGCAGCTTGCTGTCCGGCAGCAGCGGCATCGGCAGGAACTTCATGTCGAAGTCCGCCGGGGTCTGCTTCAGCTGCTCGTTCTCCAGCCAGGAGCCGGAGGGGATGAAGACGGCCTTGCCCTCGTTCCACGCGGTCTGCGACTCGATGTGGTCAAGGGAGTTGGTGCCGGGCATGAGCAGGCCCTTGTCGACGATCTCGTAGATCGCCTCGATGGACTGCTTGGCCACGTCGCTGCCGACGAAGGCCTTGGGGTCGAGGTTGTCGATCGCCTTCATGGCGTCCAGACCGCCGGTCTTGGCGATCAGGTCCATGATCATGACGTTGATGTAGTAGGGGTGCTTGCCCTGGTGGGCGAGGCCGCCGATGCCGTCCTTCTTGGCCTCCTGCATGATCCCCAGGAAGGCGTCCCACGTCTTCGGGACCTCCCAGCCCTTCTCCTTGAAGAGCTTGCCGGAGTACCAGACGCCCCAGACCGTGTAGACGTAGTTGAGCGCGTGCATCTTGCCGCCGATGAAGCCCTTGTCGGCGGTGCCCGGGATCAGGACGTCCTTGACCTTCTTGTTCGGGTCGTCGACGGACGGCGCCTCGAGGAGTTCGGTGAGGTCGGCGAGTTGACCGTTCTTGTGCAGCACGTCGAGCTTGATCTGCTGGGCGCCGGAGTCGTCGACCACGTCCGGCGGGTTGCCCGCGTTGAAGCGCGGCTGGAGCTTGCCGGTGATCTCCTGCGTGCCCAGGTGGCTGATCTTCGGGCCGTACTTGGCCTTGTACAGCTTCTCCCACTCGATGGCGTACTGGTCGCCGAAGCCGCCCTTGAAGATGACGACGTCGAGCGTGCCGCCCTTGGCGACGCCGAACGGGTTGTCCTTCGTCACCTCGCCCTTCTGCTTCTCCTGGTCGTCACCGCTGCCGCTGCTGGCGCACGCGGACAGGAAACTCATCGTCGGGACGGCAATCAGACCGAGTGCGGCCGACCGCTTGATCAGATTTCGACGGCTGAGGCCCTCATTGTTGTCGTGGGCGGAGGTGGATCCCATGCTCAAGTCCTCGCCTTCTCCAGGACTCAGGCGGTGTACCGGTCGCCCGTACTGCTCGCCTCAGGCGAAGGGCCCCGTTACCGCTGTCGGTTGCTGTGTTTTCCCGAAGGGAAACCCAGTGAAGCTCGGGTCGTGCACCGGCCGGCAGCGGGAACGGACCTTCTCACGGCCGCCGGTCCGCGTGGCCCCGGCCGCAGCTCGTCCCCCCTGCCCGCAACCTGTACTTGCTATACGGACGCCGACAGGTATAGTCCACTTCCCGCCAAGTGAGCAAGATCGAATGCAAGGTTGGACGGCAGTCTTTCCCGAGTTGAGACCTCGCGGATACATGCGACCCCTGTACACCCTTACGACCGCTGCAATCTTCGCGGAACACCATATTCCGACCCGCCCGCATCGCCAACACCCTTGACATCGAAGGAAGCTTGGCTCCCTACTGGATCCTGCGCCTCGCGCTTGACAACGTTGTCCAACGCGCCTTTCCCCTGGAGGAATGACCCGGGATGCAGCCCAGAATCCGACCCCGGCAGAGACCAGTCCACGCGGTCACCCTCGCGGTGAGCGCCTCACTCCTCATGTTGACGGCCCCCTCCGCCGCCGTCGCCCTTCCCGCGCAGCCCGGCCAATCCCCCGCCGCGGACCGGGAATTCACGTCGTCCTTCGAAGCGGATGAAAAACAGCCCAATTGGCGTAATACCGTCGAAGTCGGCACCGACGGAAAGAAGCGGTCGTCGGGCGTGGACGGCGGATTCTCGAGCGGAATACCGGGCAATGTCACCGACAAGGTGATCGAACTGCGCGCCAGCGGCGAGAACACCGGCGCCGGCGAGACGAAGGAAAATCTCGTCGACCTCCTGCCGGGCAGCAAGTGGCTCACCTTCGAGCCCACGGGATGGGTCGAGTTCGACACCGACGAGCCGGTCAAGGTCGCCACCTACGCGCTGACGTCCGCCAACGACTTCGCCGAGCGCGACCCCAGGGACTGGACGCTCAAGGGATCGGCCGACGGAAAGACGTGGACCGTCCTCGACACGCGTGCGGGCGAGACGTTCGCCAAGCGCTTCGAGACGAAGACGTACGACATCGGCTCGCCGTCCGAGGTGACGGCGTACGCGCACTACCGCCTGGAGATCACGAAGAACAACGGCGCGTCCGGCATCACCCAGCTCGCGGACGTCCAGTTCTCCAACGGCGACACGAGCACCCCCGTTCCGGACGACATGCGCACCCAGGTCGACCGCGGTCCCAGCGGCTCCCCCACCGCCAAGGCCGGGGCCGGTTTCACCGGCAAGCGGGCGCTGCGGTACGCGGGCACCCACACACCGGACGGCCGCGCCTACTCGTACAACAAGGTCTTCGACGTCGACATCGCCGTGCGGCGCGACACCGAGCTGTCGTACAAGGTCTTCCCGGCCATGGCGGAGACGGACCTCGGCTACCCCGCCACGAACGTGGCCGTGGACCTCGCCTTCACCGACGGCACCTACCTGAGCGACCTGAAGGCCGTCGACTCGCACGGCGGGCTGCTGACCCCCCAGGGCCAGGGCGCCGCCAAGCGGCTGTACGTCAACCAGTGGAACGCCGTCGCCTCCGGCATCGGCACGGTCGCGGCCGGCAAGACCGTCGACCGCGTCCTGGTGGCGTACGACTCCCCCAAGGGGCCGGCGAAGTTCCAGGGCTGGATCGACGACGTCGCGATCAGGCCCAGGGCGCCCGAGAAGCGGCTGGAGCACCTGTCGGACTACGCCTCCACGACACGCGGCACCAACTCCAGCGGTTCCTTCTCCCGCGGCAACACCTTCCCCGCCACCGCGGTCCCGCACGGCTTCAACTTCTGGACGCCGGTCACCAACGCGGGCTCCCAGAGCTGGCTCTACGAGTACGCGCGCGGCAACAACGCGGACAACCTCCCGACCGTGCAGGCGTTCAGCACCAGCCACGAGCCGAGCCCGTGGATGGGCGACCGGCAGACGTTCCAGCTGATGCCGTCCGCCGCGGCGGGCACCCCGGACACCTCGCGCACCGGCCGGGCGCTGCCCTTCCGGCACGAGAACGAGACGGCGCGCCCGCACTACTACGGCGTGACGTTCGAGAACGGCCTCAAGGCCGAGATGACGCCGACCGACCACGCGGCGATGATGCGGTTCACCTACCCCGGTGACGACGCGAGCGTGATCTTCGACAACGTGACCAAGCAAGGCGGTCTCACGCTCGATCCCGCGACCCGGTCCTTCACCGGTTTCTCCGACGTCAAGAGCGGTCTGTCCACGGGTGCCACGCGGCTGTTCGTCCACGGCGTCTTCGACGCGCGGGTCACGGACTCGGCGGCCGACGGCGTCAGCGGCAGGCTCCGCTTCGACGCGGGCGAGGACCGCACGGTGACCCTGCGCATCGCCACCTCGCTGATCAGCGTGGACCAGGCGAAGAAGAACCTCGCCGACGAGATCCCGGCGGGCACCGGCTTCGAGCGCGTCCGCGGCAAGGCGCAGGACGCGTGGGACGACCTGCTGGGCAGGGTCGAGGTCGAAGGCGCCACGCACGACCAGCTGACCACGCTCTACTCCAGCCTGTACCGGCTGTACCTGTACCCGAACTCGGGCTTCGAGAACACCGGCAGCAAGCAGAAGCCCCGGTACCAGTACGCGAGCCCCTTCTCGCCGATGCCCGGGCCCGACACCCCGACCCGGACCGGCGCGAAGATCGTCGACGGCAAGGTGTACGTCAACAACGGCTTCTGGGACACCTACCGCACGACCTGGCCCGCGTACTCCTTCCTGACGCCGAAGAAGGCGGGCGAGCTGGTGGACGGCTTCGTCCAGCAGTACAAGGACGGCGGCTGGATCTCCCGGTGGTCCTCCCCGGGCTACGCGGACCTGATGACCGGCACCAGCTCGGACGTGGCCTTCGCCGACGCCTACGTCAAGGGCGTGGACTTCGACGCGGAGGCGGCGTACGAGGCCGCGCTGAAGAACGCGACCGTGGTCCCGCCGTCGTCGGGCGTGGGCCGCAAGGGCATGGAGACCTCGCCGTTCCTCGGCTACGCCTCCACCGAGACCCACGAGGGCCTGTCGTGGTCGCTGGAGGGCTACCTCAACGACTACGGGCTCGCCGAGATGGGCAAGGCGCTGTACGAGAAGACGAAGAAGGCGCGCTACCGGGAGGAGTCGGAGTACTTCCTGAACCGCGCCCGCAACTACGTCACGCTCTTCGACTCCGAGGCCGGCTTCTTCCAGGGCCGCAACCTCAAGGGCGACTGGCGCGTTCCGTCGGGCCGGTACGACCCGCGGGTGTGGGGCTACGACTACACGGAGACCAACGGCTGGGGCTACGCCTTCACCGCGCCCCAGGACTCGCGCGGTCTCGCCAACCTCTACGGCGGCCGCTCGGGCCTCGGCAAGAAGCTCGACACCTACTTCGCCACGCCCGAGACGGCGTCGCCGGAGTTCGTCGGCTCGTACGGCTCCGTCATCCACGAGATGACCGAGGCGCGCGACGTGCGGATGGGCATGTACGGCCACTCGAACCAAGTGGCCCACCACGTCACCTACATGTACAACGCGGCGTCCCAGCCGTGGAAGACGCAGGAGAAGGTTCGCGAGGTGCTGTCGCGCCTGTACACGGGCAGCGAGATCGGCCAGGGCTACCACGGCGACGAGGACAACGGCGAGCAGTCCGCCTGGTACCTGTTCTCCGCGCTCGGGTTCTACCCGCTGGTGATGGGCAGCGGGGAGTACACCATCGGCTCGCCCCTGTTCACGAAGGCGACCGTGCACCTCGACAACGGACGCGAACTGGTCGTGAAGGCCCCGAGGAACAGCGCGCGGAACATCTACGTGCAGGGCCTGAAGGTCAACGGCGAGAAGTGGGACTCCACGTCACTGCCGCACGAGGTGATCGCCGAGGGCGGCACCCTGGAGTTCGCGATGGGCGCCGAGCCGTCCACGTGGGGCACGGGCAAGGACGCCGCGCCCGTCTCCCTCACCAAGGACGACAAGGTCCCCGCCCCGCGGCACGACATGACCACGGCCGGCGGCCCGCTCCTCGACAACACCTCGCGCACGTCGGCGGCCTTCACGTCGGTCGACCTGCCGGTGGCGCCGGGATCCCGGGCGGTGGAGTACACGCTGACGTCGGCGGCGAAGGACAAGGCGCCGACGGGCTGGGTCCTGCAGGGCTCGGCCGACGGCCGGTCGTGGACGGACCTGGACGAGCGGTCGGGCGAGTCGTTCCGCTGGGACCGGCAGACGCGGGTGTTCACGGTCGAGAGGCCGGGGGCGTACGCGCACTACCGACTGGTGGCCGCGGACGAGGCGTCGCTCGCGGAGGTGGAACTCCTCGGCCGGTAGCGAGGCTCACCTGTCGCGTACAACTCCTTGCGCCACGACACGTATTGATACGTGAACGTCCGGTGGAAGGTCTATGGTGATCCTGTGGCTCGCCTCGCCTCGCGGGGCGAGCCACTTCTGTCGATCCTTCCGTTGGGAGAACTACGTGGCCGAACTTTCTGGCCTCAAGCGCGGCCGGGCACGGGTCCGCCTCGCCGCCGCGGCGACCGCTGTCGCCCTGCTCGTCACCGGCACGGCCGCCGGTGCCGCCTCCGCCGCCGACAGGCCGACTCCGGCGCCCGCCGCCAACGCCGTGAGCACGCCCTCGCCGGGCGGCTCCGCCTTCGGCATCCAAGCCGAGCCCGGCGACGCCCCGGTCAACGCCCTCTACGGCGTCAACTCCCCGGGAGACGTGTACGGTTACCCGCCGAACGGCAGCGGCGGCCTGGACAGCCGCATCTGGAGCGGGGACGGCTGGGACATCATCAAGCACGCCACCCAGGTGGACAACGACGCCGACGGAAACTCCGACGGCTTCTGGCAGATCACCAGCACCGGCGGTGTGTACTACGGCGGCTGGGGCCAGCAGCCCTTCTCCATCGGCTCCGGTTGGCACATCTACAACAAGATGGTCTCGCCCGGCAATCTCGCGGGCGGCGTGGCCGACGACCTGATCGCGCGGGACGGCTCCGGCGCGCTGTGGATCTACCTGGGCTACGGCAACGGCAAGGTCAACACCCGCAAGAAGGTCGGCGGCGGCTGGCAGATCTACAACCAGATCGCCGGCAAGGGCGACCTGACCGGCGACGGCAAGGCCGACATCGTCGCCCGCGACGGCTCCGGCACGCTGTGGCTCTACAAGGGCACCGGCAGCCACACGGCGCCGTTCGCCACCCGCACCAAGATCGGCACGGGCTGGAACCAGTTCAACGCCCTCGTCTCCGTCGGTGACATCGACATCGACGGCCGGACGGACCTGATCGCCCGGGACACGCTCGGCGCCCTCTACCTGTACAAGGGCACCGGCAGCGCGGCGGCCCCGTTCAAGCCCCGCGTGAAGATCGGCACCAGCGGCTGGAACACCTACCGCCTGCTGTTCTGACGGAACGCGAAGGGCCGCACTCCTCGGTGAGGAGTGCGGCCCTTCGGCCTGTCCGCGGCGTCAGCCGCGGCTGTGCTTATCCACGAATGAGGTTGCGCAGCACGTACTGCATGATGCCGCCGTTGCGGTAGTAGTCCGCCTCACCGGGGGTGTCGATGCGGACGACCGCGTCGAACTCCACACCGGTGTCGGTGGTGACCTTGACCGTGCGCGGCGTGGTGCCGTTGTTCAGCTCGGTGACGCCGGAGATGGAGAAGGTCTCCTCACCGGTCAGGCCGAGGGACTCGGCCGAGGCGCCCTCCGGGAACTGGAGCGGCAGGACGCCCATGCCGATGAGGTTCGAGCGGTGGATGCGCTCGTACGACTCGGCGACGACGGCCTTGACGCCGAGGAGCGCGGTGCCCTTGGCGGCCCAGTCGCGGGACGAGCCGGAGCCGTACTCCTTGCCCGCCAGGATCACCAGCGGGACGCCGGCGGCCTGGTAGTTCTGCGAGGCGTCGTAGATGAAGGAGACCGGGCCGCCGTCCTGCGTGAAGTCACGCGTGTAGCCGCCCTCGGTGCCCGGCGCGATCTGGTTGCGCAGGCGGATGTTGGCGAACGTACCGCGGATCATGACCTCGTGGTTGCCGCGGCGCGAGCCGTAGCTGTTGAAGTCGCGGCGCTCGACGCCGTGCTCCGTGAGGTACTTGCCGGCCGGGGTGTCGGCCTTGATGGCGCCGGCCGGGGAGATGTGGTCGGTGGTGACCGAGTCGCCCAGCTTGGCGAGGACGCGCGCGCCGGCGATGTCGGAGACCGGGGTGGTCTCCATCGTCATGCCCTCGAAGTACGGGGGCTTGCGCACGTAGGTGGACTGCGGGTCCCACTCGAAGGTGTTGCCGGTCGGGATCGGCAGCGCCTGCCACTGGGCGTCGCCCGCGAAGACGTCGGAGTAGGACTTGGAGAACATGTCCTCGCCGATGGCGTTGGCGACGACGTCGTTGACCTCGGCCTCGGTCGGCCAGATGTCGGCCAGGTAGACCGGCTTGCCCTCGGTGTCGGTGCCGAGCGCGTCCTTGGTGATGTCCACCTTCATCGAACCGGCGAGGGCGTACGCGACGACCAGCGGCGGGGAGGCGAGGTAGTTCATCTTGACGTCGGGGTTGATCCGGCCCTCGAAGTTGCGGTTGCCGGACAGGACCGAGGTGACCGCGAGGTCGTGGTCGTTGACCGCCTTCGAGACCTCCTCCGGCAGCGGGCCGGAGTTGCCGATGCAGGTGGTGCAGCCGTAGCCGACGAGGTTGAAGCCGACCTTGTCGAGGTAGGGGGTCAGGCCCGCCTTGTCGAAGTAGTCGGTGACGACCTTGGAGCCCGGGGCGAGGGTGGTCTTGACCCACGGCTTGCGGGTCAGGCCCTTCTCGACCGCCTTCTTGGCCACCAGCGCGGCGGCGACCATGACGTACGGGTTCGAGGTGTTGGTGCAGGAGGTGATCGCGGCGACGGTGACGGCGCCGTGGTCGATCGTGTAGGTCGAGCCGTCGGGGGCGGTGACGGTGACCGGGTTGGACGGGGCGCCGTTGGGGGCGACGGCCGGGGCGTCGGAGGCCGGGAAGGACTCCTGGCCCGCCTCGTCCACGCTGTCGACGTAGTTGCGGACGTCCTGCTTGAACTGCTCGGCGGCGTTCGCGAGGACGATACGGTCCTGCGGGCGCTTCGGGCCGGCGATCGAGGGGACGACCGTGGAGAGGTCGAGCTCAAGCTTCTCGGAGAAGTCGGGCTCGGCGGCCGGGTCGAGCCAGAGGCCCTGCTCCTTGGCGTACGCCTCGACGAGCGCGACCTGCTGCTCGGAGCGGCCGGTGAGCTTGAGGTACTTCAGGGTCTCGCCGTCGATCGGGAAGATCGCGGCGGTGGAGCCGAACTCCGGCGACATGTTGCCGATGGTGGCGCGGTTCGCGAGGGAGGTGGCGGCGACGCCCTCACCGTAGAACTCGACGAACTTGCCGACGACGCCGTGCTTGCGCAGCATCTCCGTGATGGTGAGCACGAGGTCGGTGGCGGTGGTGCCGGTGGGCAGCTCACCGGTCAGCTTGAAGCCGACGACGCGCGGGATGAGCATGGAGACCGGCTGGCCGAGCATGGCGGCCTCGGCCTCGATGCCGCCGACGCCCCAGCCGAGCACACCGAGGCCGTTGACCATGGTGGTGTGCGAGTCGGTGCCGACGAGGGTGTCCGGGTACGCCTGGCCGCCTCGGACCATGACGGTGCGGGCCAGGTGCTCGATGTTCACCTGGTGGACGATGCCGGTGCCCGGCGGGACGACCTTGAACTCGTCGAAGGCGGTCTGGCCCCAGCGCAGGAACTGGTAGCGCTCCTTGTTGCGGCCGTACTCGAGCTCGACGTTCTGGCCGAAGGCGTCCGCGGTGCCGAACTTGTCGGCGATGACGGAGTGGTCGATGACCAGCTCGGCCGGGGCCAGCGGGTTGATCTTCGCCGGGTCGCCGCCGAGCTCCTTGACGGCCTCGCGCATGGTGGCGAGGTCGACGACACAGGGAACACCGGTGAAGTCCTGCATGATCACGCGGGCCGGCGTGAACTGGATCTCCTGGCTGGGCTGGGCCTGGGAGTCCCAGTTGCCGAGGGCCCGGATGTGGTCGGCGGTGATGTTCGCGCCGTCCTCGGTGCGGAGCAGGTTCTCCAGGAGGACCTTGAGGCTGTAGGGGAGGCGCGCGGAGCCCTCGACCTTGTCCAGCCTGAAGATCTCGTACGACTCGTCGCCCACGCGCAGCGTGCTGCGGGCGTCGAAGCTGTTCGCCGACACGACAGTCTCCTTCATCAATGTGCGCGTACTACCTCAATGCTGCCGCCACGGCTCCTCGCCGATCCGCTAAGGTAAGGCTTAGTTAGGTAACCCTTACCGATAGGCGGCTTGCGGTACGCCTTCGGCAGATATCTCGATGTCGAGATAACTCTAGTACATGACCGCCGCGCGGTCATGCCCGGACACCCTCCTCCCGGCCGTGGACCAGCCGTCGCGCCGGCCGCCGCACCGGCCGCCGACCGGCCTTCGCGCCGGAGAGGATCTCCGGTACGCGCTCCGCCCCGCGAGGAGGCTCGGCCCCGACGCGCCCCTCGGCACGCAACCGACACTCCGTCAGACGCCGCCCGCACCGCCCGGCCGGCCGAGGCGCCGGCATGGACCGCGCGTCGCGACCTGCGCAGCGACACTCCCCCCGCTGTCGACGCCGACTGCGCGGACGTTTGCGGTATGTTCTGTCAGATTTCGGGCACAAGAGGGTGAACTCCCCTCGAATGCACGCCAACAGGCGAACGGCCACCCCGGAAGGCGGCATCACTCCAACAGCCCATGCCCGTACGATCGCATCTCATATGTGAGATAGCCTCCAGCCATGGCAGACGACTACCTCGTACGTATCGGCAAGCTCATCCGTGACGCCCGTCAGCATCGTGGCTGGACACAGAGTCAGCTTGCCGAGGCGCTCGGCACCAGCCAGAGCGCCGTCAACCGTATCGAGCGCGGCAATCAGAACATCAGCCTTGAGATGATCGCGCGCATCGGTGAGGCGCTCGACAGTGAAATCGTCTCGCTCGGTTACGCGGGGCCCATGCATCTCCGAGTCGTCGGCGGACGCCGTCTCTCCGGTTCCATCGACGTCAAGACGAGCAAGAACGCGTGCGTGGCGCTGCTGTGCGGCTCGCTGCTCAACAAGGGGCGGACCGTGCTGCGGCGCGTAGCCCGCATCGAAGAGGTCTACCGCCTGCTCGAAGTGCTCAACTCGATCGGTGTGCGCACCCGTTGGATCAACGAGGGCATGGACCTCGAGATCGTGCCGCCCGCCGGTCTCGACATGGACTCCATGGACGCCGACGCCGCGCGCCGCACGCGTTCGATCATCATGTTCCTCGGGCCGCTGCTGCACCGGATGGACACGTTCCGCCTGCCGTACGCCGGTGGGTGCGACCTCGGGACCCGGACCATCGAGCCCCACATGATCGCCCTGCGCCGCTTCGGCCTGGACATCACGGCGACCGAGGGCATCTACCACGCCCGGGTGGACCGTTCGACATCGCCGGACCGGCCGATCGTCCTGACCGAGCGCGGCGACACGGTGACCGAGAACGCGCTGCTGGCCGCCGCGCGCCACGACGGCGTGACCGTCATCCGCAACGCCTCCTCCAACTACATGGTCCAGGACCTGTGCTTCTTCCTGGAGGCGCTGGGCGTCAAGGTCGAGGGCATCGGCACCACGACGCTGACCGTGCACGGCGTGCCGAACATCGACGTGGACGTCGACTACTCCCCCTCCGAGGACCCGGTCGAGGCGATGAGCCTGATCGCCGCCGCCGTGGTGACCGAGTCGGAGCTGACGATCCGCCGGGCGCCCATCGAGTTCCTGGAGATCGAGCTGGCGGTCCTGGAGGAGATGGGCCTCGACCACGACCGTTCCGGCGAGTATGCAGCGGACAACGGGCGCACCCGTCTGGTGGACCTGACCGTGCGGCCGTCCAAGCTGGAGGCGCCGATCGACAAGATCCACCCCATGCCGTTCCCCGGCCTGAACATCGACAACGTGCCGTTCTTCGCTGCGATCGCGGCCGTGGCGCAGGGCCAGACGCTGATCCACGACTGGGTCTACGACAACCGTGCGATCTATCTCACGGACCTCAACCGCCTGGGCGGCCGGCTCCAGTTGCTCGACCCGCACCGGGTCCTGGTGGAGGGCCCCACCCGCTGGCGCGCGGCGGAGATGATGTGCCCGCCGGCACTGCGCCCGGCGGTGGTCGTCCTCCTCGCGATGATGGCGGCGGAGGGCACGTCGGTGCTGCGGAACGTGTACGTCATCAACCGGGGGTACGAGGACCTGGCGGAGCGGCTGAACACGGTCGGCGCGCAGATCGAGATCTTCCGGGACATCTGACCCACGCCCCGCACCGATGAGCCCGCGGCCGCCGACGCGCCTCGGTGGCCGCGGGTGTGCGTCAGCGCAGCGGGCCGCTGCCCGCGCCCCCTTGGCCGTTCGTGAGGTAGGCCAGCAGGGCCGGATCCCGTGGGGGCACCTCGTACGTGCGCCCCGGTCGCGCGGGGAGCGGGTCGCCATCACGCCCGCGGCGACGCTCATGCGGGCCGCCACCGGGGAGGTGTCGGTGACGCCGCCCTCCCGCACGAAGCGGCAGAACTCGTCGACGATCCGGGCGTCCGCCCCGCCGTGCGAGCCCTGCGCGTTCGGGGACCCGGTGGACCACGTCGGCGTCGGTGCGGTAGCCGGTCGGGCCGGTGTTCCACACCCGTACCTCGTCGCCCGGGCGGTCTCCGAAGTTCTCCAGCCGGCCCTCGGTGCCGATGACCGTGCAGTTGCGGAAGCAGTCCGGGCTGAAGTGGCGCTGTTGGCAGGCGGCGATCACACCGTTGTCCAGCCGCATGTTCATCACGGAGACGTCCTCGACTCCACGACGTGGTGCAGGTCCCGGCGCCGGGTCTGCGGCCAGTCGTGCGGGTCCTGTTCCGGTAGAGCGGGCGTCACTTGCTCGCGGCGACGGCCTTCTCGTACTCGCGGCGCATGGCGTCGCCGGCGTCCCGGCGCCACTTGGGCAGGACCTCCTTCTTGCAGGAGGAGGGCGGCTTGCGCCCGGCCACGATGTCCTTGACGGCGTTGTACAGGTCGTCGGAGGACGAGGCGCCCTTGTGGGCGAACGTGTTGGAGAAGAACCCGTTCGTCGGGTCGATCCTTCCGATCTTCATCAGCTCGGTCTCGGTGGCGTGGATCGAGCGGGTGACGTCCGGCTTGCCCGGCAGGTAGAGCGTCTGCGGGGCTTCATGCCGGCGAGTTCCGGCCTGGTCGGCGACATCGGCGGCGCAGCTCGCCAGACCGACGGCGAAGCCGCGGGCGCGGATGGGCGGACTGCCCGCGAGAGCCGGTAACGCAACGATGTGGACGTCGGCCGGGCATCCGGCGGGAGCGACGACAGGCCTTCGGCGTGAGGAGCTCCGGCGCGGTGCCCGTGGGGCCGGACACCAGGAAGTCACCCATTGACCTCGCGGTCCGACAGGCGTTCCATGGACATAAAGGACAGATAAGGCTGCTGGCAGGAGGCGGCCCACCATGACCACCCGTTCAGACATCACACAACACCCGGACCTGGCCGAGATGCGTTCCCGCTTCGAGCGGGCGACGACCAATCCCGCGGCCCAGGCCGTCGAAGCCCTGGCAATACTGACCGGCGTCTACCTGGCGGCATCGCCGTGGATAGCCGGATTCAGCGGCCTCACCGCCCTCGCGGTGACCAACCTGATCCTCGGTATCGCCTACGCAGCCTGCATGGGCGGCCTGGGATCGGCGTACGAACGCACCCATGCCATGGCATGGGCAGGATGCGCCATAGGCGCCTTCACGATCATCGCGCCGTGGCTCGTCGCCGGAAACGTCGACACCACGCGGACCGTCGTCAACAACGTGATCGTCGGCGTTGTCGCCCTGCTCTGCGCCCTGGCCATGGCAGTCGGTGCCCGGGGCGAGCGCGGACGCGGACGCAGCCTAGGTCCCTCTGCGATGAGCTGAGCCTGTCGCGACCACTCGGATGAGGGCCCCGGCACGAGGATGTGCCGGGGCCCTCGCACGGGCCGTACGAGGCTCCGGCCGCCGGTCCTGACCGGGGCGGCCCCCGGAGGCTCAGGGCCCGGGCTTCACCCCGCCCTTGAGGCGTTCCAGGTCGTCGGGGCGGACCTGGATGACGAGCAGCGCGAGCACCGCGGCGACGGCGGTGAAGGCGGCGGCCACGATGAAGGCGGCGGACACACCGGAGGTCAGGATCTCGTCGCTCCACGGCGCCGGCAGCTGCCCGGTGCGCTCGAAACGGATCCGTTCCGCCGGTGTCGCCTGGGCCATGAAGCGGGGGATCTGGTCCTTGGCCTCGTTGGTGCTCGCCGTGCCGAAGACCGTGACCAGGATGGACAGTCCGAGGGAACCGCCCACCTGCTGCGTGGTGTTCAGCAGGCCGGAAGCCGCACCGGACTCGTGCATCGGGACCCGGGAGAGCGCCATCAGGGTGATCGAGACGAATTGCATGCCCATGCCGAGACTGAAGACCAGCATCGGCCCCAGGACGCTGCCGGCGTACGTGGAGTGGACGTCGGTCAGTGTCAGCCACGCCAGCCCGGCCGCGGCCAGGAGCGCACCGGTCACCATGAACGGCTTCGGGCCGTATTTCGGCAGCAGGTGCGAGGCGAGTCCGGCGCCGACCGCGATCACGGCGCTGACCGGCAGGAAGGCGAGCCCGGCCTGGAGAGGGCTGAAGTCCAGCACGTTCTGGACGAAGAGGGTGAGGAAGAAGAACATCCCGAAGATCGCCGCCGCGAGGCACAGCATGATGCTGTACGTGCCCGCCCGGTTGCGGTCGGCGAACATGTGCAGCGGGGTGATCGGCTGCTTCGAACGCCGCTCGACGGTGACGAAGGCGGCGAGCATCACCAGGGCCGCCCCGAAGGACGCCAGGGTGAGCGCGTCGCGCCAGCCCTCCTGCGCCGCGCGGATGAACCCGTAGACGAGCGCCGCCATGCCGAGGGTGGAGGTCAGGGCGCCGAGGAGGTCGAAGTGGCCCGGGTGCCGCTCGGACTCCTTGATCCAGCGCGGTGCGGCGATCGCGATCAGCAGACCTATCGGCACGTTGACGAACAGCACCCAGCGCCAGTCGAGCCATTCGACGAGCATGCCGCCCGCCAGCAGGCCGATCGCGCCGCCGCCGGCCGAGACGGCCGCGAAGACGCCGAAGGCCCGGTTGCGCTCCGGGCCCTCCTTGAAGGTGGTGCTGATCAGCGCCAGCGAGGTGGGAGAGGCGATCGCGCCGCCGACGCCTTGGAGGGCACGGGCGGCGAGGAGCTGTCCGGCGTTCTGCGCCAGCCCGCCGAGCAGCGAGGCGACGACGAACAGCAGGATGCCGGAGACGAACACCCGGCGACGGCCCAGGATGTCACCGGCGCGCCCGCCGAGCAGCAGCAGCCCGCCGAAGGTCAGCGTGTAGGCGTTGAGCACCCACGACAGGGTGGTGGTGGAGAAGTCCAGCGAGGTCTGGATGTGCGGCAGGGCGATGTTCACGATGGTGATGTCGAGGACCACCATCAGCTGGCAGGAGGCGATGACCAGAAGTGCCATCCCGTTTCCGCCGCCGCCCTTGTCGGGGGTGCTGTCCGAGAGGGCTGGTGTCGGCTGCGGGGTCGTCATGGCGCATCGTGCCTCTGTGGTGGGGAATCCTGTGCGGATATCACCCGTTCGGCAGGTTTGAAGCGGTTCAGTCCACTGTTTCGACGTTAAGCCCGGCCCTTGGGGGGTCACCACTCGATCATGGGCGGTCACCGGCCCGTTCGGCGACGAAGGACCGCAGTGCGGAGGCCAGTTTCTCCGGTTGGTCCTCCGCCACCAGCGTGCAGCTGTCCTCGATCTCCAACAGCCCTCCGCGCGGCAGCAGTTCGGCCAGCCGGCGGCCGTGCTCGCGCGGCATCATGCGGTCGTCGGCCGCCCAGACCACCATGGCCGGCCTGTCGAAGGAGGACAGTTCCTCGGCCGCTTCGAGCAGTGTCCGGGACCGGGTGCTTCACGAGGGCGCCGATGCCGATCGGCAGCCTGCGCAACGCCTCGAGCCCCAGCACCCTCACCATCAGCGCGATGCCGCCGGGCACCTTGCAGACAAGGGAGATCATCGTGCCGGGGACGCCGGGCGGGGGGACGCGGGGTCGCCGTCAGGGCAGTACGGCCGTTCCGTCCACCTCGACCAGGCAGGCGTCGTCCCACAGCCTGACCACGCCGATCACGGCCATCGCCGGGTAGTCGCGGCCCGCCAGACGGCGCCAGATGCGGCCCAGTTCGACGACGTGCGCCCGGTAGTCGGCCACGTCGGTGGCGTAGACGGTGACGCGGGCGAGGTCGTGCGGAGTGCCGCCGGCCGCGGCGAGAGCGGCGAGCAGGTTGGTCAGGGCCGTCTCGAACTGCTCGGGCAGCGTGGTCCCCACGACCTTGCCGTCGGTGTCCAGAGCGGTCTGCCCGGCCAGGAACACCAGCCGCGTACCGGACGCGGTGACGGCGTGGGAGAAACCGGTGGGGGGCGACAGCTCCGCCGGGTTGTGCCGTTGCAGGCTCATCGGGCCGCCTCCTCGGCGTACAGCTCCTTGGCGATGATCGTGCGCTGGACCTCGGTCGCGCCCTCGTAGATCCGGGGGGCGCGGACCTCTCGGTAGAGGTGTTCGAGCAGGTGGCCGCGCTGGAGGGCGCGGGCGCCGTGCAGTTGGACGGCCGAGTCGACGACGTACTGGGCGGTCTCGGTCGCGAGCAGTTTGGCCATCGCGGACCGCGTCGGCACGTCGGCCGCCCCCTCGTCGTACGCGCAGGCCGCCGCGTACACCATCAGGCGGGCGGCCTCGGTACGGGTGGCCATCTCGGCGACCGTGTGGGCCACCGACTGCAGGTCGCCCAGCGTGCCGCCGAAGGCCCTGCGGTGCGCGGTGTGCGTGAGGGTCGCGTCCAGGGCGGCGCGCGCCATGCCCACCGCGAACGCTCCGACACTGGGCCGGAAGAGGTTGAGCGTGTTCATCGCGACGCGGAAGCCGCGGTCCGGCTCGCCGAGCAGGTCGTCGGCGGTCACGGGGACGTCGTCGAAGGCCAGGGCACCGATCGGGTGCGGGGAGAGCATGTCGAGCGGCGTGCCGCTCAGTCCGGGACGGTCGGCGGGGACGAGGAACGCGGTGACGCCGCGGGCTCCCGCGCCTTCGGTGGTCCGTGCGAAGACGGAGTAGAAGTCGGCCTCCGGTGCATTGGAGATCCAGCGCTTCTCGCCGCTCAGGCGCCAGCCGCGGCCGTCGGGCACCGCCTTCAGCGTGAGCGCGGCGGCGTCCGAACCGGCGTCGGGCTCGCTCAGCGCGAAGGCCGCGACGGCCCGTCCGGCGACAACCTCGGGCAGCCAGCGCCGGCGCTGCTCCTCGGTACCCGCCTGGACGAGGGGAAAGGTGCCGAGGCCCTGGAGCGCGAGGGCGGTCTCGGCCTCCGTGCAGCCGTACGCCAGGGACTCGCGCAGCAGGCACAGTTCGAGGGCGCCTGCCGTGAAGAGGCGCTCCAGCAGGCCGAGTTCGCCGAGGGCGGTCACCAAGGGGCGGTTGACGTGGCCCGGTTCGCCCTTCTCGGCGAGCGGAGCCAATCGGGTCACGGCCGTGGCGCGCAGCTCGGCGCACCAGGCGGTCTGTACCGGATCAAGTGAGAATACGGGCATTCGCTCCCCACTTCGGACGGCCGGAGGCGCGGGGTACTCCCCGGCGAAAAGCACAGTATCGCGCACCGTTGACTGTCGTCACCATCACGATACGCTCGTTTCGCGACCCCACCACCAGAAGAGGGGCGAACCCATGGAGCTGACACCCTCGGCCCACCTGGACACCTTCGCGCGCGACCATCTGCCGCCCGGCGGGGAGTGGCCGGACATCCTCTTCGACCTGCCCTCGCTCCAGTACCCGCGGCGCCTCAACTGCGCTGCGGAGCTCCTGGACGGCACGATCGGGCGCCACGGCGCGGGCCGGCCCGTCTTCCGTACCGGCGAGGGCGCGGTCTGGACGTACGGTGAGCTGCGCGAACAGGTCGACCGCATCGCACACGTCCTCACCTCCGAACTGGGCGTGGTCCCCGGCAACCGGGTCCTGCTGCGCGGGCCGACCACCCCTCATCTCGCGGCCTGCTGGCTCGCCGTCCTCAAGGCGGGCGCCGTAGCGGTCACCGTTCTGGCCCAGCAGCGGTCGAAGGAACTGGCCACGGTGTGCGAGATCGCGCGGGCCGGCCACGCCCTGTGCGACATCCGGTCGGTCGACGACCTGGTCAAGGCCGAGGTGCCGGGGCTGCGGATCACCACGTACGGCGGTGACGCGCCCGACGACCTGCTGCGGCGGGCCGCGGCGCGGCCCCCCGAGCCGTACGAGGCTGTCGCGACGGCGGCCGACGACGTGGCGCTGATCGCCTTCACCTCCGGGACCACGGGCCGTCCCAAAGGGTGCATGCACTTCCACCGGGACGTCCTCGCGATCGCCGACACCTTCTCGGCCCACGTGCTGCGGCCCCATGCGGACGACGTGTTCGGGGGCAGTCCTCCGCTGGGGTTCACCTTCGGCCTCGGCGGGCTCCTGGTGTTCCCGATGCGGGCCGGGGCGTCCACGCTGCTGCTGGAACAGGCCGGTCCCCTTCAGCTGTTGCCGGCCGTCGCGGAGCACCGGGTGTCGGTCCTGTTCACGGCGCCCACCGCCTACCGCGTGATGCTGGACCACCTCGACGGGCACGACATCCGCTCACTGCGGCGCTGCGTGTCGGCCGGTGAGAACCTGCCCGCGGCCACCTGGCAGTCCTGGCACGAGCGGACGGGTGTGCGCCTCATCAACGGCATCGGCGCCACCGAACTGCTGCACATCTTCATCTCCGCGGCCGACGACGCGATCCGGCCGGGCACCACCGGGGCCCCCGTGCCGGGCTGGCAGGCGCGCGTGGTGGACGCACAGGGCGACCCGCTGCCCGACGGCGAGCCGGGGCTGCTGGCCGTGCGCGGCCCGGTCGGCTGCCGCTACCTGTCCGACCCGCGGCAGACCGAGTACGTCCGGGGCGGCTGGAACATCACGGGCGACACCTACGTGCGCGAGCCGGACGGCTGGTTCCGCTACGTCGCCCGCGCCGACGACATGATCATCTCGGCCGGTTACAACATCGCGGGTCCCGAGGTGGAGGACGCCCTGCTGCACCACCCGGACGTGGCCGAGGCGGCGGTCGTCGGACGCCCGGACGAGCTGCGCGGCCAGATCGTGGTCGCCTACGTGGTGCTGCGCGAGGGCGCGGTGCGGGGCGACGGTACGGCCGAGGCGCTGACCGCGTCGGTCAAGCAGCGCCTCGCGCCGTTCAAGTGCCCGCGCGAGATCGTCTTCCTCGACGCCCTGCCGCGTACACCGACCGGCAAGCTGCAGCGGTTCCGCCTGCGCGCTCTAGAGTGATCGCGTGGCCGAGCAGCACACCCCGCGATCCCTGATCGTCACCCTGTACGGCGCCTACGGGCGCGAGCACACGGGCTCCCTCGCCGTGGCCGAGCTCATCCGGCTGCTGGGCGCCCTCGGCGTGGACGCCCCGTCGGTGCGCTCCTCCGTGTCCCGGCTCAAGCGCCGGGGTCTGCTGGTGCCCGAGCGCACCGAGGACGGCGCCGCCGGTTACGCCCTGTCCGCCGACGCCCGCCAGCTCCTCGACGACGGCGACCGGCGGATCTACGCGGGCTCGTCGGCCGACCTCGCGGACGGCTGGGTCATCGCCGTGTTCTCGGTGCCCGAGGCGGAACGTCACAAGCGCCATCTGCTGCGCTCCCGGCTGGTCAGGCTGGGCTTCGGGGCTGCGGCTCCGGGCGTGTGGATCGCTCCTGCCCGCCTGTTCGACGAGACGCAGCACACCCTGCGCCGCCTCCAGCTCGACACGTACGTGGACCTGTTCCGCGGCGAGCACCTCGGCTTCACCCCGACGGCGGAGGCGGTCTCGCGCTGGTGGGACCTGGCGGCGATCGCCAAGCAGCACGAGGAGTTCCTCGATCTGCACGAGCCGGTGCTGCGCTCCTGGGAGGCCCGGGAGGACACACCGGCCGAGGACGCCTACCGGGACTACCTGCCGGCCCTGGACTCCTGGCGCCGGCTGCCGTACGCGGACCCGGGACTGCCCGCCGAGCTGCTGCCCCAGGGCTGGCCGGGCGGACGCTCGGCGGACGTGTTCGCCCGGCTGCACGCGCGGCTGCGGGACGCCGGGGCGGCGTTCGTGCTCGGCGACAGGGCTTGATCAGCCGAGCGTGAGCCGGGGCCTGGGCGCGTCGGTGCGGCCGGTCGGGGGCTTGCGGCTGCCCGCGCGGTACGGGAGCGGCCAGGGGGCCGCGTCGCCCTGGTAGTCCTGGTCGGCCGCCGCGTGCAGGGTCCAGTGGGGGTCGTAGAGGTGGGGTCTGGCCAGGGCACAGAGGTCGGCCCGGCCCGCGAGCAGGATCGAGTTGACGTCGTCCCAGGAGGAGATGGCGCCCACCGCGATGACCGGCACGCCCGCCTCGTTGCGGATGCGGTCCGCGTACGGGGTCTGGTAGGAGCGGCCGTACTCGGGACGTTCGTCGGGTACGACCTGGCCGGTGGAGACGTCGATGGCGTCGGCTCCGTGGGCGGCGAAGGCGCGGGCGACGGCCACGGAGTCCTCGGCGGTGGTGCCGCCGTCCGCCCAGTCGGTGGCGGAGACGCGGACGGTCATGGGCCGCTCCTCGGGCCAGATCTCCCGCACGGCGTCGAAGACTTCGAGAGGGAAGCGCAGCCGGTTCTCCAGGGAACCGCCGTAGGCGTCCGTGCGGTGGTTGGTCAGCGGCGAGAGGAAGCCGGAGAGCAGGTAGCCGTGCGCGCAGTGGAGTTCGAGGAGGTCGAAGCCGCTGCGTGCGGCGCGGCGGGCGGCTGCGGCGAACTGCGCCCGGATCTCGGCCAGTCCGGCGCGGTCGAGCGCGTGCGGGATCTGGTTGACGCCGTGCCTGTACGGGATCGGGGAGGCGGCGGACACAGGCCAGTTGCCCTGTTCCAGGGGCTGGTCGATGCCTTCCCACATGAGCTTGGTGGAGCCCTTGCGGCCGGAGTGGCCGAGCTGGACGCCGATCGCTGCGCCCGGGGCCCGTTGGTGGACGAAGTCGGTGACGCGGCGCCAGGCGGCGGCCTGTTCGGGGGTGTAGAGCCCGGTGCAGCCCGGGGTGATCCGGCCCTCGGGGCTCACGCACACCATCTCGGTCATCACCAGGCCCGCGCCGCCCAGTGCGCGGGCGCCGAGGTGGACGAGGTGGAAGTCGCCGGGGAGTCCGTCCTCGGCAACGTACAGGTCCATGGGCGAGACGACGACGCGGTTGCGCAGAGTCAGTCCGCGCAGGCGGAAGGGGGTGAACATCGGCGGTGTGCCCGGTGGGCAGCCGAAGTCACGCTCGACGGCCCCGGTGAATGCGGGGTCGCGCAGCCGCAGGTTGTCGTGGGTCACGCGGCGGCTGCGGGTGAGGAGGTTGAAGGCGAACTGCCGGGGAGGCTGGTCGAGGTAGGTCGCGAGCTCCTCGAACCAGCGCAGGCTCGCGGCCGCCGCCCGCTGGGTGGACTCGACGACGGGGCGGCGCTCGCTCTCGTACGCGGCGAGGGCCGCGGGCAGGTCGGGCTGCTCCTGGACGCAGGCGACGAGGGCGAGTGCGTCCTCGACGGCGAGCTTGGTGCCCGAGCCGATGGAGAAGTGCGCGGTGTGGGCGGCGTCGCCGAGGAGCACGGTGTTGCCGTGCGACCAGCGGTCGTTGACGACGGTGCGGAAGGCGATCCAGGCGGAGGAGTTGCCGCGCAGGGGGCGGCCGTCGAGCGCCTCGGCGAAGACCTTGGCGCAGCGGGCGGCGGACTCCTGCTCGCCGAGTTCGTCGAAGCCCGCGGCGCGCCAGACCTCCTCGCGCATCTCGACGATGACGGTGGAGGCGTCGGTGGAGAACGGGTAGCCGTGCAGCTGCATGACGCCGTACTCGGTCTCGGCGACCTCGAACCGGAAGGAGGGGAAGGCGAAGTCGGCGGCGAGCCAGATGTAGCGGCAGCGGTGAGTGGTGATCCGGGACCCGAAGACGTCGGCGTGGGCGTCGCGGGTCGCGCTGTGGACACCGTCGGCGGCGATGACGAGGTCGTGGCCGGCGGCGAGTTCTGCGGCGGGCGGCGCGGGGGTGCGGAAGCGGAGGCGGACGCCGAGGGACGCGCAGCGCTCGTGGAGGATCTCCAGCAGGCGGCGCCGGCCGAGGGCGGCGAAGCCGTGCCCGCCGGAGGTGAGCGTGTGTCCGCGGTGGACGATGTCGATGTCGTCCCAGCGGACGAACTCGTCCTGCAGGGCGCCGTAGACCACGGGGTCGGCGTGCTCGATGCCGCCGAGCGTCTCGTCGGAGAGGACGACGCCGAAGCCGAAGGTGTCGTCGGGCGCGTTGCGTTCGTAGACGGTGATGTCGCGGGCCGGGTCGAGCCGCTTGAGCAGCGCGGCGGCGTACAGCCCGCCGGGCCCGCCGCCGATGACGGCGACGCGCAGGGGGTGCCCGTCCGACGGGACGGGGCGCCCCTGGGGCGCGTCGGCGTGCGGAGCGCCGGACACGGGCGTGGCGCGGGCTGGGCCCGGTCCCGGCGCCGACGGCGGCACGGGGGCGGCGGCGTCGGCGTCGGCTGCCGCGGCGAGGAGCGGGCGGGGGGATGTCTCGGGGGCGACGGCGTCACCCGCCCCGGCGAAGAGCGGGCCGCCGGGGGACGGGCCGGGGCCGGGGAACGGGGCGGGGGCCATGTCAGCGGCCCTGCCACTTGGGCGGGCGCTTCTCCGTGAACGCAGCGTGGAACTCAGCGTAGTCCTCGCCGTTCATCAGGAGCGCCTGCGTGGCCGCGTCCATCTCGACCGCCGCGGCGAGCGGCATGTCCAGTTCCGCGGTGAGCAGCGCCTTGGTCTGGGAGTACGCCAGGGCCGGGCCGTCGGCGAGACGCCGGGCCAGCTCGGCGGCGCGCTGGTCCGCCTGGCCCTCGTCGACGAGCTCGCTCAGGAGGCCGATCCGTTCGGCCTCGGGTGCGCGCACCGGCTCGCCGAGCATGAGGAGCCGTGTGGCGTGGCCCAGCCCGACCACCCGGGGCAGGAGGTACGCCGCTCCCATGTCGCCGCCGGACAGCCCGACCTTGGTGAACAGGAAGGCGAACTTCGCCGACGCGTCGGCGATCCGGAAGTCGGCGGCCAGCGCCAGCACCGCACCCGCTCCGGCGGCGACGCCGTGGACCGCGGCGATCACGGGGAAGGGGCACTCGCGGATCGCGCGGACGACCTGTCCCGTCATCCGGTTGAAGTCGAGGAGCTGCGCGGTGTCCATCGACAGGGTCGCGCCGATGATCTCGTCGACGTCGCCGCCCGAGCAGAAGCCGCGGCCCTCGCCGCCGAGCACGAGGGCCCGCACGGACCGCTCCCGGGAGAGCTCGGCGAGCAGATCGCGCAGGTCGGCGTAGGCGCCGAAGGTGAGGGCGTTGAGCTTGTCGGGCCGGTCGAGCGTCACGCGCGCCACGCCGTCCTGGAGCGTCAGCCGCAGATGGCGCCAGCGCTCGGTGCGCGTCGCGGAACCGGAAAAGGGGCTCATGGAGTGGGGCCTCCTTCGGCGGGCGGTCGGCCTGCTGCCTGCCTCTCGAAGTTATCACTCATCTGTGACTGCCGTCACGAGTACGCGATATCCGTGTTGTGACACTGCTGGGATCCCGTCCCGGTTCTGGCACAGGTCACGGCAGCAGGCCTTGGGATCCCTGGTCCGGCCTTCGACTGTTCGTAGGGTGAACACACCACCGCCACCGAACGGACATACGCCTTGCCCGAAGCCGCCGACTCCGCCGAGACCGCCTCCTGGCGCATCGCGCTGCCGCACACCACGGCAGCGGTGCCCATGGCCCGTGCGGTGGTCCGCGCAGCGCTGGCGGACATCGAGGCGTCCGCGGACAGCGACACGGCCGAGCTGCTCACGGCGGAGCTGGTAGCCAACGCGGTGGAGCACACCCCGTGCGGGGTGCCCATACAGCTGGTGATCGAGCTGCTGCCCACGGGCTGCCAGGTGGAGGTGCACGACGCCGATCCGGCGTCGCCCGGCGATCTCTCACCCGCGGCGCCGGCTCATGCGCCCGACCCGTGGCAGGAACACGGTCGCGGGCTGCTGCTCGTCCGCACGCTCAGCTCGGACTGCGGGCACCGCCCGACGGAGCGGGGCAAGGCGGTCTGGTTCACCCTGCCCGCCCGGCACTGAGCGCGCGGCCGGGGCTCACTCCACGGAGGCGGCGCCGACCAGGTCGTTGGGCGACCGGACGGTACGGGCGCGCAGGTCGTGCACGGCCGCACACAAGGAAGTGGGGTCCGAGCTGAGCCCGGACCCCACCGAAGGCGGCATGGCAACCGCCGTTGTGCATGCTCACCCAATCGGGCACATGGCTATTCGGCAGCAGCGAGGGTGGCCACCATGACCGCCTTGATCGTGTGCATACGGTTCTCGGCCTCGTCGAAGACGACGGAGTGGGCCGATTCGAAGACCTCGTCGGTCACCTCCAGCTCCGTGAGGCCGTGACGCTCGTGGATCTCGCGCGCCACCGCGGTGCCAAGATCGTGGAAGGCCGGCAGGCAGTGCAGGAACTTGACGTCCGCGTTGCCCGTCGCGCGCAGCACGTCCATGGTCACCGCGTAGGGAGCGAGCGCCTTGATCCGCTCGTCCCAGACCTCCTTGGGCTCGCCCATCGAGACCCAGACGTCGGTGGCGACGAAGTCGGCGCCTCGCACACCCTCGGCGATGTCCTCGGTGAGCATGATCCGCGCACCGCTCTCCTCGGCCACCCGGCGGGCCGTGGCGACGACCTCCTCGGCCGGCCGGAACGCCTTGGGTGCGACGATGCGCACGTCCATGCCCAGCAGGGCCCCCGTGACCAGGTAGGAGTTGCCCATGTTGAAGCGGGCGTCACCGAGGTAGGCGAACGAGACGCTCGCCAGCGGCTTGTCGGTGTGCTCGGTCATGGTCAGCACGTCGGCGAGCATCTGAGTGGGGTGCCAGTCGTCGGTGAGCCCGTTGTAGACGGGCACGCCGGCGTGCGCGGCCAGCTGTTCGACGGTGTCCTGCGCGTCACCGCGGAACTCGATCGCGTCGAACATGCGGCCCAGCACCCGGGCGGTGTCCTTGGCCGACTCCTTGCTGCCGATGTGGGAGCCGGCCGGGTCGATGTAGGTCGTGGACGCGCCCTGGTCGGCGGCGGCGACCTCGAAGGCGCAGCGCGTACGGGTCGACGACTTCTCGAAGATCAGTGCGATGTTCTTGCCGCGCAGCCGCTGAACCTCGGTCCCCGCCCGCTTGGCGGCCTTGAGGTCGGCGGCCAGACCGATCAGGCCGCGGAACTCCTCGGCCGTGAAGTCCAGCTCCTTGAGGCAGTGGCGGCCTTCGAGATGTATCGCCATGGTGGCTGCTCCTGGGTCGCGGAAGGCGGTGACGATGGAAGTCTATACGACTCAATGCATCGCTATACAGCCTCGCGCTCCACAGGGCAGCTCATGCAGCGCGGGCCGCCCCTGCCCCGGCCCAGTTCGCTGCCGGGTATCTCGATCACCTCGATGCCCTGTTTGCGCAGATGCGTGTTGGTCGTGACGTTGCGCTCGTAGGCCACGACGACACCCGGTTCGACGGCGAGCACGTTGCAGCCGTCGTCCCACTGCTCGCGCTCGGCCGCGTGCACGTCCTGGGTCGCGGTCAGCACCCGTATGTCCTTCAGCCCGAGCGCCGCCGCGATCGCGTCGTGCATCTGCTCCGGCGGATGGTCGCTGACCTTGAGCCCACCGAAGCCGTCGGCCGGTTCGATGGTGTACGAGCGGAGCATGCCGAGCCCCGCGTACTGCGTGAACGTGTCCCCGTCGACCATGGTCATCACGGTGTCCAGGTGCATGAAGGCCCGGCGCTTGGGCATGTCCAGGGCCACGATCGTCCGCGCGGAACCGGCGGCGAACAGTCCGCGCGCCAGCATCTCCACGGCCTGCGGTGTGGTGCGCTCGCTCATCCCGATCAGCACCGCGCCGTTTCCGATCACCAGCACATCGCCGCCCTCGATGGTGGACGGGTAGTCGTCCTGCCCCTCCGACCAGTGGTGGAACGTCTCTGCCTCCGCACCCACGAAGTGGGGATGGTGCTTGTAGATGGCCTCGAAGTGCACGGTTTCCCGCTGCCGAGCCGGCCAGCGCATCGCGTTGATGGAGACGCCGTCGTAGATCCAGGCCGAAGTGTCCCGGGTGAAGAGGTGATTGGGCAGCGGCTGGAGCAGGAAGTCGTCCAGGTCCATCACATGGAAGCGGACCGACGTCGGCTCGGAGTGTCCTGCGAGGAACTCCCGCTTGGTCATCCCGCCCACCAGCGCCTCGACGAGATCGGACGTGGGCAGCGCGTCGAAGGCGACCCGCAGGTGGTCGGTCGCGAGCGGTCCGTACTCCTTCTCGTCGAAGACGCGGTCCAGCACCAGCTTCCTGGCCTCGGGGATCTCCAGCGACTCGCGCAGCAGGTCGCCGAAGAGATGCACCTCCACCCCTCGGTCACGCAGAACGTCCGCGAATCCGTCGTGCTCCTGACGGGCCCGGCGGACCCAGAGCACGTCGTCGAAGAGCAACGCGTCCTTGTTGCTCGGCGTGAGCCGCTTCAGCTCCAGATCGGGCCGGTGGAGGATGACCTGGCGCAGTCGCCCGGTCTCGGAGTCGACATGGAATCCCATGTCTCCATCCTCGCCGCGCGGACGGTCCTTCACCCGGCGAACGGCCGACCTTGTGGAGTCCGCCGGGACACCAGGGCGGGCATCGCCCGCCAGGTGGGCTCGGCGCAGACGTGGCCGCCCACGGACAGGCCGGAGCGCGTGACGTGCCGACGGCCCTCCTCGCGCTCGGCACTGCCGACCTCGTCCAGCGGCTCGCGGGCACGCGCGGCGTCGACGGCCCTGTCCCGTCCGGCGCCGGACCTGCGTACTGCGGGGAGGCACGGACCGTGCCTCCCCGCAGCCGCACCGGACCGGATCAGAGCCGGGGGTCGACCGGCTCCGACTCCAGGGCCAGCACCGCGAAGACGGCCTCGTGCACCCGCCACAGCGGTTCCCCGTCCGCGAGCCGGTCCAGGGCCTCCAGCCCCAGGGCGTACTCGCGCAGGGCGAGCGAGCGCTTGTGGTTCAGGAACCTCTGGCGCAGCCGCTCCAGGTTGTGCGGACGGGTGTACTCCGGGCCGTAGACGATACGCAGGTACTCGCGCCCGCGGACCTTGATGCCCGGCTGCACCAGCCGGCCCTTCTCGTCCTTGGCGAGCGCCTGCAGCGGCTTGACGACCATGCCCTCGCCGCCGCGGCCCGTCATCTCCAGCCACCAGTCCACGCCCGCGCGCACGGACGCCTCGTCGCCGGTGTCGACGACCAGCCGCCGCGTGACCTGCAACAGGCCGGTCGGGTCGTGCTCCACGAGCCGGTCCAGCCAGGCGAGCTGCTCGTTGTGCGGGACAGCGGCCAGCGAGCGGCCCTGGGAGGCGAGGATCTGGAACGGCGCGAGACGCACGCCGTCGAGTCCGTCCGTCGTCCAGCAGTAACGGCGATAGGCGTCGGTGAACGCGGACGCGTCGCCGGCCCGCTCACGCTGCCGGCCGAGCAGACCCTCCACGTCGACACCCCGGGCGGCGGCCGCTTCCAGCGCCGCGCCGGCCCTGGGCAGCACGGCGCCGGAAGCCGCGCCGACCGCCGCGTACTGGGAGCGCAGCAGCCCGGAGGCCTTGAGCGACCAGGGCATCAACTCGCTGTCCAGCAGCAGCCAGTCAGTGCCCAGCTCGTCCCACAGGCCGGCCGCGGTGACGGCCGTGCGCAGCCGCTGGAGGATCTCCTCGGTGACCGTCCCGTCGTCGAAGAACGGCCGCCCGGTGCGGGTGTGCAAAGCCCCCGTGGCGCCCTCCACGCCGAAGCGTTCCCGCGCCGCCTCCGCGTCCCGGCACACGAGCACCACCGCACGCGACCCCATGTGCTTCTCCTCGCACACGACCTTGCCGATGCCGTCGGCCCGGTACTGCGCGAACGCCTCGGCCGGGTGCTCCAGGAAGGGTCCGTCAGCGCCTCCGCCGCCGGCGTCCTCCCGCGACGTCGCGGTGGGCGCCATCGTCGGCGGCAGGTAGACCAGCAGCCGGGGGTCGACGGCGAAGCGGCTCATGACCTCCAGCGCCGCCGCCGCGTTCTCCTCGCGGACGGCGATGCGCGCCATGTGCCGCGTCTCGACGACCCGGCGGCCCGCCACGTCGGCGAGGTCCAGCGGGCGCCCCTCACGGGAGCCGGGCGCCTCCGTCAGGAGTGGCCTGACCGGCTCGTACCAGACTTTCTCGGCCGGAACGTCGACCAGTTCGCGCTCCGGCCACCGCAGCGCGGTCATCCTGCCGCCGAAGACGGCACCGGTGTCCAGGCAGATGGTGTTGTTGATCCACGAGGTGCTGGGCACGGGCGTGTGCCCGTAGACGACCGCTGCGCGGCCCCGGTAGTCCTCGGCCCACGGGTAGCGGACGGGCAGTCCGAACTCGTCGGTCTCGCCGGTCGTTTCGCCGTACAGCGCGTGCGAGCGGACCCGGCCGGAGGTGCGACCGTGGTACTTCTCGGGCAGGCCGGCGTGGCAGACGACGAGCCTGCCCTCGTCGAGCACGTAGTGACTGACGAGGCCGTCGATGAAATCGCGTACCCGCTCGCGGAATTCCGGGTCCTTGGCATCCTCCTTCTCCAGTTGCTCGATGGTCTCGGCGAGGCCGTGCGTGTGCTGGACGTTGCGGCCCTTGAGGTAACGGCCGAGCTTGTTCTCGTGGTTGCCCGGGACGCACAGGGCGTTGCCCGCGGCGACCATGCCCATGACGCGGCGCAGCACGCCGGGGCTGTCGGGGCCCCGGTCGACGAGGTCGCCGACGAAGACCGCGGTACGGCCCTCGGGGTGGGCGCCGTCCTCGTAGCCGAGCTTGGCGAGCAGGGTCTCCAGCTCGGAGCTGCAGCCGTGGATGTCCCCGATGATGTCGAACGGTCCGGTGAGGTGGCGCAGGTCGTTGTAGCGGCGCTCGAGCACGATCTCCGCGCTGTCGGCCTCCGCCGTGCTGCGCAGGACGTGGACCTTGCGGAAGCCCTCGCGCTCCAGTCCGCGCAGCGAGCGGCGCAGTTCGCGGCGATGGCGGGCGATGACATGGCGGGGCATGCCGGCGCGGTCGGGTCGGGTCGCGTTGCGGGCGGCGCAGACATCCTCGGGAAGGTCCAGGACGATGGCGATGGGCAGGACGTCGTGCTCGCGTGCGAGGCGTACGAGCTGCCGGCGGCTCTCCGTCTGCACGTTGGTGGCGTCGACGACGGTCAGCCGTCCGGCGGCGAGCCGCTTGCCCACGATGTAGTGCAGGACGTCGAACGCGTCGCCGCTGGCGCTCTGGTCGTTCTCGTCGTCGGCGACGAGGCCCCGGCAGAAGTCCGAGGAGACGACCTCGGTGGGCTTGAAGTGCTTGCGGGCGAACGTGGACTTGCCCGACCCGGTGGCCCCGACGAGGACCACGAGGGACAGGTCGGTCACGGGGAGCCGGCGGCCCGGGGCGGTGACGGTGGTTTCCGTGGTGCTGGTCATGCGGCGGTCGCCTGCTTCGCGGTCGTGTCGGTCGTCGTCTCGAACACCGCCATCTGGGTCGGCGGGCCCACCTCGGGGTCGTCGGGGCCGACGGCCACGAAGCGCACCGCGTAGCCGTGGCGTCCGGCGACGCCTTCGGCCCAGGTCCGGAACTCCTCCCGGGTCCATTCGAACCGGTGGTCGCCGTGGCGCACGTGTCCGGCGGGGAGCGTCTCCCAGCGCACGTTGTACTCGACGTTGGGCGTCGTCACGAGCACGGTGCGGGGGCGCGCCGCGCCGAACACCGCGTACTCCAGGGCGGGCAGCCTCGGCAGGTCGAGGTGCTCGATCACCTCGCTGAGCACGGCGGCGTCGTAGCCCGTGAGGCGCTTGTCGGTGTACGTGAGCGAGCCCTGGATCAGCCGGACGCGGGCGGCCTGCCGCTCGCCGAGGCGGTCGAGCTTGAGCCGGCGCCCCGCGATGGTCAGGGCACGCACCGACACGTCGACGCCGACGATCTCGGTGAACCTGATGTCCTTGAGCAGCGCCTGCACCAACTGGCCCTGTCCGCAGCCCAGGTCGAGCACCCGGCTCGCACCGGCGGCGCGCAGCGCTTCGAGGATGGCATCCCTGCGCTGCTCGGCGAGCGGCACGGGGCGCTCCTCGGTGTCCGTGGTCTCGTCCACGGCGTTGTCCACGTCCTCGACCCGGAGGTCGTCGGTCTCGGCGAGGCGCACGAGCTCCAGGCGCTCCATGGCCTGCCGGGTCAGTCCCCAGCGGCGGGACAGGTAGCGGCTGGTGATGAGCTTGTGCTCGGGGTGTTCGGCGAGCCAGCCCTCGCCCGCGCGCAGCAGTTTGTCGACCTCGTCGGGAGCGACCCAGTAGTGCTTGGCGTCGTCGAGGACGGGGAGCAGGACGTAGAGCTGGCGCAACGCGTCGGCGAGCCGCAGCTCCCCTTCGAGCACGAGGCGTACGTAGCGCGACGCGCCCCACTCGGGGAACTGCTCGTCCAGGGCGATCGGTTCGGCCTCGACCGAGGTCCAGCCGAGCGGTCCGAAGAGCCTCCGGACCAGTTCGGCGCCGCCGCGGGCGGCGACGGCGGGCACCTCGATGCGCAGCGGCAGCGGGGCCTCGGCCCGTCCGGGCAGCGCCCCGCACACACCACGCAGGGCGCTCTTGAACACGGTGCTCAGCGCCACTGCCAGCAGCGACGAGGCCGCGTAGGGGCGGTCGTTGACGTACTGCGCGAGCGCGGCATCGGGCGCGCCGCCGCGGCCCTTGCCCTTGCCGCGCCGCACGAGCGCCACCGGATCGACCTCCAGCAGCAGTGCCGCCGTACACCGTTCCGCGGACGCCTCGGGGTAGAAGACGTGCGCGGTGCCGTGCGCGGTGGAGAACGTCTGCGCCTTGTCGGGGTGCTTGTGCAGCAGAAAGCCGAGGTCGGTCGCGGGACGCTCTGGGGTGCCGGTCGTACTGATCGTCAGGAACACGCGTTTGAGTATCGTCCGGTCCGTCCGCCCCGACCAGGGGTTTTTGTCACAACCGGGCCTCAGAACACCTTCCTCGCACCGCGGGGTCGGTCCGTGTCCAGCAGCCGGGCGAGGGCGCCGATCTCCTGCGGCCCCACGCGGCAGCAGCCGCCGACGAGGCGTGCTCCCCCGGCGCACCAGGCGCGTGCCGCGGCGGGGTCGTACGCGCTCCCGCCCTGCCAGCGCCGCTCGGCGGCGTCCCAGCCCTCCCCGCTGTTGGGGTACGCGACGACAGGCTTGCCGGTCACCGCGGCGGCGGTCTCGACCGCCGCGGCCACGTCCCGCGGGTCGCAGCAGTTCACGCCCACCGCGAGCACGTCGTCCCGGCCCGCGGCCAGGGCGAACGCCTCCGCCAGGTCCTGGCCGGCCCGGGTCCGCCCGCCCGCGACGGTGTAGGAGAGCCACACCGGCACACCGCACCCCTCGGCGGCGCGCAGCAGCGCCTCCGCCTCGTCGGCGTCCGGCACGGTCTCCAGGGCGAGCACGTCGGGCCCCGCGGCGACGAGGGCCTCGATACGCGGCCGGTGGAAGCGCTCGAGCTCCGCCGTGCCGATCCCGTACCGCCCCCGGTACTCGCTGCCGTCGGCGAGCATCGCCCCGTACGGGCCGACCGATGCGGCGACCCACACCTCGTGGGGCGCCGCGTCGGCGGCGGCGCGCGCCAGCGCGACACTGCGGCCGAGCAGGCGGGCGGCCGCCTCCGGCCGGACGCCCCTGCGGGCGAATCCCTCGAACGTGGCCTGGTAGCTCGACGTGATGAGCACCTGCGCACCCGCCCGCACGTACGCCGCGTGCGCCGCCTCGATCTGCCGCGGAGCGTCGGCGAGCAGCCGCGCCGACCAGAGGGCGTCGGACAGGTCGCAGCCCTGCGCCTCCAGCTGGTTGGACAGGCCGCCGTCGAGGACGAGGACGTCCCGGGCGAGCGCTTCGGCGAGTGTGCGGGCGGGTCTCACAGCGGCTCCCGGGGATCAGCTCAGCTGGGACTGGACCTGGGAGGAGATGAGCTCCAGGTGTTCGAGGTCCTCCAGGTCGAGCACCTGGAGGTAGATCCTCGACGAGCCGGTCGCCGCGTAGCGGCCGATCTTGTCGACGACCTCCGCCGGGGACCCGGCCAGGCCGTTCGCCTTGAGCTCGTCGACCTCCCGTCCGATCGCCGCCGCGCGGCGGGCCACCTCGGCGTCGTCCTTGCCGACGCACACGACCAGCGCGTTCGAGTAGACGAGGGCGTCCGGGGAGCGGCCGGCCTTCTCGGCGGCGGCACGGACGCGGCCGAACTGGCGCTCGGTGTCCTCGAGGGAGGCGAACGGCAGGTTGAACTCGTCCGCGTACTGCGCGGCGAGGCGGGGGGTGCGGGTGGATCCGTGGCCGCCGATCAGCACGGGGACCTTGGTCTGGGCGGGCTTGGGCAGGGCCGGGGAGTCCGTCAGCCGGTAGTGGTGGCCCTCGAAGGTGTAGGTCTCGCCGACCTCGGTGGCCCACAGGCCGGTGATGATCTCCAGCTGCTCCTCGAAGCGGGCGAACTTCTCCTTGGGGAAGGGAATGCCGTACGCCCGGTGCTCCTCCTCGAACCACCCCGCGCCCAGCCCCAGTTCGACGCGGCCGCCCGACATCTGGTCGACCTGGGCGACCTGGATGGCGAGCACGCCGGGCAGTCGGAAGGTGCCGGCCGTCATCAGTGTGCCCAGACGGATCCGCTTGGTCTCGCGGGCCAGACCGGCCAGGGTGATCCAGGCATCGGTCGGGCCGGGCAGTCCGTCGGCGGAACCCATGTGCAGGTAGTGGTCGGATCGGAAGAAGGCGTCGAAGCCGAGCTCCTCGGTGGCCTTGGCGACGCTCAGGAGGGTCTCGTAGCTCGCCCCTTGCTGGGGCTCGGTGAAGATTCGAAGATCCATGCATCCATCCTGCACCTTTCGCCGCCGAGCAATCCGGTCCCGCGGGGGCGGATGAGGTTCTCACGCGGGACCGTGCCCCGGGCCGGTTGCACCGGGACAGTCGCGCCTTCGCGGAGCACGAGACGACCCGTGGAGCCCCGTCACGGCGCGCCGGCCGCGGAGTCCATCTCGGCGACGGGCCGCTCCGGGCCCGCCCGGCCGCGGACCGCTTCGGGCGGGCGCTCGTGCTCGTGCTCCGCCAGGCGGCGCAGCATGCCGCGCACGCGGTCGCTCGACTCGTCCGCGGCGTCTATCGTCTCGATGCACTGCCAGTAGAGCCCTTCGTCGTCCGTCGCGCAGGCGACCGCGACGAGAGCGATGCCGACCTCGCCGAGCAGGACGTTCAGCCCGGTCAACACGGCTTCGGGGTCGGCCACTTCGGTGAGCTGGGCGGCCCGGACCCCGCCGCTGCGCACCATCGGGTGGTCGAGCACCCCGCACCCCCGTCCACCGATCTCGCCGAGCCCCCGGGCCTCGCCTCTCAGCTCGGCGGGCCCGCTCGCCGCGAGCCGGCTGCCGATCGCCTGGGCCAGCGCCTGGACCTGCCATGCCTCGGCCACGGTCTCCGGCACGGACCGGCTCTGTGCCAGCCCGTGGCGGCTGATCTCGATGAGTCGTAACGCGTCCATGACCGCGCCCCCGTTCGCACGACTATCTGCCCACTCAGTTCATTACCCAGAGTGAAGGTCTTCGACCAGAAAAGCCAGGGGAATTCGGAAATCTGTGGACACCAAGGCTGTTGTGGATAACTCGACAACTCCGAAGAGTGACGAATGGGTGTCGAAACGGCCCTCGGCCACCCCTGCGCGCCCGTTCGCGGCGCCCCGGCTCTACTGCGCCGGGAAACGCCGCTCGTTGCGGTCGATCTTGTCGGACAGGGCCTGCAGCACGTCGATCCCGAGCACCTCGCAGAACTGGAGGAGGTAGGCGAGCACGTCCGCGACCTCGTCGCGGACGCGGTGCGCCGTGCCCTCCTCCTCCATCACCCGGGCCGACTGCTCGGGCGTCAGCCACTGGAAGATCTCCACCAGTTCGGCGGCCTCGACGCTCAGCGCCACCGCCAGGTTCTTCGGGGTGTGGTAGGGCTGCCAGTCGCGTGCCGCCGCGAACTCCGCCAGTCTGCGCTGCAGTCCCGCCACGTCCAGCCCGTCGTCTCTCGTCACGGCATCAGGTCTACCACCGACACGCCCTCGGTCCCCCGCGCGCACGACGGGTCGGACACGGCCCCCACCAGCCGGATGTGCCCCCGCGCGCACATCTCGGCGGCGAGACCCACCAGTTCGCGCGCCTGAGCCGGATCCAGGCACCGGTCGAACCCGTCCGCGAGCACCGTGAGCGACTGGTACGCGGCCGGCACCTCGGCCACCTGGTCCACGGACAGCACACCTGGCCCCGTGAGCAGCACCAGGGCCAGGGCCAGATACCTCAACTCGCCCTCCCCGAGCCGTCCGAGGGGCGTGCCGGGACGGCCGCCGCCACGGGCGAGCAGTGCCCGGACCGTGCCGTCCCGAAGCTCCTCCACGCACAGGTCCGTCACCGGCCCCGCGCACCCCGCACGCGCCGCCGCCGCGAGCCGCGCGTGCCGCTTTCCGCATTCACTGCGCGTGCGGTGCAGGACCTCGGCAAGGTTGTCGCACCCGCGCCGCAGTCTGCCGGGCCCCGCGGCGACGGACTCGCGCATCCGGTGGGGCCGCGGGTCGCAGGCGAAGACGGACCTCAGGGCGAGCACCACCTGCTCGGCCGCGGCCAGCACGCGCAGCTGCGCCTGCGTCCTGCCGGCGACGTGCAGAGGCAGCAGGGCGGTGCCGAGCCGGTCGCCGGGCAGCCGGCCGCGGGTGACACCGTCCGCACCGGAGGTGTGCCAGGCGGCCTCCACCTCCGCGCGGCCGGGATCGCGCAGAGCCGTGGCGAGCAAGGTCCGTCCGCCGCTCGTCAGCCGTTCCCCGACGACGCGCAGGCGCGGCACGGCCTCCACCGCGAGGTCGAGGCACACCGGGCCCGCGGGGCCGTCCACCGTGCACCCGATCCGGAAGCCGCGGCGTCCCTGGCGGTCGGGCCGGGCCCCCTCCGGAACGCACTCGGCCGCCTGCGGGAACGCGGTCTCCAGATCGTGTCCGGCGCCGAGCAGGGCGAGTGCCTCGTACGCCTCGAGGGCGCTGGACTTGCCGCTGCCGCTGACGCCGGTGAAGAGTGTCATGGGGCCGAGGGGGAGCGCCGCCCCTCGGTGCCTCCTGTAGGCGGAGAGCCGTAGTTCGGTGACCGCGGGCCGGGCGGCGCCCGCCTCTGCGGGCAGTGTCCTCGGGCCGGTGACCAGTGCGTTCGCGTCCATGGGCGGGACGGTACGCACCGTGCTCACCGCCGAACCGTTCCGTCGTGGCGGCCGTCCTACGAATGAGGTACAGCGGCCTGCTCGGCTCCTTCCACCTCGGTGCCCACCGGTGCGAGGAGGAACACGTTGCGGTCGACCCGGTGCATCGCGCTGCCGAGTCCGAAGACGACACCGCTGCTGAAGTCCAGGATGCGCTTGGCCACTTCGGTGTCGGCTGCGGTCAGGTCCAGCAGGACGGGCGTGCGGTTGACGAGGTACTCGGCGACCTCGCGCGCGTCGGCGAAGACCTGCACCCGCAGCACGACGAAACGACGCTGCTCGGCGGCCGCGTAGTCCCGCGGGACCGTCCGGTGGTCCACCCGCGACGGCCACTCGTCGCGACTGCGCAGCGGCACCACCTGCGCCAGGCCCTCCCACTGCTCGTCGGTGACGTCGTACCTCTCGTACCTACTCATGGGACCATCCTCCCGCCCCTCACCCGTTCGGCCCATCAGCGACACGGGTGAGGAGCGGGGGATCACGAATCGGTCAGCCGCGCTCGAAGACGGCGACCGTACGGGCCGGGACCGTGAAGGTTCCCGAACTCCGCTCGTACGACGAGGCCTTGACGGCCTCGTCCGCACCCGAACGCTGTACCGGGTGCAGGGCGTAGCCGCGGCCCGCGAGGTCCGCGACCCGCTGGGTCTGCCGCTCGGGCGTGGCGTTGAACACGACGACGAGGTCACCGAGGCGCATGGTGATCACGCCCGGGGTCTCGTCCGTGCCCGACAGCGGGAAGGACAGCGCCGACTGGACGTCCTCGGCGGTGGCGAGGCCGAACACGGGCTCGGTGGTCCGGATCCGCAGCAGGTCGCGGTAGGCGGCCGAGGCGCCGTCGATCTGCGCGCAGCCGACGGTGAGCGACGCGCTTGTCAGCAGCGGCTTCGCGTACCCCCACTTGGACTTGTTGTCCGCGGCGGGCGGCAGGCCGCGGCCGAAGCCGTTGCCGTCGCGGCAGTCCCAGTGGATGGCGTTGAACCAGTCGCCGCTGTCGTACGAGTTGCGGTCCAGCGACTTGGAGCGCAGCAGGTCGGTGCCCGCCTGGGAGAGGGCCGGCCCCTGCGACAGGACCGAGGTCGCCATCGCGAGCACCTGCATGCGCGCCCGGTCCGCGGCGGACGTACCGGCCGGGAGCTTGAAGGCGAGTGCGTCGTACAGCGTCTCGTTGTCGTGGGCGTCCGCGTAGGCGAGCGCGTCACCGGGTGCCGCGGCGTAGCCGGCCGGGGCGCCGTTGTAGTCGACCTCGGAGCCCTTGACGGCGCGGCCGCGGGTGTCCGTGAAGGAGTACGAGGCGAGGTTGCCCGAAAGACCGACCTTGATCAGGTCCTGGTAGTGCAGCAGCCGCGCCCTCTGCTCCGCCTCGGTGCCGTTGGCCTTCGAGGAGTTCGGCTCGGTGTACAGGCCCGAGGCGAAGCCCTGCACACCCGGGTCGTCGTCGAACGGACCGCCACCGCGCACGGCGTCGCGCGCACGGTCGGAGAAGGTCGCGATGCCGGTGCCGGCCATGTTCTTCTGGGTGGCCTGGACGAAGCGGGCGTCGTCGGCGATCTCACCGAAGTTCCAGCCCTCCCCGTACAGCACGATCTTCTTCCCGTCGACGCCGTCGCGCTCCACGGTGAGCTCGTCGAGCGCCTCGCGCACCGCGAGGATGTTGGCCTTCGGGTGGTGGCCCATCAGGTCGAAGCGGAAGCCGTCCACCTTGTAGTCGCGCGCCCAGGTCACGATCGAGTCCACGACGAGCTTGCCCATCATGGCGTTCTCGGGGGCGGTGTTGGCGCAGCAGGTGGAGGTCGCCACCGAGCCGTCGGCGAGCAGCCGCTGGTAGTAGCCGGGCACGATCCTGTCGAGGACGGACTTGTCAGCCTGGCCGCTCGCGACGGTGTGGTTGTAGACGACGTCCATGACGGTGCGCAGTCCGTCGTCGTTGAGGGACTTCACCATCTGCCGGAACTCGACCGTGCGCCGCGTGCCGTCCGGGTCGGTGGCGTACGAGCCCTCGGGGACCGTGTAGTGCAGGGGGTCGTAACCCCAGTTGTAGGCGTCCTTCGCGGCCGCCTTCGCGACGCAGGCCTGCTGCTCCTCGGAGTCGGGCGCGTAGATCTTCAGGTCGCACTCGGGCTGCTGCTGGTCGGCCTTCCTCTCGGGGATGGTGCCGATGTCGAAGGCGGGCAGCAGGTGGACGTAGGAGGTGCCGGCACCGGCGAGGGCGCGCAGGTGCTTCGAGCCCTTGCTGTCCTTGTCGGCGAAGGCGAGGTACGTGCCCCGGTGGTCGGCCGTCGGGTCCGCGACGGAGAAGTCCCGGATGTGCAGCTCCTGGATCTGGGCGTCCTTCAGCGGCACGGCGGCGGGCTTCTTCAGCGCGGACCAGCCGGCGGGGGCCAGGGACGGGTCGGAGAGGTCGGTGACGATGCTCCGTTCGGAGTTCGCCGTCAGGGCGACGGAGTAGGGGTCGGTGACCTTGTTGGTGACGACCTTCCGCACGCTCGGGGCCCACACGCGCACGGCGTAGCGGTACTCGTCCCCCTTCCAGCCCTTCCTTCCGCGCACCGACCAGACGCCGCTCGCGTCGTCGCGGCGCATGGCGACCCTCTCGCCGTCGAGCTCCAGCGCGACGTGCTGCGCGGTCGGCGCCCACAGCCGCAGCGTGGGCACGCCCTTGCGGTCGAACGTCGCACCGAGCTGCGCCTTGGTGGCCTCCGGCGCGTACAGGTCGTCGAGGACGCCGGCGATCTGGACGCCGGTCGCCGTGACGACGGCGCCGTTGGCCGCGTACTGGGCGGCCACGACCTGGCCGCGCAGCGCTTCGCGCACCCGGTCGCGGTCGCGTTCGTCGACGCGGTGGGCCGTGTAGTTCTTCAGGTGCGGGTACTTGGCCTTCTGCGCGTCGGTCAGCGACGCCTTGGTCAGCCGCAGCACTCGCGCGTCACCGGTCAGCGCGCCGTTCTCCACGGCGATGGAGCCCTCGTGGGAGTAGAGCAGGGCGCTGGACGCGGCAGCGTCGCTGCCGTTCCAGGCGACGGTCTCCTCGTCGATCCAGACGGCGTGCGCCTGGGTGAGGTCCAGCGCCGCGCCACCGCCCTTGGGCTGCGGCAGCAGGTACTTCTCCTGGCCGGCCAGGAGCCACACCTCGTGGCCGTTCGCCTTGAGATCGAGGGACTGGTCGGAGGGCAGGTCCTTCTGGTCGCCCTTGTGCAGGATGTAACTGAGGGAGGTGGCTCCCGGTGCGAGCGGCACCTCGAAGACGGCGCCGTACGCGTCCGTCCGTACCGGCTCCAGGGGCTTGGACCAGTCGGTCGGGTTCGCTGCCCCGGTCCAGGTGTGCAGGCCCCAGCCCGTGTAGTCGCCGTCGGCGCGCTTGTAGCGCAGGACGGCCTTGGACGTGTCCTGGGGCGGGTAGGCCCCCTCGGGCGCGGTGTTCGACAGGCCGGGCCTGCCCTGCTCGATCCACACCTCACCGGTCTTCGACAGGTCGATGGTGCGGTCGGCGTCGGTGTCCTTCACGCCGTCCTTGTTCACGGCGATGAAGCCGACGGAGGAGGCGCCGGGCTTCAGCTTCACGTAGGCGAAGGCGCCGTACGCGTCGCGGCCGGTGAAGGGCTTGCCCGCGGGCCAGGTCGTGCCCTCGCCTTCGGCGATGTCGCCCCAGGTGTACAGGCCCCAGTCGGCGTAGTCGCCGTCGGCGCGCTTGTAGTGGACGATCGCGTAGTCCCGCTGGGTCGCGGTCGGGGGCTGTTCTACGGCGGGTGCGCCGCTGGTCGTGGCGGCCGTGGCGCTCGCGGTGCGGCCCTCGGAGTCGACGACGACGGCCTTGTAGCGCAGGGCGGTTCCCGCGGGGGCGGTGATGTGCTGGGTGACCTTGTACGGGGCGTGGTCGGCTGAGCCGAGGACCTGCCAGGGGCCGTTGCCCACCTGCGCGGCGAACACGACCCGGCCGAGCGGCCCGCCGTCGGCGTCGGCCGAGATCTCGACGGTGCCGGTGGCGCCGGCTTCCGGTGCCTTCAGAACGACGGACGGCTTCGTGGCGGGCGCGGCGAGCGGCTTCGCGGCCTTGAGCACGAGCGACGAGAGCGCCGGGACGGTGACCTCGACGGTCCGGTCGCTTCCGCTGCGGACGGTGGCGTCGCCGCCGTGGATCGCGGTGAAGTCCGTGCCGGCCGAACCGGTCGGGATGCGGACCGTCTTGGCGGCGCTCGCGTTGTTCAGGGCCACGACGTACTCGGTCTTCGCCGCGGCGTGCGTGCGGGAGAAGGCGTACACGGAGCCCTCCGCGTAGCGCTGCTGCTGCACGCCGTCCCGCAGCGCCGGGTGCGCCTTGGTGAGCTTCGACAGCGCGGCGACGGACCGGTACAGCGGGTGGGAGGTGTCGTACGCGTCCTCGGCGTGCGTGCGGTCGGTGCCGAGCTGGTCGTCGTCGAGGTAGTCGGCGGTCCGCGAGGCGAACAGGCTCTGGCGCGCGTCCTTGTCGCCGCCCGCGCCGGTGAAGCCCTGCTCGTCGCCGTAGTAGATCACCGGGTTGCCGCGGCTGAGGAACATGAGCTCGTTGGCGAGCCGGTGGCGCCGCAGCAGCTCGGCGTCGCCGGCCTGCGGGTTGTCCTGCCGCAGGAAGGTGCCGAAGCGGCCCATGTCGTGGTTGCCGAGGAAGGGTACGGACTCGTAGGCGTTGGCCTTGTCCGTGGTGTAGCGGTAGTCCTGGGCGAAGAGGTGCGCGAGCTTGTCCGCGGAGGCGCCCTGCGAGGCGTAGGCGCGGGCGGCGTCCTGGAACGGGAAGTCGAGGGTCGCGTCGAGGCGGCCCCGGGTGACGTACGGCGAGGTGATCGCCGGGTCGCCCGAGTAGACCTCGCCGAACATGAAGAAGTCGTCCCGGCCCTGCTGGGCGGCGTACGCGTCGAGCGCGGTCGCCCACTGCGTCCAGAACTCCATGTTGACGTGCTTGACCGTGTCGATGCGGAAGCCGTCGATGTCGAAGTCGCGCACCCAGCGCTGGTAGATCTTCGCCATGCCCTCGACGACCTCGGGCCGTTCGGTCCACAGGTCGTCGAGACCGGAGAAGTCGCCGTGCTCGGCGGACTCGCCCGCGAAGGTCGAGTCGCCCCTGTTGTGGTACATCTCCGGGTCGTTGAGCCAGGCGGGGACCTTGATGTCCTTCTTCGCGGCGGGCACGACCGGGGTGCGTGGGAAGGAGTCCCGGTCGGTCGCCGGGAAACGGCGTGTCCCGTCGGCGTAGTCGCTGTCGTCGAAGGGCTCGCCGTCCTTCGTCAGGTAGGGGAAGGCGCCCTTGGAGAGGTAGCCGTACGACTTCTCCTGGTAGTCGACGACGTCGGCTGTGTGGTTGGTGATGACGTCGAAGAAGACCTTCATGCCCTTGTCGTGGGCCTTGTCGATCAGCCTCTCCAGGTCGGCGTTGGTGCCGAAGTGGGGGTCGACCTGGGTGAAGTCGGTGATCCAGTAGCCGTGGTAGGCCGCGCTCGCGTCCTTGCCCTCGCCCTGTACCGGCTGGTTCTTGAAGATCGGCGCCATCCAGATGGCGGTGGTGCCGAGCCCCTTGATGTAGTCGAGCCTCTCGGTCAGCCCCTTGAGGTCGCCGCCCTGGTAGAAGCCCTTGTCGGCGGGGTCGTAGCCGGTGGTGGTCCGGGTGCCGGTGAGGCCACCGCGGTCGTTCTTCGGGTCGCCGTTCGCGAAACGGTCCGGCAGGACGAAGTAGAACTGCTCACGGGTCAGGTCGTGACGGGCCGGCTGTGCGGCCAGGGCTCTGTCCGAGGGCGGCGGGGGCGGCTCGGGCGCGGCCACCGCCGGCAGGGCGGGGACGAGCGCCGCGACCGTCGCCGCGGCGGCGACGGCGGCCGCGCCCGGGCGCAGGCGGATACGGGGGCGTATCACAGCGGATCTCCTGGATGAGGATGGTGAACGGGTGCGGAGTGCCGCCCCGCTCCGGGGAGGAGGAGCGGGGCGGCGGGAGTGCGGTGGACGTCAGCCGCAGGAACGTGCGCCGGCGTGCAGCGCGACCGCGGTGTTGGGGCCGAGGGTCGCGGTGAACTGGCCGGAGCCGTTCACCGTGACCGGCCTGTTGTTCTGGACGTCGCAGTAGGTGCCCGACGGCAGGGACGTCTGGAAGGTGCGGGTGAGCGACCACGTCTCGTGGTTGATGGCCACGTACGCCTTGGAGCCGCGGCCGAAGGCGATCTGGTCGCCTCCGTTGTCCCACCAGTTGGTGACGGACTGGCCCCGGGAGACGTTGCGGAAGGCGACCATGGAGGAGATCTCGCGCCAGGCGTGCTGGCACTTCCAGCCGTCGCTCCAGCAGGCGTTGACCTGCCCGCCGCCCGGCGGACCTGCGTCCTTGTCCGACCACTCGTAGCCGGAGTGCACGTCGGGCGACCCGTAGGGCCAGGCCAGCATGAAGACGTTGGCCAGGGTGTAGTCGGCGCCGTTCTTGTAGTTGAGCGTGTCGCCACCGCGCTCGGTGTCGTGGTTGTCGACGAAGACGGCGGACTTGGCGGACTCCATGTAGCCCCAGCCCTCGCCGTAGTTCTTCAGGTAGGCGAGGTTCTCGTTCTGGAAGACGCGCTTGAGGTCGCGTGCGTAGCGGAACTCCTGCACGTCGCCGTTGCCGAGGTACTCGGCGGGCGAGACCGCCTCGCCTGCGCCGTGGATGGCCTCCTGCTTCCAGTACACGGACGGGTTCGTCAGCTTGGCCTTGACGGCCGCGAGGTCGCCGGCGGCGATGTGCTTGGCGGCGTCGATACGGAAGCCGTCGACACCGAGCGACAGCAGGTCGTTCATGTAGCCGGCGATCTTCGTGCGGACGTACTCCTCGCCGGTGTCCAGGTCGGCGAGCCCGACGAGCTCGCACTCCTGCACGTTCCAGCGGTCCTGGTAGTTGCTGATCTGCGCGGTGCAGTTGTTCAGGTCGTACCAGGAGTACAGCCCCGGGTAGTCGTACTTCCCGTACGAGGAGCCGCCGGTGCCCGTCCCGGAGCCCGCGGCCATGTGGTTGACGACGGTGTCGGCGACGACCTTCACGCCTGCCGCGTGGCAGGTGTCGATCATGTTCTTGAAGGCGGTCCGGTCGCCGAGGCGGCCGGCGATCTTGTAGCTGACGGGCTGGTACGAGGTCCACCACTGCGGGCCCTGGATGTGCTCCTGGGGCGGCGAGACCTGGACGTACCCGTAGCCTGCCGGACCGAGCTGGTCCGTACAGGCTTTGGCGACGGAGGCGAACTTCCACTCGAACATCACGGCGGTGACGTCCTTGTCGCCGGGCGGCGCGGCCTGGGCCGGTGCGGGGGCCGTGACGGCCGCAGCGGCTCCCGCCAGGACGGCGAGTGCAGCGGCCACGGTTCTGCGGGCCATGATTCCTCCTGCTCTTCAGGGAGGTGCGGATGCGAGGGGGCAGCCTCGTACGGTCAACGCGCCGTGCCCGCAAGGCCTTTTGAGAATTCTTGTGCAAGAAGTCTGAAACTCGTTGCGGTCGAGACCGTACGACCCCCCGCGCGACCCGGTCAACCCTCCGGACCGGGGTTCATGACGGGCGGGGTGACAACCGGGAAACGTGGCCGTTCCGTGTCCGCAAACTCTTTCGCAAGTCATTGCAGCGGTGTTACGTTCAACCACGTCTCCGGACCGGCTCCTTACGCGGGCCGTGGATCCGGGCAGGGCCGCTGGCGGTCATCCCGAGTGGGTGGCTTCCACGGGGTTCGCGCCGGCCGGGGGTCCCGGTCCGTGCCGGGGCCCTACGCGCCCGGCCGGCCGGACCGATCCCCCCCGTCAGGCGCCGTGGCCGGAGGGAGCGCCCGTGGAGCCCCGCACCACGAGCTCCGGCTGGAAGACGAACTCCGTGCGCTGTACGGGGTTTCCGTCGATCTCCTCGATCAGCGCGTCCACCGCGGCCGTCGCCATCGCCTGCACGGGCTGACGCACCGTCGTGAGCGGCGGATCCGTGAACGCGATCAGCGGCGAGTCGTCGAAGCCGACCACCGAGACGTCGCGCGGCACGTCGAGGCCGCGCCCGCGCACGGCGCGGATCGCGCCGAGCGCCATCAGGTCGCTGCCGCACACGATGCCGGTGCAGCCCGCGTCGAGCAGTGCGCCGGCGGCCACTTGGCCGCCCTCGACCGAGAACAGCGTGCGCCGGATGAGGTGCTGGGCCTCCTCGTGGGGTATGCCCAGCAGCGCGTGGAGGGCCGCCGTGAATCCCTCGGTCTTGCGCCGGGAGGGCACATACCGGGTGGGGCCGACGGCGAGGCCGATGCGTTCGTGCCCCAGCTCCACGAGATGGCGCACCGCCATGCGGGCCGCCGAGCGGTCGTCGGGCGAGACGAAGTGCGCGTCGACCCGCTCGTTGAAGCCGTTGATGAGGACGAACGGCACGCCCCGGGAAGCGAGTTGCACATAGCGCGACGGGTCGGCCGAGGTGTCGGCGTGCAGCCCGGACAGGAACACGATGCCCGTGACGCCGCGCTCCTCCAGCTGCTCCACGAGCTCGTCCTCGGTGGCACCGCCCGGCATCTGCGTGCACAGCACGGGCGTGTACCCGTGCCCGGCCAGTACCTGCTCGATGACCTGCGCGAACGCCGGGAAGATCGGATTGGTCAGCTCGGGGATGACGAGCCCGACCAGACCGGCGCTGCGCCGCTTGAGCCGCACGGGCCGCTCGTAGCCGAGCACGTCGAGCGCGGCCAGCACCCGGTGCCTGGTCGTGGCGGCGACACCCGCCTTGCCGTTGAGCACCCGGCTGACGGTGGCTTCGCTGACCCCTGCCTGGAGGGCGAGGTCGGCGAGCCTCGGGACGGCGTGCGCGGCGTCGCCCCGAGGCGGAGGGACCGTCACACCGCCCACCAGGCGGTGGTGTCGGCGGGCACCTCGGCCGCCTCGCCGGTGGCCTTCACCGCCGAACTGGCCAGCAGCAGCTGCCCGTAGGCCGGCAGGGTGACGGGCTCGGACGTGGTGTTGGCGACGCAGACGAAGCCGCCGCGGCGCAGGACGAGCACGCCGTCGGGGGCGTCCAGCCACTCCACCGCGTCGCCCGCGCCGAGTTCCGGCCGTGCGCGGCGCACCGCGAGGGCACTGCGGTACAGCTCCAGCGTGGAGTCGGGGTCGCCGGTCTGCGCCTCGACGCTGAGCGCGGCCCAGCTGTCGGGCTGCGGCAGCCAGCTTCCGCCGCTGCCGAAGCCGTACGAGGAGCCCTCGACCGTCCACGGGATCGGCACGCGGCAGCCGTCGCGGAAACCGTCCTGGCCGGCCGCGCGGAAGAACGACGGGTCCTGGCGCACCTCGTCGGGCAGGTCGGTGACGTCGGGCAGACCCAGTTCCTCGCCCTGGTAGATGTACGCGGAGCCGGGCAGTGCGAGCATCAGCAGCGTCGCCGCGCGGGCCCGGCGCAGGCCCAGCTCACGGTCGCCGGCCGTGCGGATCTGGGTGCCGAGGCCCGCCGGGTTGGCGAAGCGGGTGGTGTGCCGGGTGACGTCGTGGTTGGACAGCACCCAGGTGGCGGGGGCGCCGACGGGCCGCATGGCCGCCAGCGAGAGGTCGATCACGGCACGCAGTTCGTCGGCGTCCCACGGGGTGCCGAGGTACTGGAAGTTGAACGCCTGGTGCAGCTCGTCGGGGCGCACGTAGTTCGCGGTGCGCTCCACGGTCGGCGTCCACGCCTCGGCGACGGCGATCCGCTCGCCGGGGTACTCGTCGAGGATCTTGCGCCAGCTGCGGTAGATCGCGTGCACGCCGTCCTGGTCGAAGAAGGGCATGACGTCGTTGCCGAGCAGCTTGAGCTGGTCGTGGCTGCCGAGGTCGGGCAGGCCGTCGGCCTTGACCAGGCCGTGGGCGACGTCGACGCGGAAGCCGTCGACGCCCATGTCGAGCCAGAAGCGCAGGATGGAGCGGAACTCGTCGGCGACGGCGGGGTGTTCCCAGTTGAAGTCGGGCTGCTCGGGCGCGAACAGGTGGAGGTACCACTCGCCGTCCTCGGTGCGCGTCCAGGCCGGTCCGCCGAAGATGGACTCCCAGTCGTTGGGCGGGAGTTCGCCGTTCTTCCCCTTGCCGGGGCGGAAGTGGTAGCGGGCCCGCAGCGGCGACCCGGGCCCCTCGCGCAGCGCGCGCTTGAACCACTCGTGCTGGTCGGAGGAGTGGTTGGGGACGAGGTCCACGATGATGCGCAGGCCCAGGGCGTGGGCGTCGCGGATGAGCCCGTCGGCGTCGAGGAGCGAGCCGAACATGGGGTCGATGGCACGGTAGTCGGCGACGTCGTACCCGGCGTCGGCCTGCGGGGAGGCGTAGAAGGGGCTGAGCCAGACGGCGTCGACGCCGAGGTCCTTCAGGTACGGCAGCCGGCTGCGCACGCCTTCGAGGTCGCCCATGCCGTCGCCGTTCCCGTCGGCGAAGCTGCGCGGATAGACCTGGTAGATCACCGCGTCGCGCCACCAGCCCGGCCGGGTGCTGTCGAGGGTGTGCGCGGGGGCAGTGAGGTGCTGGGTCATGTCTTCCCTGAGTAAGAGATGGCGGACGGGAAAGGTCGGCGGCGCGTCAGGACTTCGCCGCGCCGGCGGTGAGGCCGGTGACCAGATGGCGCTGGACGAGGTAGAAGACGAGCGACGCGGGCAGGGCGATGAGGACCGCGGTGGCGGCCATCAGGTCCCACTGGGTGTCGTACTGGCTGACGAAGGTGGTCAGACCGATCGACAGCGTGTACTTGCCCTCGCTGAGCATGAAGACGGAGGCGTACGCGACCTCGCCCCACGCGGTGAGGAAGGTGTAGAAGGCGGCCACCGCCAGGCCCGGCCGGGCGAGCGGCAGGATCAGCCGGTAGAAGGTGCCGAACGGGGTGAGTCCGTCGACGCGGCCCGCCTCGTCGATCTCGTGCGGGATGGTGTCGAAGTATCCCTTGAGCAGCCAGGCGCAGTACGGGACGGCCGTGGTGCAGTAGACGAGGATGAGCGCCCCGTAGGTGTCCAGCAGGCCGAGGTCGGCGACGATCTTGTAGAGCGGCACCATCAGGATGGCGACGGGGAACATCTGGGTGACCAGGAAGGTCCACATCAGCTGGCGGTAGCCGGGGAAGCGCATGCGGGACACGGCATATCCGGAGCTGGCGGCGATGAACACGCCCAGCACGCAGGTCCCGAGGGCCACGATCATCGAGTTGCCGAACCAGGTGAGGAACTGGGTGTCGGCGAGCACGGCCGAGTAGTTCTCGAAGCTGATCTTCCCGGCGATCTTGTCGGGGTGGAGGAAGTCGGTCTTGTCCGGGCCGAGCGAGATCCAGGCGATCCATCCGACCGGGAAGAAGGCGATGAAGCTCGCGACGATCAGCGTGGCGTGGATGGCGATCGAGGCGCCGCGGCTGCGCTCGCCGCGGCGGCGGGCGCCCGTCCGGTCGGCGGGGCGGGCGGGGCGCTTCGAGGGGGCTGCGGCGGGGCGTTCGGTGAGGGTGCTCATGTCGGTGGTGTCCTTGTCGGCATCAGGCGGCGGACTGCTCGTTGCGAGCGAGCCAGCGCCGGTAGAAGGAGGCGAAGACGATGAGCATCGACAGGATGATCACGCCGTACGCGGCCGAGCCGGCGTAGTCGCGCGGGTCCTGACCGAAGCCGAGGCGGTACGCCCAGGTGACGAGGATCTGCGCCTCGGGGGCGCCGGTCGCGCCGAAGAGCAGGAAGATCACGACGAACTGGTTGAAGGTCCAGATGACGCCGAGCAGGATCACGGTGGAGCTGACCGAGCGCAGACCGGGCAGCGTGACGTGGCGGAAGCGCTGCCAGGCGCTCGCGCCGTCCATCTCGGCCGCCTCGTACAGGTCGCCGTTGATGGACTGGAGTCCGCCGAGCAGCGAGACCATCATGAAGGGCACACCGACCCAGACGTTGACCATGACGGCGGAGGTCCGCTGCCAGAAGACGTCGCTGAGCCAGCCGGGCTGCGGCAGCTCGAGCCAGCCGAGCGCGGTGTTCAGGATGCCGCCCTCGTCGGCGAGGATCAGCCGCCAGGAGAAGACGGTGACGAAGGTGGGCACGGCCCACGGCAGGATCAGGACGAGCCGGTAGAACGTGCGGCCGCGCAACTTGCGGTTGAGCAGCAGCGCGAGGCCGAGCCCGATGCCGTAGTGGAAGGCGACGCAGACGACGGTCCACACGATCGTCCAGACGAAGTGCGGCCAGAACTGGCCGTCGGCGCCCGAGAGGATCTCCGTGTAGTTGTCCGGGCCGACCCACGAGAACGAGTCCGGGATCTTGTTGACGCCGATGGTGCGGCCGATGTTCGTGCTGTCGGCGTCCGTCATCGACAGGTAGATGCCGCGGACGAGCGGATACAGCACCAGCACGCCGAGTACGAGGACGACCGGGGCCACCATGGCCCAGGCGTACCAGTTCTTCTCGTACGACAGCTTCATACGGGCAAAGAGCCCGGGGCGCCCGGGGCGCGGGGCGCGCCCGCGCTCGGCGGCGGTTGCGCCCTCAGCGGCGACGGTCATCTTCGGCACCTTCTCGGCGTTCTTCTCGGCAGTTGACTGCGGGAGTCGGTCGGGACGCGGCTGTGCGGCCGGCCCGCCCCGTCAGGAGGGCGGGCCGGCCGCTGGGCTCAGGAGTAGTCCTGGAGCAGCTTCTTGTAGGCCGCGGCGGTGTCGTCCAGGCCCTTCTGCACGCTCACCTTGTTCTGGAGGATCTTGGTGACGTTGGTCTCGAAGTCGGTGTACAGGGAGCTGTAGCTCGGGTCCGAGCCGCGCGCCTTGCCGCTCTCGGCCAGCACCGTCTGCATGTCGCCGAAGCCGGGCAGCGCCTTGACCTCGGCGGTGTAGGCGGAGGTACGGGTGGGCAGGGTGCTGTTCTTCAGCGCGATCTTCGCCTGGGTCTCACCGGAGGTCATGAAGCCGATGAACTTCTGCGCGGCCTTCTGGTGGGCGGCGTCGGAACCGGCGTAGAGCGACAGGTTGTGGCCGCCGATCGGGGCGCCCGCGGTGCCGGTCGAGCCGGCGGGCACCTTGGAGATGCCCAGGTTCGCGGCGTCCTTGAACGCGGCGCCCTTGTAGATGTTGGTGAGTTCCCACGGGCCCTGGACGATCATCGCGACCTTGCCGGTCGTGAAGGCGTCCTGCATGTGCGCGTAGGCGTCCGCGGAGACGTCGAGCTTGGCGACACCGTCGGAGGCCAGCAGGCTCTTGCTCGTCTCGATGGCCTTGGCGGCCTTGTCCGAGTTGACGGTGATCTTCTTGCCCTCGGAGTCGATGAGGTCGACGCCCTCGCCGTAGAGGAACGGCATCTGGTAGTAACCGGCCTTGTTCAGCCAGAAGCCGTCGGCGTCGGTCTTGTCGGCGACCGCCTTGGAGACCTTCTTCAGCTCGTCCCAGGTGGTGGGCGCCGCCTCGAAGCCCGCCTTCTTGAGGAGGTCCTTGTTCCACATGAGCGCGAGGGTGTCGGTGACGATCGGCGCGCCGTAGGTCTTGCCCTCGTACTGCGCCTGCTTCAGCAGGGCGGGCGTGATGTCCTCGGAGTTCTTCAGGGCCTCGGTGCCGTCGAGCGGGGCGAGGAACTGCTGCTTCGCCCACGCACCGGTCCAGCCGACGTCGGCACGGATGATGTCGGGGGCGCCCTTGCTGCCGGCAGCGGTCTGGAACTTGTTCTGGGCCTGGTCGAAGGGGACGTTCACGTACTTGACCGTGATGCCCTTGTTGGCCGCCTCGAACTCCTTGATGAGCGCCTTGTAGTTGGGCGCCTCGTTGGTCGCGTTCGAGGTGTCCCACCACGTGATGGTGACCGGGCCCTCTGCCTTGCTCTCTCCGCTGCCCCCACCGCACGCCGTCGCTGAGAGGGCCAGTGCCGCTACCAGCGCGGTGGCCGCTATGCCACGCCGCATGTGAACTCCTTCAACTGTGCCCGGGAAGGGCGGAGGCGAAGTCGCGCCTCCCGCCGACCGCTCCCTCGCGGCGCCGGGTTGCCAGGAACGTAACAGGGCTGAAAAGCATCGGAAAGACCTTGCGGCAAATTTCTGCAAGGACGGGTGATCGTTACATTCGCGTGTCCGGAGAGTTGCCGTCAGGTCGCTTGACACCGGTCCCGACACAGGGTGTACCTCGCTGCAAGGCCTCCGCAAGGGGCCCGCAAGGCTTTGCAGGCGCCTGATCCGGTTCTTCCGCCATCGCACAGGAACCGGCTGAATCCCCTACGTGGTGGGCAATCCCCCGTACGAGCGGTACAGTCCACTGACATGACCGCGCGGCTCGCCGACATCGCAGCCCAGGCGGGGGTCAGTGAAGCCACAGTCAGCCGCGTGCTCAACGGCAAGCCCGGTGTGGCTGCGGCCACCCGTGAGTCCGTCCTGGCCGCACTCGACGTGCTCGGCTACGAACGGCCCGTGCGGCTGCGCCAGCGCAGCGCGGGCCTGGTCGGCCTGATAACCCCCGAGCTGGACAACCCCATCTTCCCCGCCCTTGCGCAGGTGATCGGCCAGGCGCTGACCCGCCAGGGGTACACCCCCGTCCTCGCCACCCAGACACCCGGCGGCTCCACCGAGGACGAGCTGACCGAGATGCTGGTCGACCGGGGCGTCTCCGGGATCATCTTCGTCTCCGGCCTGCACGCCGACACCACCGCCGACATGGAGCGCTACGACCGGCTGCGCGCCCAGGGCGTGCCGTACGTCCTGGTCAACGGCTTCTCCTCCAAGGTGCAGGCGCCCTTCGTCTCCCCCGACGACCGGGCCGCCATGCAGCTGGCGGTCACCCACCTGGTCTCACTCGGCCACACCCGGATCGGCCTGGCCCTCGGCCCCAGGCGGTTCGTGCCCGTGCTGCGCAAGATAGAGGGCTTCCAGACGGCGATGAAGGAGCGGCTGGGCCTGTCCCCCGAGGAGTCGCAGGAGCTGATCCAGCACTCGCTCTACACGCTGGAGGGCGGCCAGGCCGCCGCCTCCGGGCTCATCGCGCGCGGCTGCACGGCCATCGTGTGCGCGAGCGACATGATGGCGCTCGGCGCGATCCGGGCGGCGCGGCAGCAGGGGCTGCACGTGCCGAAGGACATCTCGGTGGTCGGCTTCGACGACTCGCCGCTCATAGCGTTCACCGACCCCCCGCTGACCACGATCCGCCAGCCCGTGCAGGCCATGGGCCAGGCCGCGGTCCGTGCGCTGCTGGAGGAGGTCGGCGGGACGCCGGCCCCCCACAGCGAGTTCGTGTTCATGCCCGAGCTGGTGGTCCGCGGCTCGACGGCGTCCGGAACGAAGAGGTCCGGCTCCGACCGGTGAGCGGCCCCGCCAGAGGGCGGCGCGCGGACTCACGTACGGCTCCGGTCCCGTGACGAGCCGGTCTCCCACGTCGGACTCCGACAACGCGGGCGGCGCCCGTCTCGTCGTCCGCCGCCTGCGGCCTGCCGCCTGCCGCCTGCCGCCTGCCGCCGGAAGATCGTCACGATCACGGGCCGCCCGGACATATCCGTGGCCCGGTGCCGGCCGGCCGCCGATGCGCCGGAACCGTCTGCGGGCGGCGGTGGGCTTCTTGGGCGGCCGCCCCGCCCGTGCCACCATGAAGATCCGTCCGCGGGAACCGCCGCGCGACCCCGGCCCCGAGGTACTGCTGTGACGAAGCCCGCCGCCCGCGAGCCGCAGAGGCGCAACTCCCGCTCCAACCGCGCCCGCATCCTCGCCGTCGCACGGAGCGAACTGGGCTTCAGCCCGGACACCACGCTCGAGGAGATCGCGCGGGCCGCGGGTGTCGTGCGCCGCACCGTCTACGGCCACTTCCCCGGCCGCCAGGCGCTGCTCGAGGCGCTCGCCGACGAGGCAGCCGCGGCACTGCGGGAGGCGGTCGGCGCGTTCGCCGCGACGAGTGCCCCCGACGAGCCCGCCGAGCGCGCGCTCGCCCGTTTCGTGCTGACGATGTGGCCGGTCGGCGACCGCTACCGCATGCTGATCGCCCTGGCCCGGCGTGACCTGGGCGTCGAGCGTGTCACCGGGATCCTCTCCCCCACGCGCACGACGGTGCAGACGATCCTGGAACGCGGCCGGGCGGCCGGGGCGTTCCCCTCCCCCGTCCCGGCGCCCGCGCTGAGCGCGGCCCTCGAGTGCCTGACGCTCTCGCTGCTGGAGAGCGTCGACACCGGTGCCTGGAAGGACGACGGGCGGGCGACCGCCGTCGCGACGCTCATCGCGGCGGGAGTGCCCGCAGGGCAGGCGGAGGCCGAGGTGCTCGCGCTCGTCGCGCAGCCGGGAGTCATGCCCGTCGGTCGGGCCGCGGACACCGAAGCAGGGAACTGATGCGCCCGTTGCCCAGGACCCGCGTCGTGGCCACCGCCGCCGTCCTGCTGGTGCTGCTGAGCGCGTGCTCCACGACCACGGACCCCCCTCCGCGTCCCACGGCGCCCGGTCCCGACGGGGACGGCGTCCTGCGCCCGGCGGCGGGTGCGGTGTTCGACTACCAGCTGGGCGGCGCCTATCCGCCGGCCGACGACGTCGAGGCCGTCTCCCGCGACCGGAGCGCCGAGCCCGTGCCGGGCCTGTACAACATCTGCTACGTCAACGCCTTCCAGACACAACCCGGGGACGCCGTCGCCTGGTGGCGGAAGAAGCACCCGGACCTGCTGCTGCGCGGGCGCGACGGCGAGTTGGTCGTCGACGAGGACTGGGACGAGCCGCTGCTCGACCTCTCGTCGGCCGCCAAGCGCCGCTCGCTGCTCGGTGTCGTGGGGCCGTGGATCGACGGTTGCGCGGAGCGCGGATTCGACGCGGTCGAGCCCGACAACCTCGACTCGTACACCCGCTCGGACGGCCTCCTCACCGAGGCCGACGCCATCGCCTTCGCCCGGCTGCTGGCGGACCGGGCCCATGCGCGGGGGCTCGCGATCGCCCAGAAGAACACCGCCGAACTGCTCGACGGGCACGAGGACATCGGCTTCGACTTCGCGGTCGTGGAGGAGTGCGCGCGCTATGAGGAGTGCCCGGGCTTCACGCGCGCGTACGACGGCCGCGTGTTCGACGTCGAGTACGAGCAGGAGGACTTCGCCACCGCGTGCCGCACGTGGCCGCGCCTGTCCGTCGTGCTGCGCGACCGCGACGTGCGCCCTGCGGGCGAGCCGGGTCACGTCCGCGAAACCTGCTGAACGCCGGCCTGCCCGAACCGGGTGCTCCGCCCCCGTGCCCGCCTCCTGCATCCTGGCGGGCCGGGGGCCGAGCCCCGGACGGATCAGACCAGGCCCTGGGCCAGCATCGCGTCCGCGACGCGCTCGAAGCCCGCGATGTTCGCGCCGGTCACGTAGTCGCCGGGGACGCCGTAGCGCTCGGACGTCTCGTAGCAGATGCGGTGGATGTCGCCCATGATCAGGCCGAGCTCCTTCTCCATGCGCGCGGGCGTCCAGGAGTCGCGGGAGGCGTTCTGGCGCATCTCCAGGGCGCTGACCGCGACGCCGCCGGCGTTGGCCGCCTTGCCGGGGCCGAGGGCGACGCCCGCGTCCTGGAAGATGCGCACCGCCTCGGGCGTGCAGGGCATGTTGGCGCCTTCGGAGACCGCGCGCACGCCGTTGCGGACGAGCGTGAGGGCGTGCTGCGCGTCCAGTTCGTTCTGGGTGGCCGAGGGGAACGCGATGTCGGCCGGGACGTCCCACACACTGCCGCCCGGCACATAGCGGGCGGAGGACCCGCGACGGTCCGCGTAGTCGCTGACGCGTCCCCGTTCGACCTCCTTGACCTGCTTGAGGAGTTCGACGTCGATGCCCTTCTCGTCGACGACGCAGCCCTGGGAGTCGGAGCAGGTGACCGGGTGCGCGCCGCTGGTCGTCAGCTTCTCGATCGTGTGGACGGCGACGTTGCCGGAGCCGGAGACCACAGCCGTCAGGCCCGCGAGTTCCTCGCCCCGCAGGCTCAGCATCTCGGCGGCGAACAGCACGCTGCCGTAGCCGGTCGCCTCGGTGCGGAACGCGGAGCCGCCCCACGCGAGTCCCTTGCCGGTGAGCACCCCCGCCTCCCAGCGGTTGGTGATGCGCCGGTACTGGCCGAAGAGGTAGCCGATCTCGCGGGTGCCCACCCCGATGTCACCCGCCGGCACATCGGTGTGCTCGCCGATGTGCCGGTGGAGTTCGGTCATGAACGACTGGCAGAAGCGCATGACTTCGGCGTCCGAGCGGCCGCGCGGGTCGAAGTCGCTGCCGCCCTTGCCGCCGCCGATGCCGAGTCCGGTGAGGGCGTTCTTGAAGATCTGCTCGAAGCCGAGGAACTTCACGACACCGAGGTTGACCGAGGGGTGGAAGCGCAGCCCGCCCTTGTACGGGCCGAGCGCGCTGTTGAACTCCACCCGGAATCCCCGGTTGACGTGGACCGCGCCGTGATCGTCCTGCCAGGGCACCCGGAACATGATCTGCCGCTCGGGCTCGCAGAGCCGCTCGACGAGCCCCGGCTCCGCGTACTCGGGACGCGCGGCGAACACGGGGCCCAGGCTCTCCAGGACCTCCCGGGCCGCCTGGTGGAACTCGGGCTCGCCCGGGTTGCGGCGTTCCAGTTCGGTGCGGAGGGTGGCCTGCCGGTCCTTCGCGGGTGAAGCTGTCACAGCGTGTCCCTTCCTGCCCGGCCGGCGCGGTCGGTGCCCGGCCGGGACGGTGGTCCGGTGTCGTTGCCGGCGAGGAGTACGGCCGTACGGCCCCGGGTGTTCACGCGGGCGGGACCCGCGGAACAGTCCCCGGCTCCTCCCCGGGTGCCCTTCCGGCCGGGCTCCGGCACGGGAAAGGGGAGGCGGCGAGCCGCCTCCCCTCGGACGCTATCAGGCGTTGGCGGCTCAGCCACGACCCGTCGGTGAACGGTGGAGCAATGACTCCAGCACGTCGGACAGCACGGCTTCGGGGTCGGGTACGGAGCCCGGCGAGCGCCAGGCGACGAAGCCGTCCGGCCGTACGAGGAGAGCTCCTTCGCCGGTCGTGCCGTGCGCGGCCCGCCAGTCGACGCCGGTCTCGGGCACCAGGTCGGCGCCGGGGCCCTCGCCGATGCGGTACACGTCGAGCGGGACGCGCAGCCGGGCGGCGGCGTCCACCCCGGCCGCGTGCCAGGCGCCACCGCCGGGGCCCGCGTCCGTCAGCAGGACGAAGGAGCGCTCGTAGAGGTCGAGGGTGGACACCATGCCGCTCTCGCCGCCGCGGCGCACCCACAGGTGCGGTGCGCGGCTGCCGGGTTCACCCGTGAGCTGCAGCCCTTGGGGGACGATGGGCAGTTCGGGGTCGGCGCCCAGGACCGCACCGCTGCGGTAGCGGTAGCCGAGGGCGACGGTCAGCATTCCGCTCTGCTTTCCGCCGCCGCCGGGGGCGGGTGCGTAGCCGGGGTGGCTGTGCTCCTCGGAGCGGACGGAGGCCCGCTTGCTGGTGGCCACCGCGACCGGCCGGCGCTCGGCGTCGTAGGTGTCCAGCAGGCCGGGGCCCGCGTGGCCGCGCAGGACGGCGGCGAGTTTCCAGGCGAGGTTGTGGGCGTCCTGGATACCGGTGTTGGAGCCGAACGCGCCGGTCGGGGACATCTCGTGCGCGGAGTCGCCCGCGAGGAAGACACGGCCGTCGGCGTACCGTTCGGCGACCCGCTCGGCGGCGTGCCAGGGCGCCTTGCCGGTGATCTCGACGTCGAGGTCGAGGGCGCCGGTGGCGCGGCGGATGTGCGTGATGCAGCGCTCGTCGGTGAAGTCCTCGATCGTCTCGCCGGTCTGGGGCTGCCACGGCGCGTGGAACACCCAGTTCTCGGCGTTGTCCACCGGCAGCAGGGCGCCGTCGGCCGCCGGGTCGGTGAGGTAGCAGACGATGAAGCGGCGGTCCCCGACCACGGCCGCGAGGCCGCGCGAGCGGAACGTGATGCTCACGTTGTGGAACAGGTCGCCCGGCCCCGACCGGCCGATGCCGAGCCGTTCGCGCACCGGGCTGCGCGGCCCGTCGGCGGCGACGAGGTAGTCCGCGCGCACCGTGCCGAGCCGGCCCGTCATCCGGTCCTCGACGACCGCCGTGACGCCCCCGGCGTCCTGTTCGAAGGAGCGCAGCTCGGTGGAGAACCGCAGATCGCCGCCGTACTTCGTGGCGTACTCCAGGAGCACCGGCTCCAGGTCGTTCTGGCTGCACACGCACCAGGGGGCCGGGCTGAAGCGGGACGCGCCGCTGCTGTGCTGCACCTCCTTGATCAGCCATTCGCCGCCACCGCCGGTGAGGGAGGGCGTCTGGAGGATGCCGTGGTTCTCGGCCAGGACCCGGCCGGCCTCACGGATGGGATCGTCCACGCCGGCCGTGCGGAACAGCTCCATGGTGCGCACGTTGTTGCCGCGGCCGCGTGGGTGCATCGAGGTGCCCGCATGTCGCTCGACCAGCATGTGCTCGATGCCGAGCCGGCCGAGGAAGAGGGACGTGGACAGGCCCACCAGGGAGCCGCCCACGACGAGGACAGGTACGCGTACTTCAGCCTGTTGTTGCATCGATCAGCTCCTGCTGCGGCCGCCGGGAAGTGGACGACGTTTCCATGCCCCCGGGAAGGTGCTTCGGGTCGCCGCTTCACCCACCTGGTTCACACATCTCGCGCCACCGGTGGTACGTGGCGAGGATCGAGACCGGACCGCCACAGCCGTTGACGGCGATCGACGGACCGTACGCACCGGATCTCATACTCGGGATCTTCCGAGGACCGATGTCGTACGCGGGTGTGGCGGGCTCACTGTCCAAGGAGAGGCGTGACCATGACGACGCTGTCCGAACGTATATCCCAGTCGGCCTTCGACGGCTCCCGGCTGCGCGTGGTACTGATGCTCGATCTCTACGACGGGGCACAGCAGCAGTTCCTCGCCGCCTACGAGCACATGCGGCACCAGGTGGCGTCCGTCCCCGGCCACATCTCCGACCAGCTGTGCCAGTCCATAGAGAATCCGTCCCAGTGGCTGATCACCAGCGAATGGGAGAGCGCTCCGCCGTTCCTCGCCTGGGTGAACAGCGAGGAGCACCTGGAGACCGTCCAGCCGCTCCACGACTGTGTGCGCGATACCCGGTCCTTCCGTTACAGCGTGCTGCGCGAGACGGACGGGGCACGCACCCCGGTCTCCCAGAAGCGCCGCACGGGCACGCAGCCGGCGCCCCGCGTCGGTGACGGCGTCGTACGCCACGCCCTCACTTTCACGGTCAGGCCGGACAGCGAGCACAGGGTCGCCGAGATCCTCGCGGGATACACCTCGCCCGAGGCCCGGGTCGACGACACCACCCGGCTGCGCCGCACCTCCCTGTTCATGCACGGCAACCGCGTCGTGCGGACCGTGGAGGTGCAGGGTGACCTGCTGGCGGCACTGCGGCACGTGGCCCGCCAGCCCGAGGTGCGGGCGGTGGAAGAGGCCATCAACCCGTACCTGGAGCAGGACCGCGACCTCGACGACCCGAAGTCGGCCCGCGTGTTCTTCACCCGCGCGGCTCTCCCGGCCGTCCACCACCTGGCCACGACGGGCGGCAGCCCGCAGGACGTCGTGCGGCACGGCCTGTACTACCCGGCCAAGAAGGGGTGCGGCATGGCGCTGGCCAAGCTGCTGGCCCAGCAGGACGAGGCCGCCGCGGACGTTCCCGCAGGGCTGATCGACAGCAGCACCGTCTTCCAGCGCGACGACATCGTCGTACGGCTCGTCGACGCGCGCGGTCCGCTGGACACCGACCCGCTGCTCGCCCTCGGCGCGCGCGGCCCCCGCAAGGCCGACGTGCTGGCGCGCCTGCTCGATCTCGATGCTCTCGGTGTGGACGGGTCGCTCACCGACGAGAAGGTGGCGGCGCGCCTCCTGGAAAGCGCCGACATGCGTCTGATCACCGACCGCCGCGCTTCCTGAACCGCGACCGTCCGAGCGGAGCCGGGCGCCGCAGACCGCGGCTCCCGACTTCCGGCCCTGTGGAGGAAACAGTCATGAGCACAACGCACCGCATCGTCGACCTCAGCGAGACCCAGCCCAACCGCCGGCGCGGTGGTGACCTGCGCGCCATGCTCACGCCCACCGTGGTGGGGGCGACGAGCGGCTTCATGGGCCTCGCGATCGTCGAACCCGGAGACCGCATCGGCGAGCACTACCACCCGTACTCGGAGGAGTTCGTGTATGTGGTCGCCGGCGATCTCGAGGTCGATCTGGACGGCGAGACGCACCCGATCCGGACCGACCAGGGGCTGATGATCCCCCCGTACGTGCGTCACCGGTTCCGCAACGTGGGCCGCACCGAGGCCCGCATGGTCTTCCACCTGGGGCCGCTGGCCCCGCGCCCGGAGCTCGGGCACGTCGACACGGAGGAGACCCCCGCCGCGGAGGGCACCGCGGCGCACCGGCCCTCCGAGCCCACGGGAGCGGTTTCGTGAACCGACGTGTGGCGGTGACCGGTGTCGGCATCGTCGCACCCGGAGGCGTGGGCGCCCCGGCGTTCTGGGGCCTGCTCGCGGACGGCCGGACCGCGACGCGGGGCATCACCCTGTTCGACCCGGCGGGCTTCAGGTCCCGTATCGCCGCGGAGGTCGACTTCGATCCCGCGGTCCACGGCCTCGACGCCCAGCAGGCGCAACGGGCCGACCGATACGTGCAGTTCGCCATGGTCGCCGCGCGCGAGGCGCTCGCCGACGCCGGTCTGGACATGGGACGGGAGGATCCGTGGCGGATCGGGGTGTCCATGGGCACCGCGGTCGGCGGCACCACCCGGCTGGAGCACGACTATGTGGCGGTCAGCAGCTCGGGCCGCCGCTGGGACGTCGACCACAGCGAGGCGGGGCCGCATCTCCACCGGGCGTTCTCACCCAGCGCCCTCGCCTCGGAGATAGCGGAACTGACGGGCGCGCACGGGCCCGTGCAGACCGTGTCCACGGGCTGCACGTCGGGGCTGGACGCGGTGGGTTACGCGTTCCACGCCATCGAGGAGGGCCGGGTCGACATCTGTGTCGCCGGCGCCTCGGACTCGCCGATCTCCCCGATCACCGTGGCGTGCTTCGACGCGATCAAGGCGACGTCGCCGAACAACGGCGACCCGACGCACGCCTCGCGCCCGTTCGACGCCCACCGCGACGGGTTCGTGATGGGCGAGGGCGGCGCGGTCCTCGTACTGGAGGAGCTCGAGCACGCCCGCGCCCGCGGTGCCCGCGTCTACTGCGAGATCGGCGGCTACGCCACCTTCGGCAACGCCCACCACATGACCGGTCTCACCCGCGAGGGCCTGGAGATGGCACACGCCATCGACCACGCCCTGGACCACGCCCGGCTCAACGGGTCGGACGTCGACTACGTCAACGCCCACGGTTCCGGGACGCAGCAGAACGACCGGCACGAGACCGCCGCGGTCAAGAGGTCGCTCGGGCAGCACGCGTACGAGGTGCCGATGAGCTCCATCAAATCCATGGTGGGCCACTCGCTGGGTGCGATCGGCGCGATCGAGGTCGTCGCCTGCGTCCTGGCACTCGTCCACCAGACGGTGCCGCCCACGGCGAACTACGAGACGCCCGACCCCGAGTGCGACCTGGACTACGTCCCGCGTACGGCACGCGAGGCGAAGCTGCGCACCGTGCTGTCGGTCGGCAGCGGGTTCGGTGGATTCCAGTCCGCGGTGGTGCTCACCAGGCCAGGTGGGAGGACACCATGAGCCCTCGTCAGAGCCGTCGCCCCGTCATCAGCGGCATCGGAGTCGTCGCCCCCGGCGGCGTGGGCACCGACGCCTTCTGGAAGGCCACGCGCGAGGGGATCAGCGCGCTCGACCGCGTCACCCGCGAGGGCTGCGAACACCTGCCGCTGCGCGTCGCGGGCGAGGTGCGGGGTTTCGACCCGCAGGCGCTGGTCGAGCAGCGGTTCCTGGTCCAGACGGACCGGTTCACCCACTTCGCGATGGCGGCCGCCGACATGGCGCTGGCGGACGCGCGGCTGAACCCCGGGAGCCAGGACGAGCCGTTCGCCGTCGGGGTCGTCACGGCGGCGGGGTCGGGCGGCGGCGAGTTCGGCCAGCGAGAGCTGCAGCGGCTGTGGGGCCAGGGCTCGACGTACGTGGGCCCCTACCAGTCCATCGCCTGGTTCTACGCGGCGAGCACCGGCCAGATCTCGATCCGCGGCGGCTTCAAGGGGCCGTGCGGTGTCGTCGCCAGTGACGAGGCCGGCGGGCTCGACGCCCTGGCGCACGCCGCCGGGGCCGTACGGCGTGGCACCGACAGCGTGGTCGTCGGCGCCGCCGAGGCGCCGCTCGCGCCGTACTCGGTCGTCTGCCAGCTCGGCTACCGGGAGCTCAGCACGTCCGAGGAACCGGATCGGGCGTACCGCCCGTTCACGGCGCACGCGTGCGGGTTCGTGCCCGCGGAGGGCGGCGCCATGCTCGTCGTCGAGGACGAGTCCGCCGCCGTCGCGCGCGGCGCGGCCGTGCGCGCCGAGGTGGCCGGGCACTGCGCGACGTTCACCGGCGCCTCGCGCTGGGAGGAGTCCCGCGAGGGGCTCGCCCGGGCGATCCGCGGGGCGCTCGACGAGGCGGGCTGCGCGCCCGAGGAGATCGATGTGGTCTTCGCGGACGCGCTGGGGCTGCCGGACGCGGACCGCGCCGAGGCGCTGGCCCTCGTCGACGCCCTCGGCCCGCACGGCAGCCGGGTGCCGGTGACGGCGCCCAAGACCGGCACCGGCCGGGCCTACTGCGGAGCGCCGGTGCTCGACGTCGCCGCCGCGGTGCTCTCGCTGGAGCACGGCCTGGTCCCGCCCACCCCCCATGTGTTCGACGTCTGTCACGACATCGCCCTGGTGACGGGCACGGCACGGCCCGCCGCGCTGCGCACGGCACTGGTGCTGAGCCGGGGACTGATGGGTTCCAACGCGGCGCTCGTGCTCCGGCGCGACGCCGACAACCTCTCGTGAAGGAGGATCGCATGACCGCACAACTGACCGTCGAGGAGCTGTCCGCGCTGATGAAGAAGGGCGCCGGCATATCCGTCGACCCGGCCCAGATGGACAGCAACCCGGACATCCCGTTCGAGGCGTACGGCCTCGACTCGCTCGGCCTGCTCGGCATCGTCGGCGAGCTGGAGAACCGGTACGGCCGGGCGCTCCCGGTCGAGGCCGACCGCTGCAAGACACCGCGCGAGTTCCTCGACCTCGTCAACGACACTCTGATGGCAGGAGCCTGAAATGGCCGGGCACACCGAGAACGAGATCATCATCGACGCGCCCCTGGACCTGGTCTGGGAGGTGACGAACGACGTGGACCACTGGCCACAGCTGTTCACCGAGTACGCCTCCGTGGAGGTGATCGAGCGGGACGGGAACCGGACGGTGTTCCGGCTGACCATGTACCCGGACGAGAACGGCAAGGTCTGGAGCTGGGTCTCGGAGCGCGAGGCGGACCGGGCGGCCCTCACCGTGCGCGCCAAGCGCGTGGAGACCGGACCGTTCGAGTACATGAACATCCTGTGGACGTACGCCGAGACGCCGCAGGGCGTCCGGATGCACTGGACGCAGGACTTCGCGATGAAGCCGGACGCTCCCGTGGACGACGCGTGGATGACCGACAACATCAACCGCAACTCCCGCATCCAGATGGCCCTGATCCGGGACCGCATCGAGCAGCGTGCCCGCGTCCGCGAGACCGCTCCGGTCACGCCGAACTGACGGCCCTTTCCCCCGACGGCATCCGAAGGGACGCCCCCGATGCACCAAGCACTGATCGTCGCCCGTATGGCACCCGGGTCCGCGCCGGACATCGCCGAGGTGTTCGCGGCCTCCGACAGCGGTGAACTGCCGCACCTCGTCGGCGTCCGGCGGCGCAGCCTGTTCCAGTTCGGCGACGTGTACCTCCACCTCATCGAGGCCGACCGGCCCCCCGGGCCGGCGATCGCCAAGGTGACCGAGCACGCCGCGTTCCGGGACGTCAGCGAACGCCTTGCGGCCTTCGTCAGTCCCTACGATCCGCAGACCTGGCGGAGCCCGAAGGACGCAATGGCCACGCAGTTCTACTCCTGGCAGAGCGACAAGGGCGCCTGAGCTCGCCGATCCACAGGAGCTGGTTGCCGGTCGGTTCGAGGTCCTCGCTCAGGAACGGGGTCGCGAGGCCGAGGACGGTCGCGT
>NZ_JBSFUR010000012.1:0-179800 GCF_053591895.1 Streptomyces sp. NPDC002867 | reverse complement strand
ATAACCCTCTTCCCCACCCCCCCTCTTTCCCTTTCGGCCCCGCCGCCCCCCCCCCTAATTCAACCCCGCGGCGGGTGGGCGCAAACAGCGCCCTCGCGCGGACTCATATCCGACACGCTCATCGGAGGCCCTGCGGTGAACGAACTGCCGCAACAGCTGGCCAACGGCCTTGCCCTCGGCGCCCTTTATGGTCTGATCGCCATCGGGTACACCATGGTCTACGGCATCGTCCAGCTCATCAACTTCGCCCACGGCGAGATCTTCATGATCGGGGGCTTCGGCGCCCTCACCACCTACATCTGGCTCCCCAGCGGAACGAGCCTGCTGGTGGCGATACCGCTCATGATCATCGGCGGCGCCATAGCCTCCGTCGCCGTCGCCACGGCCGCGGAGCGCTTCGCCTACCGGCCGCTCCGCAACGCACCCAGGCTCGCCCCCCTCATCACCGCGATCGGCCTGTCGATCGCGCTCCAGCAGCTGGTCTGGGGCTTCTACCCGGACGCCAAGGAAGCCCGCAGCTTCCCGGAGTTCACCGGGGAATCCTTCAAGATCTTCGACAACCTCGCCATCCAGCGCGCCGACGCCTTCGTGCTGATCCTCGCGCCGCTGTGCATGCTCGGCCTCGGCCTCTTCGTCTCCAAGAGCCGCAGCGGACGCGCCATGCAGGCCACCGCCCAGGACCCCGACACGGCGAAGCTGATGGGCATCAACACCGACCGCATCATCGTGATGGCGTTCGCCATCGGCGCCGCGTTCGCCGCGGTGGCGGCGGTCGCCTACGGCCTCGACCGGGGCCAGATCAACTTCGAGATGGGCTTCATCCTCGGCCTCAAGGCATTCACCGCCGCCGTCCTCGGCGGCATCGGCAACATCTACGGCGCCATGGTGGGCGGCGTGGTGCTCGGCCTCGCCGAGGCGCTGTCGATCGCCTACATCGAGGAAATCCCCGGCATGCAGCAGCTCGGCGGTGGCGCCTGGTCCAACGTCTGGGCTTTCGTACTCCTCATCGTCGTGCTGCTCGTCAGGCCCCAGGGTCTGCTCGGTGAGCGCGTCGCGGATCGGGCGTGAGAACGATGACCACCGACACCACCAAGACGGCCGGCGCCGCTCAGGAGATGTCCCGCGCCACCGCCCTGCGCTGGGCGACCGCTCTCGGCGGCGCCGCGACCATCGCCAGCACCTTCCTGGCATGGACCTGGACCGCCGAGTTCCCCGGCGACCTCACCGTCACCGGCTACCCCGGCGGCCTGCAGGTCCTCACCCTGGTCGCCGGCCTGCTCGTCGCTCTGTACGCGCTCGCGTCCCTCGGCATCAAGGGGCTCGGCTGGCTGGCACCGACCGGAACCACCAAGGCCCTGAGGCTTCTCGCCCTCGGTGGCTTCGCCACCACCTGGTTCACCGTGATCGCCATCGCCGTCGAGCTCGGCGGCCTCGTGAACCTGGAGCCCGGTGGCTACGTCGCCGTGCTGGCCTCCGCGATCCCCGTCGTCACGGCGTTCCTGCTGCCCGACGACACCCGCAAGGCCCCCAAGGCCAAGGAGCTGCCCTCCTGGGCCGAGATCCTGATCATCGTCGCCGCGTTCGCGGTCGGGCTGTACGTCATCACCTACGGCATCGACACCGAGTACGCCGAGCTCTTCACCGGCTACCTGATCACCGTCGGGTTCGCCGTCGCCGCGCTCTTCAAGGCCGGTCTCGTCGCCCGGCTCTCGGCCGTCACGGCCAAGTACCGCCAGGTCACGGTGATCTCCGCCTTCGTCGCCGCCGCGGCCTTCCCCTTCACCCAGAGCACCGACCAGTACACGCTCGTCGCGGTCAACATCCTCATCTTCGCGACCGTGGCTCTCGGTCTGAACGTCGTCGTCGGCCTCGCCGGCCTGCTCGACCTCGGATACGTCGCCTTCCTCGGCGTCGGCGCCTACACCGCCGCCCTCGTCTCCGGATCGACGGCCTCCGCCTTCGACGTGCACTTCCCCTTCTGGGCGGCTGTCCTCACCGGCGCCGTCGTGTCGCTGATCTTCGGCGTCGTCATCGGTGCCCCGACCCTGCGGCTGCGCGGCGACTACCTCGCCATCGTGACGCTCGGCTTCGGTGAGATCTTCCGCATCGTCATGCTCAACCTCGACGGCACCTCCGGCCCGCAGGTCACCAACGGCCCCAACGGCATCCCGAACATTCCGGACCTGGAGTTCTTCGGGTTCAACTTCGGGCAGGCCCACACGGTGCTCGGAATCGAACTCGGCGCCTACGCCAACTACTACCTGCTGATGCTGCTCGCGACGATCCTCGTGGTCCTCGTCTTCCGCCGCGCCGGCAGCTCCCGTATCGGCCGTGCCTGGGTCGCCATCCGCGAGGACGAGACGGCCGCCACCGCCATGGGCATCAACGGCTTCCGCGTCAAGCTCATCGCGTTCGCCCTGGGTGCCACGCTCGCCGGCCTCGCCGGCACCGTGCAGGCACACGTCCAGCACACCGTGGTCCCCGAGATGTACCAGTTCGCCGGCCCCGTGCCGCCCAACTCGGCCTTCCTGCTGGCAGCCGTCATCCTCGGCGGCATGGGCACCATCAGCGGACCGCTCCTCGGCGCCACGCTGCTCTACATGATCCCGGCCAAGCTGCAGTTCCTCCAGGACTACCAGCTCCTCGGCTTCGGCATCGCCCTCATCCTGCTGATGCGCTTCCGCCCGGAGGGTCTCATCGCCAACCGGCGCGCCCAGCTCGAGTACCACGAGACCGATCAACTCGACGTCCCGGACAAGGGACTCCCCGACTCCGGCGTCGGCGTCGCCAAGGCGGGGGCGTGAAGGACATGACGACCACCAACACCAGCACCACGACGCAGACGGTCCTCGAGGCCAGCGGTGTCACCATGCGCTTCGGCGGCCTCACGGCCGTCAAGTCCGTGGACCTGACCGTCCGCTCGGGCGAGATCGTCGGCCTCATCGGCCCCAACGGCGCCGGCAAGACGACGTTCTTCAACTGCCTCACCGGCCTGTACATCCCGACCGAGGGCACCGTCTCCTACAAGGGCACCGTCCTGCCGCCCAAGCCGCACCTGGTCACCAAGGCGGGCATCGCCCGTACCTTCCAGAACATCCGGCTATTCGCCAACATGACCGTCCTGGAGAACGTCCTGGTCGGCCGGCACACCCGGACCAAGGAAGGTCTCTGGTCCGCCCTCCTGCGCGGACCGGGCTTCAAGAAGGCGGAGGCTGCGTCCCACGCACGGGCCATGGAGCTCCTGGAGTTCATCGGCCTGGACCACAAGGCCGACCACCTCGCCCGCAACCTGCCCTACGGCGAGCAGCGCAAGCTGGAGATCGCCCGCGCGCTCGCGAGCGACCCCGGTCTGCTGCTCCTCGACGAGCCCACCGCGGGCATGAACCCCCAGGAGACCCGGGCCGCCGAGGAACTCATCTTCGCCATCCGGGACATGGGCATCGCCGTGCTCGTCATCGAGCACGACATGCGCTTCATCTTCAACCTCTGCGACCGCGTCGCCTGTCTCGTCCAGGGCGAGAAGCTCATCGAGGGGACACCGGCCGTCGTCCAGGGCGACGAGCGCGTCGTGGCGGCGTACCTCGGTACGCCGTTCGAGGGCGAGCCGGGTGAGGCGGAAGCGGCCGAGGTCGACGCCGCCGAGGCGGAGGCCAAGCCGGCGGGTTCCGCCGCCGCGAAGGATGCGGCGCCTGCGTCGGACGACTCCGGGACGGACGACTCCGCGTCGGACGAACCCGGGGCGTCGGACGACTCCGCCGACGACACGTCCGCCGACGGCGACGGCTCCGCCGCCGCTTCCGCGGACGACGAAACACGTACCACCGGCAAGGAAGGAGAGGCGAAGTGACCGCACTCCTCGAAGTCGAGGACCTGAGGGTCGCCTACGGCAAGATCGAGGCCGTCAAGGGCATCTCCTTCTCCGTCGAGGCCGGACAGGTCGTCACCCTCATCGGCACCAACGGCGCCGGCAAGACCACGACACTGCGCACACTGTCCGGACTGCTCAAGCCGTCCGGCGGGAAGATCCTGTTCGACGGGAAGCCGCTCAGCGGTATCCCCGCGCACAAGATCGTGTCGCTGGGCCTGGCCCACTCCCCCGAGGGGCGGCACATCTTCCCCCGCCTCACCATCGCCGAGAACCTCCACCTCGGAGCGTTCCTGCGGAGCGACAAGGACGGGATCGAGAAGGACATCCAGCGTGCCTACGATCTCTTCCCGATCCTCGGCGAGCGCCGCAAGCAGGCGGCGGGAACACTGTCCGGCGGTGAGCAGCAGATGCTGGCCATGGGACGCGCGCTGATGTCGCAGCCCAAGCTGCTCATGCTCGACGAGCCCTCCATGGGCCTCTCCCCGATCATGATGCAGAAGATCATGTCGACCATCTCGGAGCTGAAGGCCCAGGGCACGACGATTCTCCTCGTCGAGCAGAACGCCCAGGCGGCGCTCTCCCTGGCCGACCAGGCCTACGTGATGGAGGTCGGCAAGGTCGTGCTCTCCGGCACCGGCCAGGACCTGCTCCACGACGAGTCGGTCCGCAAGGCCTACCTCGGCGAGGACTGACTCCCGGCAGACGGAAGGGCCCGCACCCCCGAGGGGGTGCGGGCCCTTCCCGCGTCCTGCGGCTACTGCCCCTTGGCCGCCTTCTTCTCCTCCGCGTCCTCGATGACCGCCTCCGCGACCTGCTGCATCGACAGGCGCCGGTCCATCGACGTCTTCTGGATCCACCGGAACGCTGCCGGCTCCGTCAGCCCGTACTGCGTCTGCAGGATGCTCTTGGCGCGGTCGACGAGCTTGCGCGTCTCCAGGCGCTGGGAGAGGTCGGCGACCTCCTTCTCCAGGGCCTTCAGCTCCGTGAAGCGGGAGACCGCCATCTCGATCGCCGGCACGACGTCGCTCTTGCTGAACGGCTTGACGAGGTACGCCATGGCACCGGCGTCGCGCGCCCGCTCGACGAGGTCGCGCTGCGAGAAGGCGGTGAGCATGAGGACCGGGGCGATGGACTCCTCGGCGATCTTCTCGGCCGCCGAGATCCCGTCGAGGACCGGCATCTTCACATCGAGGATCACGAGGTCCGGGCGGTGCTCCCGGGCCAGCTCGACGGCTCGCTGGCCGTCACCGGCCTCGCCGACGACCGCGTACCCCTCTTCCTCGAGCATCTCTTTGAGGTCGAGCCGGATGAGGGCCTCGTCCTCGGCGATGACGACGCGGGTCGTCAGCGGCGGTACGTGCGACTTGTCGTCGTCATCGGCGATCGGCTGGGGCGACTCGGGGGCGGTCACGGGGGCTCCTCGGGGCGGGGCAGGTCACTGCCCTTAGAGCCTACCTAGCTGATGGAGATGACCATCACCCGGTACACTCCGACAAGCGACCTCGCCGGGTTGGCGGAATGGCAGACGCTGATGTCTCAAACACATCTGTCCGAAAGGGCGTGCGGGTTCGAATCCCGCACCCGGCACACGAACAAGCGGATGTTCACGTTCTCGTGAACATCCGCTTTCTGCTACTTACGGCCACGATCCCTCACTCAAAGTGGCCACATGAACTTCCACGGCACAGTAGTGCGACAGAAGGCCCTGACGATGCTGCGGGACGGCGCGAGGAACGCTGACGTAGCTCGAAAGCTCCAGGTACACAGTGGCACGATCAGCTACTGGAAACACGTTGACCGCGCCAAGAGGGGAGAGCCCTCAAGCGCGCATCAGCCCGCATGCCCCCGGTGCGACGGAGAGCTGGATCATCCGGCTTACGCATATCTCCTCGGCCTGTACCTCGGCGATGGGCACATCATCCAGAACCGAGCCATGCGGTCCCCCAGCCTCTCCATCAGCTGCGACGAGTCGTGGCTCGGGGTCATGGAGGCATGCGAGAGGGCCATGCGTTCGGTGTTCCCACACAACTCCGTTTGCAGAGTGCGCCGGCAGGGGTGCCGCGAAGTGAAGATGTACTCCAAGCACCTGTGGTGCCTTTTCCCCCAGCACGGCCCCGGCAAGAAGCACGAGCGAAAGATCGCCCTCGAGCCCTGGCAGCAGGAGATCATCGACGCCTACCCCTGGGAGTTCGTCCGGGGGCTCATCCATTCCGACGGCTGCCGGAACGTGAACTGGACCACCCGGATCGTGAGCGGCGAGCGCAAGCGCTACGAGTACCCGCGGTACTTCTTCACCAATCTCTCCGACGACATCCGGCAGCTGTACACGGACACCCTCGACAAGCTGGGCGTCGAGTGGAAGCACTGCACCCGCGGCGGCCGGCCGTACAACATCTCCGTCGCCCGACGCGCCTCCGTCGCCCTCATGGACGCGCACGTCGGGCCCAAGCACTGAGCCTTACGCGACGCCCTCGCCGATGCGGTGCACCCGGACCAGGTTCGTCGAGCCCGGGACGCCCGGCGGGGAGCCTGCCGTGATGACCACGATGTCGCCCTTCTGGCAGCGGCCGATCTTCAGCAGCTCCTCGTCCACCTGCGCCACCATCGCGTCGGTCGACTCCACGTGCGGGCCGAGGAAAGTCTCCACACCCCACGTGAGGTTGAGCTGCGAGCGCGTGGAGGGGTCCGGGGTGAACGCGAGGAGCGGGATCGGGGAGCGGTAGCGCGACAGGCGCCGGACCGTGTCGCCGGACTGGGTGAAGGCGACGAGGAACTTGGCGCCGAGGAAGTCCCCCATCTCGGCGGCCGCGCGGGCGACGGCGCCGCCCTGGGTGCGGGGCTTGTTGCGCTCGGTCAGGGGCGGCAGGCCCTTGGTGAGGACGTCCTCCTCGGCCGCCTCGACGATGCGGCTCATGGTCCTGACCGTCTCGACGGGGTACTTGCCGACGCTGGTCTCGCCCGAGAGCATCACGGCGTCGGTGCCGTCCATGACGGCGTTGGCGACGTCGGAGGCCTCGGCGCGGGTGGGGCGGCTGTTGTCGATCATCGAGTCGAGCATCTGGGTGGCGACGATGACCGGCTTGGCGTTGCGCTTGGCGAGCTTGACGGCCCTCTTCTGGACGATGGGCACCTGCTCCAGCGGCATTTCGACGCCGAGGTCGCCGCGGGCGACCATGATGCCGTCGAAGGCGGCGACGATGTCGTCGATGTTCTCCACGGCCTGGGGCTTCTCGACCTTGGCGATGACCGGGATGCGCCGGCCCTCCTCCGCCATGACGCGGTGGACGTCGTCGATGTCGCGGCCGCTGCGGACGAAGGAGAGGGCGATGACGTCCGCGCCGATGCGCAGGGCCCAGCGCAGGTCCTCGACGTCCTTCTCGGAGAGCGCGGGGACGGAGACGGCGACACCGGGCAGGTTGAGCCCCTTGTGGTCGGAGACCATGCCGCCTTCGGCGACGACGGTGTGCACGCGGGTGCCGTCCACCTTGGTGACCTCGAGGGCGACCTTGCCGTCGTCGACGAGGATGCGCTCGCCGCGCGTGACGTCCGCGGCCAGTCCTTTGTAGGTGGTCCCGCAGATGTGGCGGTCGCCCTCGATGTCCTCGACGGTGATCGTGAATTCGTCGCCGCGTTCGAGCAGTACGGGGCCTTCCCGGAAACGCCCGAGACGGATCTTCGGACCTTGAAGGTCGGCGAGGACGCCCACGCTGCGGCCGGTCTCGTCGGAGGCCTTCCGCACGTGCCCGTAACGTTCCTCGTGGTCGGCGTAGGTGCCGTGGCTGAGGTTGAAGCGGGCGACGTCCATTCCGGCTTCGACCAGGGCCTTGATCTGGTCGTATGTGTCGGTGGCGGGCCCCAGGGTACAAACGATCTTTGCTCGGCGCATGCTTCGAGCCTATGGCTTACCGGCCGGTAGAGAATTGGCCGGGCATGACTACTCAACAACCTTTGCGTGAAGCGTTATTGACAAGTGTTGAATTGTGCGCAGGGCTGCTCCGATGAGCGCTCGCCACTTCATGAAAATGTGCTCGTCTAGAACTCCGGCGGGGTCATCGTGAAACGCGCGTTCACCTGTGCGCTCACCGTCTGGCGCTGCGGTTCGAGATCCAGTGCGGGCGCCATTTCGGTCTGGGCCGCCTCGAATGCCGCCGCCCGCATTCCGCCGGGCGCGGCCGGCATGCCGTACGGCACGGGGTTCTCCGCGCCGATGTCGGCGAGTTCCACCAGGGCCGAGAGCCGGCTGCCGAGCGCCGCGGCGTATTCGCGGGCGCGCTGCACCGCGTCCCGTACCGCCTCGCGGCGGGCCTCGCCGTGCGCGGGCGAGTCGGGGCGCAGCGACCACCAGGGGCCGCTGACCCGGGTCAGCTCCATATCGGCGAGCCGGGTGGTGAGTTCGCCGAGGGCGGTGAAGTCGGTGAGCGTGGCGGTGATGTACACGCCGCCGTGGTAGGCGCGGACCCTCTCGCCGCGGCCGTGCTGGGCGAGTTCGGGGCTGATGGAGAAGGCGCCGGTCGCCAGTTTCTCGACGGCGTCGCCGTACGACTTGATCAGCTCGAGCACGGCGTTGTTGCGCCGGGTCAGGTCCTCGAGGGCGGTGCGCCGGTCCTTGCCGCGGGCGCTGACCTGGACGCCGATCCTGGCGATCTCGGGGTCGAACTCGAGTCTGGCCTCGCCGCGCACGGAGACCCTCGGCGCTGCGGGTGTGCCGTACGGGACTGCGCTGTCGCTGGTCATGCGGTCTCCCTCACTGTTGTGGTCGAACCCTTTCGCACGGGACGGTCCTACGCCAGAATCTACGCGCGTTGTGCACATGATCGAGGGAGACGAAATGCCGCTGAACCGTAGGACGTTCCTGGAGCGGTCGGCCGCCGCCGGGGCCGGTGTGGCGATCGCCGGCAGCGCCGCGGCACCCGCCGCGGCCGACGAGCCGGGACGGGGGCACGGCCACGGACGTCCGCCGAAGCGGTACTCGTTCACCGTCATGGGGACGACGGACCTGCACGGCAATGTCTTCAACTGGGACTACTTCACCGACAAGGAGTTCGACGACAAGGCGCACAACGACGTGGGCCTGGCGAAGATCTCGACGCTGGTGAACCGCGTCCGCGAGGAGAAGGGGCGCCGCAACACGCTCCTGATAGACGCCGGCGACACCATTCAGGGCACGCAGTTGTCGTACTACTACGCCAAGGTGGACCCGATCACCGCCGAGCGCGGCCCGGTGCACCCGATGGCACAGGCGATGAACGCCATCGGCTACGACGCCGCGGCGCTCGGCAACCACGAGTTCAACTACGGCATCCCGGTACTGCGGAAGTTCGAGGAGCAGTGCGACTTCCCGCTGCTCGGTGCGAACGCGCTGGACGCGAAGACGCTGCGTCCGGCGTTCCCGCCGTACAGCATGCACCGGCTGCGCACCCCGCACGGCCGTGACGTGCGTGTCGCGGTCCTCGGGCTCACCAACCCCGGCATCGCGATCTGGGACAAGCAGAACGTCAGCGGGAAGATGGTCTTCCCCGGCCTGGAGGAGCAGGCGGCGAAGTGGGTGCCGAAGCTCCGGTCGATGGGCGCCGACGTCGTCATCGTCTCCGCGCACTCGGGCTCCAGCGGCACCTCCTCGTACGGTGACCAGCTGCCGTACATCGAGAACGCGGCGGGTCTGGTCGCCGAGCAGGTGCCGGGCATCGACGCGATCCTGGTCGGCCACGCGCACACCGAGATTGCCGAGTACTTCGTCGCCAACAAGGAGACCGGCAAGCAGGTCGTGCTCTCCGAGCCGCTGAAGTGGGGCCAGCGGCTCACGCTGTTCGACTTCGACCTGGTGTGGGAGAAGGGCCGCTGGACCGTCGAGAAGGTGGGCGCGCAGGTCCTGAACTCGAACACGGTCGCGGAGGACGAGGAGATCACCCGGCTGCTCGGCGACGAGCACCAGAAGGTGGTCGCGTACGTCAACCAGGTCATCGGCACGTCCACCGTCACGATGTCGACGGCCGACGCGCCCTGGAAGGACGAGCCGATCATCGACCTGATCAACCACGTGCAGGCCGAGACGGTGAAGGCGGCCCTGGCGGGCGGCCAGTGGGCGGCGCTCCCGGTGCTGTCGCAGGCGTCGTGCTTCTCCCGTACGGCCGCCATCCCGGCCGGTGACGTGACGATCCGGGACGCCGCCGGGCTCTACCCGTTCGAGAACACCCTCGAGGCCCGGCTGATGACCGGTGCGCAGCTGAAGGAGTACCTGGAGTTCTCCGCGCGCTACTACGTGCAGACGCCTGCGGGCGCTCCGGTCGACACGTCGAAGCTCACGAACGCGGGCGGCACGCCCGACTACAACTACGACGCCGTGTCGGGCGTGACGTACGAGATCGACATCGCGAAGCCGGCCGGTTCGCGGATCGCGAACCTGTCCTTCGAGGGCCGTCCGATCGACCCGGCGGCCCGGTTCGTGCTGGCCGTCAACAACTACCGCGCGAGCGGCGGCGGCAACTTCCCGCACATCGCCCGCGCCCAGCAGCTGTGGGCGAACTCCGAGGAGATCAGGAACACGATCATCTCCTGGGTGCAGGCGAAGGGCACGGTCGACCCGGCGTCGTTCGCCTCGGTGGGGTGGAAGCTGACGCGGGACGGCGCGCCGGTCTTCTAGCCGCTTTCGGACGGGGGAGCCGCGAGGCGCTCAGCGTCCCTGGGCCAGGCGGGCCGGCTGCGGCTGCTGGCCGGGGATGCCGGGCGCCTCGCGCCGTTCGAGGCCGAAGCTGGTGAAGGCGGTGCGGCGTGGCAGGGGGTAGGGCTCCTTGCCGGTGAGCGAGTTGAGGATGGACGCGCTGCGCCAGGCGGCGAGGCCGAGGTCGGGGGCGCCGACGCCGTGGGTGTGGCGCTCGGCGTTCTGCACGTAGACCGTTCCCGTGACGGAGGGGTCGAGCTTCATCCGGTACTGCTCGTCGACGACGGGGCGGCCGGCGCTGTCGCGGGACATGTACCGGTCGAGACCGGCGAGCAGCCGGTCCAGCGGCCGTTCGCGGTAACCGGTGGCGAGGACGACGGCGTCGGTGGTGAGCCGGGAGCGGGTGCCCTGCTGGAGGTGCTCCAGGTGCAGTTCGATCTTCGTGGTGGCGACGCGGCCGGCGGTGCGGACGGTGACACCGGGCGTCAGGACGGTTTGGGGCCAGCCGCCGTGCAGGGTGCGGCGGTAGAGCTCGTCGTGGACGGCGGCGATGGTGTCGGCGTCGATGCCCTTGTGGAGCTGCCACTGGCGCGGGACGAGGTCGTTGCGGACCTGCTCGGGCAGGGCGTGGAAGTAGCGTGTGTAGTCGGGCGTGAAGTGTTCCAGGCCGAGCTTGGAGTACTCCATGGGCGCGAACGCCTCCGTGCGGGCCAGCCAGTGGATCCTCTCGGCCCCGGCGGGCCGGGCGCGCAGCAGGTCGAGGAAGACCTCGGCCCCGGACTGGCCCGAGCCGACGACGGTGACGTGTTCGGCGGCGATCAGGGCGTCGCGGTGGTCGAGGTAGTCGGCGGAGTGGATCACGGGCACACCGGGCGCGTCGGCGAGAGACCGCAGCGGTTCGGGGACGTACGGCTCGGTGCCGATGCCGAGCGCGACGGCGCGCGTGTACGCGCGGCCGAGGGCCTCGGCCTCGCCGTCGGCGTCGAGCTGGGTGAAGTCCACCTCGAACAGGTCGCGTTGGGGGTTCCAGCGGACGGTGTCGACCTGGTGGCCGAAGTGGAGTCCCGGCAGGCTCTCGCCGACCCAGCGGCAGTACGCGTCGTACTCGGCGCGCTGGATGTGGAACCTCTCGGCGAAGTAGAACGGGAAGAGCCGCTCGCGTGCGCGCAGATAGCTGAGGAACGACCAGGGGCTCGCCGGGTCGGCGAGCGTGACCAGGTCGGCGAGGAACGGGACCTGGAGGGTGGCGCCCTCGATGAGCAGGCCGGGGTGCCAGTGGAAGGCGGGCCGCTGCTCGTAGAAGGCGGTGGCGAGGCCGCCCGGTACGCCGTGGGCGAGCGCGGCGAGGGAGAGGTTGAACGGGCCGATGCCGATGCCCACGAGGTCGTGGGGGCGGTCGAGGGCGGCCGCCGCCGTGGCGGCCCCGGGAGCGGGCGTGGCGGTCATCGGGGGGTGCTGCCTTCCACGAGTGCGAGCAGGGCGTGCAGGTGGGCGGGGGTGGCGTGCGGATTGAGCAGGGTCGCCTTGAGCCAGACGCGGCCGTCGGCGCGGGCCCGGCCGAGGACGGCACGGCCGCCCGTGAGGAGGGTGCGGCGGATACCGGCGGTCTGCTCGTCGGTGGCGCCGGCGGGGCGGAACAGGACCGTCGACAGGGTGGGCCGCTCGTACAGCTCCAGACCGGGATGCTTCTCGACCATGTCGGCGAGGTCCTGCGCGGTGGCGCAGACCCGGTCCACGAGTGCGCCGAGTCCGGTGCGCCCGAGGGCCCTGAGGGTGACGGCGATCTTGAGGACGTCGGGGCGTCGGGTGGTGCGCGGGGAGCGGCCGAGGAGGTCGGGCAGGCCGGCGTCCGTGTCGTCCTCGGCGTTGAGGTATTCGGCGGTGTGCGCGAGGGGGGCGAGGCGGGCCGTGTCGGACACCGCGACGAGTCCGGCCGCGACGGGCTGCCAGCCGAGTTTGTGCAGGTCGAGGGTGACCGAGTGGGCGCGGTCCAGGCCCGCGACGAGGGGACGCAGGGTCCGGCTGAACAGCAGGGGTCCGCCGTAGGCCGCGTCGACGTGCAGCTCGGCTCCATGCCGTGACGTCAGGTCGGCGATCTCCGGGAGCGGGTCGATGCGGCCGGTGTCGGTGGTGCCCGCGGTGGCGACGACCAGGACGGGACCGGGCAGTTCGGTGAGGGCGGCGTCCAGGGCGGCGATGTCGTGGACCGGGACGGTGACCGGGCCGGGCAGGCCCAGCAGCCAGGCGGCGCGGCGCACGGAGTGGTGGGCGGAGTCGGCGCAGACGACCTGGAGCGGGGCGCTGTGGCGTTCGCGGGCGAGGAGGAGGGCGAGCTGGTTGGACTCGGTGCCGCCGGTGGTGACGAGGGCGTTGGGGGCGGGTGCGTGCGGGTAGACCTCTGCGGCGAGGGCCCGGGTGACGGCGCTCTCCAGCGCGGAGGCGGCCGGTGCCTGGTCCCAGGAGTCCATCGAGGGGTTGAGCGCGGAGGCCGCGAGGTCGGCGGCGACGGCGAGTGCGAGGGGCGGGGTGTGCAGGTGGGCCGCGCACAGGGGGTCGGCGGGGTCGGCCGAGCCGTGGGCGACGGCGCGGACGAGGGTGTGGAGGGCCTCTTCGGGGCCGTGGCCCTGCTCGGGGAGGGCGTCTTTCAGTGCGTCGCGGACGTGCTCGGCGACGGCATCCGGACCGCCGCCGGGCAGCGGCCCGCCGCGCGCCTCGGCGCCCTCTTGGAGGGCGCCGAGCACGACGCCGACCAGCGGCCGCAGGGCGTCGGGTCCGGCGGGCCCGCCGGCGAGGGGTGGAAGCGGCGGGGTGGGCATGCGGGGTCCTTCGCGACGGATCGGGGGCGGGGCGGGGCACGCCCGGCAGGCTCAACGATCCGGAGCAGAAGGGGTATTGGGTGCGGTGGGGGCGGGCGGGTGGCGCCTGCGGCGGGCTGTTCCCCACCCCGCCCTCCCCCAACGGCCTGGCGGCCGTGGGAGGGGCTCCGTCCCGAAACCGGGGGTTCGGGGCGGAGCCCCGCCGGGGGCGCCGCCCGCCCCCGGCGTCACTCGCCGCGGATCCGCAGGGCCCGCGACAGGTCGTCCAGCTGGTCCACCAGCTTGCGGCGGAGAGCCGGGATCGGGGACGCCTCGCGCAGGCAGTCCTCGCCCAGGGCCAGCGCCTTTGCGTCCACCGCGTGGAGCGGGAAGGCGTACCGGCCGGCGGCCTCCGCGATCGCCGGGCCGCGGCGGGCCGCGAGGGCGACGGCGTCGGGATAGTAGCGGGGAACGTACTCCCGTACGAGCGCGGCCTGTTCGGGCTGCCAGAAGCCCTGGGCCGTCGCCGTGAACAGGTAGTTCGACAGGTCGTCCGACGCGAACAGCCGGGACCAGGCCTCCGCCTTCGCCTCCGCCGTCGGCAGGGCGGCGCGGCAGCGGGCCGCGCCCTCCTGGCCCGTCGCGCTCGGGTCGCGGTCCAGTTCGGCCGCGATCTCCTTCTCGCCGACCGCGCCGAGGACGGCGAGGCGGGTGAGGATGCGCCAGCGCAGCTCGGGGTCGAGTTCGGGGCCGCCGGGGACGCTGCCGTCGGCGAGCCACTCCTGGATCGACGCGGGCTGGGACGCGGCGTCGATGAAGTGGCGCACGGCGGTCAGGCGCAGGCCGGGGTCGCTGCCGTCCTCGGTGTGGCGCAGCAGGGCCCGGCAGGTGTCGGTGAGCGTGGCGAGGGCGGCGGGGCGCTGCTCCGCGGGCAGGTAGCAGTCGGCGATCTGTCCGGCGGCGAAGGCCAGGACGCCCTGGACGACGGCGAGGTCGGTCTCCCGGGGGAGGTGGGCGCGGGCGGCCTCCAGGTAGGCGGTGGGCGCCAGTTCGCCGTCGCGGACCATGTCGCGTGCCGCGTTCCACACGACGGCGCGGGTCAGCGGGTCGGGGATGCCGGAGAGGGAGCGGAGCGCGGTGGCCCAGGACGCGGTGTCGAGGCGGACCTTGGCGTAGGTGGTGTCGCCGTCGTTGAGGACGACGAGCGAGGGGCGGCGCCCGGGGTGGACGTCGTGCTCGGTGAGCGGTACGTCCACGTCGAAGCGGTCCCGCAGGACCAGGCGGCCCGGCTCGATCGGGTCGGCGTCGAAGGCGCCGACGGTGATGCGGTGGGGGCGGCTGCCGTCGCGGTCGATGCCGAGCGTCCAGCCGCCCCCGGTCTCGGTGACGGTCGGGATGAGCGTGTCGACGCCGGTGGTCCGCAGCCACACGTCGGCCCAGGCGTGCACGTCCCGGTCGGTGGCCTGCGCGAGGGAGTCGATGAAGTCGGCGAGGGTGGCGTTGCCGAACCTGTGCCGCTTGAAGTGGATGTTGATGCCGGCGAGGAAGTCCTTCTCCCCCAGCCAGGCCACGAGCTGGCGCAGCGCGGAGGCGCCCTTGGCGTAGGAGATGCCGTCGAAGTTCAGCATCGCGGACGCGGTGTCGGGCACGGCGTCCGGGTCGGGGGCGACGGGGTGGGTGGAGGGCCGCTGGTCGGCGTCGTAGCCCCATGCCTTGCGGGCGATGCCGAAGTCGACCCAGGTGTCCGTGAAGCGGGTGGCCTCGGTGAGCGTCTGGTAGCCCATGTACTCGGCGAAGGACTCGTTGAGCCAGATGTCGTCCCACCACCTGAGGGTGACGAGGTCGCCGAACCACATGTGGGCCATCTCGTGGGCGATGACCATGGCGCGGGTCTGGCGCTGGGTGTCGGTGACGGCGGAGCGGTAGACGAATTCGTCACGGAAGGTGACGAGCCCGGGGTTCTCCATGGCGCCCGCGTTGAACTCGGGCACGAAGGCCTGGTCGTACGAGTCGAAGGGGTACGGCTCCTCGAACTTCTCGTGGTACCGGTCGTAGCACTGGCGGGTGATCTCGAACAGCTCGTCCGCGTCGGCGTCGAGGTAGGCGCCGAGCGAGCGGCGCACATGGAGGCCGAAGGGCAGTCCGGCGTGCTCGGTGCGGATGGAGTGCCAGGGGCCGGCGGCCACGGCGACGAGGTAGGTGGACAGCAGCGGTGTGGGGGCACAGGTCCACCGGCCGTTGCCGTCGTGGGTCGCGATGCCGTTGCCGAGGACGGTCCAGCCCTCGGGCGCGGTGACGGTGAGGGCGAAGACGGCCTTCAGGTCGGGCTGGTCGAAGGCGGCGAAGACGCGCTGGACGTCCTCCATGAACAGCTGCGTGTAGACGTACCGCTCGCCGTCGGTGGGGTCGGTGAAGCGGTGCATGCCTTCGCCGGTGCGGGAGTAGCGCATGCTCGCGTCGACGCGCAGTTCGTGGTCCCCGGCGGCGAGGGCGGTCAGCGCGTAGCGGTTGCCGTCGAGCGCCGCGGGGTCGAGCGGCTGTCCGTCGAGGGTGAGGGAGCGCAGCTCCGCGGGCTTGAGCTCGACGAAGGTGTCCCCGGCCGCGCGCGCGGTGAAGTGGATGACGGTGCGGGAGTCGAAGGTCTCCTCGCCGGTCGTCAGATCGAGGTCGATCGTGTAGCGGTGTACGTCGATCAGCTGGGCTCGGGTCTGCGCTTCGTCGCGCGTCAGTACGGACATGGGGGCCATGCTGCCCGATGGCCCCGGGAGGGCACAGGGGGACGTGTTCCGCTGTCAGCGCACACTGTGCGCCCCGTGCACGGAACACCGCGCGCCCGGGTGCGGGCCCCGGCCCTACTCCTCCTGCGCCGGCGGGGGCCCGCCCGCGATGGTCTCGTGGTGACGGATCACCTCGGCGATGATGAAATTCAGCAGTTTCTCGGCGAACGCGGGGTCCAGCTTCGCGCTCTCCGCGAGCTGGCGCAGCCGCTCGATCTGGCGGGCCTCGCGGGCCGGATCGGCGGGCGGCAGATGGTGCTCGGCCTTGAGGTGGCCGACCTGCTGGGTGCACTTGAAGCGTTCGGCGAGCATGTGCACGACCGCCGCGTCGATGTTGTCGATGCTCTCGCGCAGGCGGGTCAGTTCGGCGCGCACGTTCTCGTCGATGTCCTTCGTGGTCATGGTCATGGAGCTTACGTCCAGGTGCCGACGATGGTCGGGGGGTGTTCAGGGTCCGGGGCGCGGTTGCTCCAGCCGCCGGGGACGTTGCGTCGCTGCTGTTCGCGGAAGCGGATCGGTGCGAGGCCGACCCGGCGGGTGAACAGCCGGGAGAAGTAGGCCGGGTCCTCGTAGCCGACCCGGCGGGACACGGCCGCGACGGGCAGGTCGGTGGTCGCGAGGAGCTCCTTGGCGTGGCCGAGGCGGATGGCGAGGAGGTAGTCCTTCGGGCTGCATCCGGCGCCGCGGCGGACGACGGTGCGCAGCTCGGCGGGGGTCATGCCGTGGCGGGCCGCGTGCTCGGCGACGGACAGGGGCTGGAAGGCGTCGCGGGCGAGCGCGGTGAGGACGGGGTCGCCGTCGGCGTTGGTGTCGGCGCGGGCGCGGCGCAGGGTGACGAGGAGTTCGTGGACGGCCGCGCCGGTCTCGACCTCCAGGAGGGGGTTGCCGCGGCGGGCGGCGCGGGTGATGCGGCCTACGGCGGCACGGGCGCCCGCGGCGTCGGCCAGGGGTACGACGGGCCGGTCGGGTTCGATGTAGCCGAGCTCGGTGTAGGTGGCGGTGGCGGGCCCGGTGAAGTCGACGAAGCTCTCGTCCCAGCCGGCGGCGGGGTCGGGCCCGTAATGGTGCGGGACCCCGGGCGTGAGCCAGATCAGGGCGGGAGCGGTGACGCTGGTGCGCCGTCCGTCGGCGCCGCGGTACCAGCCGCTGCCGGCGCTGATCACGACGGCGACGTGGTGATCGAGGGTGCGCGGGCCCACGGTGGGCAGCTGCCCGTGCTGGAGGCCGACGCCGAGGCACACGAGGCCCAGCCGGTGATGGACCGGCCTCGGGGTGAAATAGCGCATCCAGGTGTGGTACATGCCGTTTCCGCTCCCTCCCCCAGGACCCTTCCGCCGGATCACCCGATCGGGAAGGCCGCCGCTCGGGCCCCAGTCCAAGAAAGGCCGATCTTTGTCCATGGACCGGCCGCACGCCAGACGGCGATCGTTCCGAGATGGACGAGCGAAGGACGAACGGGGGGCCGGTGCCCGAGTTCACGGTGGGTGACAGCGACTTCCTGCTGGACGGACGGCCGGTGCGGCTGCTGTCGGGCGCGCTGCACTACTTCCGGGTGCACGAGGGGCAGTGGGGGCACCGGCTGGCGATGCTGCGCGCGATGGGCCTCAACTGCGTCGAGACCTACGTCCCGTGGAACCTGCACGAACCGGAGCCGGGCCGCTGCGCGGACGAGGGGGCGCTCGGCCGGTTTCTGGACGCGGCCCAGGAGGCGGGCCTGTGGGCGATCGTCCGCCCGGGGCCGTACATCTGTGCCGAGTGGGAGAACGGCGGGCTGCCGCACTGGCTGACCGGGCGGCTGGGGCGCCGGGTGCGCACGTCGGACGCCGAGTACGAGGGTCACGTGGAGCGCTGGTTCACCCGGCTGCTGCCGCAGGTGGTGCGGCGCCAGCTCCCGGAGGGCGGCCCCGTGGTGATGGTGCAGGTCGAGAACGAGTACGGCAGCTACGGCTCGGACGTCGACCACCTGCGGTTCCTGGTGGAGCTGCTGCGCGGCTGCGGTGTGACGGTCCCGCTGTTCACGTCCGACGGACCGCAGGACCACATGCTGACGGGCGGGTCGGTGCCGGGGGTGCTGGCGACGGTGAACTTCGGGTCGGGGGCGGCCGAGGCGTTCGCGGCACTGCGCCGCCATCGGCCGAGCGGACCGCTGATGTGCATGGAGTTCTGGTGCGGCTGGTTCGACCACTGGGGCGAGGAGCATGTCGTCCGGGACGCGAAGAACGCGGCGGGGGCCCTGCGGGAGATCCTGGAGGCCGGCGCTTCGGTGAACGTGTACATGGCGCACGGGGGGACGAACTTCGCGGGCTGGGCGGGTGCGAACCGTTCGGGACCGATGCAGGACGAGGCGCTCCAGCCGACGGTGACGTCGTACGACTACGACGCACCGGTCGACGAGGCCGGCCGGCCGACGGAGAAGTTCTGGCGCTTCCGCGAGGTGCTCGCGGCGTACCACGAGGGTCCGCTGCCGGACGTGCCGCCGCCGCCCGCCTCCCTCGGCGCGCCCGCGCGTGCGGTCCTCGGCGCGTGGGCGTCGCCCGATGACGTGCTGGACGCGCTCGGCGGCCCGGAGTGGTCGGGCCCGCTGCCGCCGACGTTCGAGGAACTGGACGTGGACCGCGGCCTGGTGCGCTACCGGTTCGACGTTCCCGGGCCGCGCGGGCCGTATCCGCTGCGGGTGTCGGGCCTGCGGGACCGTGCCGTGGCGTACGTCGACGGGGAGCGGGCCGGGGTGCTGGACGGGGAGGACGCCGCGCTGCCCGAGCCGGTGCCCGGTCCGGCCGCGGTCGAGCTGTGGGTGGAGTCCTGGGGCCGGGTGAACTACGGGCCCAGGACCGGCGAGCCGAAGGGGGTCACGGGCGGGGTGCTGCACGAGCGGCAGTATCTGCACGGGGTGCGGGCGCGGGGTCTGCGCCTGGACGCCTTCGAGGCGGCGGGCGCGGTCGAACGGCTGCCGTGGCGGGACGCACCCCCGGGCGAGGGGGCGAGAGGGTTGTTCCGGGGCGTCGCCGAGGTGGCGTCGCCGGGTGACGCCTGGCTCGAACTGCCCGGCTGGACACGCGGGTTCGCGTGGGTCAACGGATTCGGCCTCGGCCGTTACCGGTCGGACGGTCCGCAGCAGGCGCTGTACGTGCCCGGTCCGGTGCTGCGCGCGGGCGGGAACGAGGTATGGGTGCTGGAGCTGGAGGGGTGCGCGCCCGGCCGCGGGGTTCTGCTGCGCTGACGGCCCCGGAGAAGAGGAACGGACGGAGGCGAAGAAGGGCGGGCCCGCCGGCCCGCCCTTCCCGGTGCGCCGTGTGCGGTTCGCCTACAGCGAGGCGGCCGCGGACTTGATGGCCGAGGCGAAGGTCGACACCTCGGTGTAGACACCCGGGTAGCCGGCCCTGGCGCAGCCGTAGCCCCAGCTCACGATGCCGACCTGGATCCAGGCGCCCGCGCTGTCCCGGCGGAACATCGGGCCGCCGGAGTCACCCTGGCAGGTGTCGACACCGCCCTCGTTGTAGCCGGCGCAGATCTCCTCGCCCGGGATGAGTTCGTCGTACGCCCGCGCACAGTCGGCGTCCGAGACGAACGGGACCTGCGCCTTGAGCAGGTAGCGCTGCTGCGGGCCGCCCTCACGGGCCGCGCCCCAGCCGGCGACGGTGAACGTGCCGCTGTTGTACGCCGTCGTCTCGGCGATCTTCAGGGTCGGCAGGTCGATCGGCCGGGCGAGCTTGATCAGCGCCCAGTCCTTGCCGGAGCCGTTGTAGCCGGGGGCCCGCAGGACCTTGGTGGAGCGGACCTTGATGGCGCTGGGGCTCTGCAGGTCCACGGCTCCCGCGGTCGCGGTGATGCTCGTGTTGTTGCCGGAGCCGCTCACGCAGTGGGCGGCGGTCAGGACGATGTCCTTGGTGTAGAGGGCACCACCGCAGCCCATGGAGAGCCGGACCATGAACGGGAACTCGCCCTGCGCGGCACGGGTGCCGCCGACGACGGGCGGGGTGGCGGCCGACGCGGAGGTGGGCTGGAGGCTGATCGCGGCGAGCATGACGGCGCCGGCGGCGGCGCATCTCTTGAGCACGCTCAGAAGCTTCAACTGACTGCCTTCCGTGGGGGGTTGGGTGTACGCCCTGGGTCCGAGCGCATGCGGCAGTGCGGGGATGACATGCGCCCGACAAGTCGTGTCCCGGATTATGGGCACCCGGTTGCGGACCCCACAAGGCGTGCATTCCGGCCATTGATCCGTCCCCGGGCCTCGGGTGCGGACCGCGGCCCGGCCGTAGAGTTGAAGGCGGCCGACTGTCGTGCATGGGGGTACGGGACGTGGCGAACGGCAGCGAGGTGGTGCACGGCTTCCCGCACCTCGACACGGTGCGGTCGGCGGTCACCGCCCTGTACCGCCGGCTCTCACCCGAGGGCGTGCACTCCTACGCCTCGAGCGTGCTGCCGGCCGACGTGGCCTTCGACGACCGGGAAGACCTGCATCTGGGCGCCCAGCGGGTCGCCGGCGCCCTGGTGCGGCACCTGGGGCTCCCCGACGCCCGCATGATCGTGAGCTTCCGCGAGATGCATCACGCGGCCGGCGTCGAACTGGCCGCCGGGCCCGAGTACTTCATCGAACTGAACGACCGCTTCCGCACGCACCGGCGCGACATCGGCGCCGCCCTCGCCCACGAGATCACCCATGTGCTGCTGCACCGGCTCGGACTCTCGTTCCCCGGCCTGCGCGACAACGAGATCCTCACCGACACGGTGACCACCTACCTCGGCGCGGGCTGGCTGCTGCTGGACGCGTTCCGCGAGGACGGCGTGTCCAGCCAGAAGCTCGGCTATCTCACCCCGGAGGAGTTCGGGTACGTGCTCGCGGGACGGGCCCTGGCCTTCGGCGAGGACCCCTCGCCGTGGTTCACCAGCGCCGAGGGCTACCGCGCCTACACCGCCGGACGCGCACAGGCCCTGCGCGACGCCCGCCGCCCGCCGCTCACCACGGCCGGCCGCCTCGCCCGCCACCGCTATGCGAAGGACCGCCGCCACGCCCTGGAGGACCCCTCGCGCCAGCACGCCGGAGAGGGCGCGTACGTCTTCGAGCCGGCCCCCGGAGGGATGCGCGTCTCCTTCCCGTGCACCACGTGCCACCAGCGCATCCGGGTGCCCGTACGGGGCCGGGTACGCGCCAGGTGCGGCCTGTGCCGGACGATTCTCGAATGCGACACCTGACCCGCCCTCCGTAGGGTCGTGCCATGGACGAGAGTCGCGTGGACGAGGGCCGCACGGGTGGGGGCACGGCGGACGCGGAGCGGGCGGCGGACGCACGCGCCCTCTTCGCGGCGGTGTACGACGGCGCCGACGACGCCCTGGTGCGGCTGCTGCGTGCGGGCGTACCCGCCGAGACCGTGGACGAGGACGGGCAGACGCCGCTGTACCTGGCGGCCGTGGCGGGCGATGCGGGCATCGTCCGGCTGCTGCTCGCCGCGGGCGCCGACCCCGACCGGGCGAGCGGTCCCGAGAGCGACGACCTGCCGCTGTGCGGGGCGGCGGTCGGCGGGCACACCGAGGTGGTGCGGGCCCTGCTCGCCGCGGGCGCCACGCCGGACCGGCGGGAACTGCTCGGCTTCACGGCGCTGACCTGGGCGGTGGCCCAGGGGCACGCCGGGACGGCGGACGCGCTGCTGGAGCGCGGCGCGGACCCCGATCTGGCCTGCCCGAGCGGTGAGCCGCCACTGGTCGTGGCGGCCAGGCGGGGGTCGCCGTCGACCGTGCGGGCGCTGCTGCGGTACGGCGCGAGCGCGCGGGCCGAGGCGCTGGCGGAGGCCCGCCGGTGGCTGACCCTGGACGTGGAGCAGCACCTGCGGGAGGGGCTGCTGGCCCAGGCTCCGGGAGCGGAGACCGTCTCGCGGCGCGTCGCCGAGGACGGCGGGGCGACGGTCGTGGTGGAGGTGCTGCGCGACGGCAGGCCGGCGGCGGGCAACGAGCAGCAGACCGGGCACGGGGCCATCGCCACCCTCCTGGAGGAGGAACTCGGCATCCTCACCCCGTACGCGAGTCTCGCCGAACGGGCCCTGCGCGAGGGCGACCCGGACCGGGACGACTGGATCGAGTCGGTGACGGCGCTGTGGCGGCGCGGCGACGAGGAGACGTTCCAGGCCGCGGCCGCGTGGTGCGGGAGCGACGACCCGCTGCACCAGGCGTTCGCCGCGGACGTGCTGGGCCAGCTGGGGTTCGCGTACACCGGTACGGACGGAGCCGGCGGCGACGGCGCGCGGAAGGAGGAGGACGGCGACGCGCCCCGCTCCGGGAACGCCCGGCACACGGACGGTATCGCGCGGCCGTTCGCGGCGCGGGCGTTGCCCCTGCTGCGCGAGCTGTCGCGGGAGGCGCGCGACCCCGAGCTGATCCAGGCTGCGGTCACGGCGCTGGGGCACCACGCCGACCCGTCGGCGCTGGACGACATCCTGCGGCACGCCGGGCACCCGGACGCGGCGGTACGCCACCGGGTGGCGCTGGCGCTGTGCGGACTGGTTCCGGGCGACCACGCGGAGGCGGTCGCGACGCTGACCGCGCTCAGCCGGGACACGGCCCGTGAGGTCAGGGACTGGTCCACGACGGCGCTGGCCGAGCTGGACGCCGACACCCCGGAGATCCGCGAGGCACTGGCGGACCGGATCGACGACCCCGACCCGGACACCGCCGCGGAGGCGGCACGCGGGCTGGCGATCCGTCAGGATCCGCGCGCCGAGGGCGCCCTGGTGAGGCTGCTGGCCGACGGGGACCCGGAGAGTCCCGCGCACGGTACGGCGACGGACGCGGTGCGCCACATCAGGGACGACCGGCTGCGGCGGCGCCTGCAGGCGACGGTGCCGCGGCGGCCGTAGGGCCGGCCGGACGCCCGCGCAGGCTCACAACAGCCGGAGTCTGCCCGGTGCGCGTTCCTCGAAGACGGCGACGATCCAGTCGAAGACGGTGGGGCCCGCTCCTGCGCGGGCGCGCGCGAGCCGGTCGAGGATCTCGGCGCGGTTGTCGGGATGCGCACGTCTGGCGCGCAGTCCCAGCTGCCGTACGGTCTCCTCCCGGCCGAGGGCGCGACGGGAGAGCTCGTGGTCGTGCCATTCGACGACGAAGTCGCCGTCGTCGGGGGTGCCCATGCCGCCGCCGAGGCAGTCGGCCAGGGCGTCCAGGCTGCGGCCGAAGTATCCGCCGGGGCCGTTCACGGCTTCGCCGATCACCGTCCAGAAGCTCTCCAGGTCGGTGACCTCCGCCCCGTCGATCACGTAAGTGGTCGTCACGGGGCGGAGGATACCGGTGACGGGCTGCCGTTCAGCGGTCAGCAGCCGTGGTCGACGAGGTCGAAGGACTCGTAGTGGTCGGCGGTGTAGTAGTCCTCCTGTGCCGCCTCTCCGGTGACGATCCGCCGCGCGCCGCGTGTGGGGGAACCCGGCGTGACGACGGTGTACTCGTGGTAGTAGCCGGACGACTGCGACGGCAGGATGCTTTCGCGGTTCTGGAAGACGGTGCCGTCCTGCTCGTAGGGGAACGGCCCGCCCCGCTCGATCAGATCGAGCGTGTCGTGTGCCTGGGAGGGCAGGGCGGAGTAGCAGATCTCGCCGACCGCCGCGGGGGACGCGGGGGCGGCGGTGGCTTCCTGGCCGCCGAGGAGAAGGGTCGAGACGAGGGCGGCGACACCGCCGGCCGCGGCTATTCGTGGGGGGATTCGCATGGCAACCATTGATGCGCGTAGACCCGGCCCCGTCAACGACAACCAGGGTGAATTTCCCGGGAGTTAACCCGCTCCGGGCTACCCTCCCGCGAGCCTTCACGCGTCGTCCGCGGGGCGGCCGCGAACCCCGCACAGCATCACCGCGCCCCGTACACCGGCCCGGCTCGGCCCCTGCGCGAGGTGCTCCCTGCGCGCCTGCGCACCCGTTGGGGCTCCGCCCCGGACCTCGCGCCTCACACGCCGGCGGGGCCGGATGTTCCAGCCCGTCCGGGGTTCCCCTCAACGGCGGCCAGGCTGCAGGGAATTCGGGGACGCCGCACGAAGCGCGGTGCAGGAGCCGGGGCGGAGCCCCGGCTCGGGACGGGTCCCTCCCACGGCCGCCAGGCCGTAGGGGAGGGCGGTGGGAAACGGCCCGTCAGGCCCCCGCGCCGCCGCCCCCGCGACGCGCGCGGCCACGCCCGCGTCCCTCGCCCTGCGCACGCGCATGGCCACGGCCACCCGGCTCGCCCTGCGCACGCGCACGACCGCGGCCGCCCGTCTCGCCCTGCGCAGGTCCGCGGCCGCGGGCCCGCGTCGTCGGGGAGTCGTCGCGCGGCGCCCGCGGGGCGTCCGTGCGGTGGCGCGGCGTGGCGCGGCGTCGGCGGGACGCCGACGCCGGCTTCGCGGCCGGCGCGGGCGGCTGCGGGACCTCGATCGTGACCGGCACTCCCGACGGCTCCCGCGCCCCCGTGAGGCGCACCAGTTCCTCGTCGCTGGACTTGATCCTGGCCGTCCGCGGCTGTATGCCCGCGTCCGCCATCAGCCGCGTCATCTCGCGGCGCTGCTCGGGCAGCACCAGCGTCACGACACTGCCGGACTCACCCGCACGGGCGGTGCGACCGCCGCGGTGCAGATAGTCCTTGTGATCGACGGGCGGGTCCACGTTGACGACCAGGTCGAGGTCGTCGACGTGGATGCCCCGGGCCGCCACGTTCGTCGCGACCAGCGCGGTGACCTGACCGTTCTTGAACTGGTCCAGCGTGCGGTTGCGCTGCGGCTGCGAACGGCCGCCGTGCAGGGCCGCCGCGGGCACTCCGCTGGCCAGCAGCCGCTTGGCGAACCGGTCGGCGGTCCGCTTGGTGTCGACGAAGAGGATCACCCGGCCGTCGCGGGCCGCGATGCGTACGGCCACGGCCTTCTTGTCGGTCTCGTCGGCGACGTGCAGCACGTGGTGCTCCATCGTCGTCACCGCACCGGCGGACGGGTCGACGGAGTGCACGACGGGGTCGCTGAGATACAGCCGCACCAGCCGGTCGATGTTCTTGTCCAGCGTCGCGGAGAACAGCATCCGCTGGCCGTCCGGCTCGACCTGCTTCATCAGCGCCGTGACCTGCGGCATGAAGCCCATGTCGGCCATCTGGTCGGCCTCGTCGAGAACCGTGACGGACACCTGGTCGAGGCGGCAGTCGCCGCGTTCGACGAGGTCGATCAGCCGGCCGGGCGTCGCCACGAGCACCTCGGCGCCGCGCCGCAGCGATCCCGCCTGCTTGTTGATCGACATTCCGCCGACGACCGTGGCGAGCCGCAGCTGCACGGAGGTCGCGTACGGGGCGAGCGCGTCGGTGACCTGCTGCGCCAGTTCGCGCGTCGGCACGAGGACGAGCGCCAGCGGCGCCTTCGGTTCGGCGCGCCGGCCCGCGGTGCGGGCGAGCAGCGCGAGCCCGAAGGCGAGCGTCTTGCCCGAGCCGGTGCGGCCGCGGCCGAGGACGTCCCGTCCGGCCAGGGAGTTCGGCAGGGTCGCCGCCTGGATGGGGAAGGGAGCGGTGACGCCCTGTGCGTCCAGGGTCTTGAGCAGGGCGGCCGGCATGTCCAGCTCACCGAACGCCTGGACGGCAGGCAGCGCCGGGGTGACGGTTTCCGGCAGCGTGAATTCCTGCGGCGCGACCGGCCGGCGGGCGACGGACTTCGCGGCGCCCTTCGCCGGGGCCTTGGCACGCGAGGTGGCGCGGGTGCCTGCCGGTCGCTTGCGTACCGGACGTTCGGAGCGGTTCATGGGCAGTGCCTTCCTGGTCCCTGTGGACAGAACGAGCCGGGGCCCGCACCGTGCGGTGCGGGCCCCGGCCGAGGTGTACGTCCAGCGATCAGGCCGGGACGATGTTCTCCGCCTGCGGGCCCTTCTGGCCCTGCGTGACGTCGAAGGTGACCTTCTGGCCTTCCTGGAGCTCGCGGAAGCCCGAGGTGGCGATGTTCGAGTAGTGGGCGAAGACGTCGGCGCCGCCGCCGTCCTGCTCGATGAAGCCGAAGCCCTTTTCCGCGTTGAACCACTTCACGGTGCCAGTTGCCATGTCATTCTCCTAAAACGGGGCAAGCCGAGAATCCACACTGCGTGGACTCCCTGTCGCTGCATTGACCCCATCCGGAGAGTGCCGGAAACAAAACATGCGCCTGACGAAGCATTCCCGTCAGGCGCACACAAAGTTCATGGGTACCAAAACTGCAACGCCTTCACCGTAGCACGTATCGGCGGCGAAGGGCGGGATTCCTCGGGCAGAATGTCTCCATGGGCATGGACACGACGAAGAACTCCGCCCGTACGCTCTGGTCCCTGATCGAACCGGTCCACGCCGTCACCTACTTCGCGCCCGAGTCCCACGCCGCCTTCGAGGAGGCCGGGCTGCGCGGGTTCTGGCGCGGCTATTTCGCCGGGCGCGCCGCGCCGCTGGGGCCGGTCGGCCCGGGGCCGGTGGTGGCGGCGTTCTTCTCGTTCGCCCCCGCGATGGTGGCCCGCGCGCTGCCGTCCGTGTGGGACCTGGTCTCCCCCGCGGACGCGCTCGCCGTGCGCCGCTCGGGGGCGCGGGCGGCGCTGCGCCGCCTGCTCGCCGGCCTGGAGACGGAGACCGCCCGGGCCGCGGAGCTCCTGCCCCCGTACGCCCGGGACGTCCGCGTCGCGGGCCGTCCGCTGGCCGCGGCGAACGCCGGTCTGCCCTGGCCCGACGACCCGGTCGACCGGCTGTGGCACTGCGCCACGCTCCTGCGCGAGCACCGCGGGGACGGGCATGTGGCGGCGCTGGTGGCAGCGGGGCTCGACGGCTGCGAGATCCTGGCGCTGCGGGCGGGTATCGACCTGCCGCGCTCCGAACTCCAGCCGCACCGCGGGTGGTCGGACGCGCAGTGGTCGGCGGCCTGCCAACGCCTGGCCGACCGCGGGCTGTTGGGACCGGACGGTACGGCGACGGACGCCGGCCGCGAGGTCCACCGCACGGTGGAGACGGCGACGGACGCTGCGGCGGTGGGGGCGGGGGCGGCCGATGAGCTGCTGAAGACGCTGACGCCGCTGTCGCGGGCGTGCGCGGGTGCGCTGCGCTTCCCGAACCCGATGGGCCTGCCGGCGGCCGGGACCTAGCCGAAGGCTCCGCCCCCCGGCCCCCGCGCTTCCGTCAGGTGCGCACGGCGATACCGTCCAGCACCATCGACAGGTACTGGCGGGCGATCTCCTCGGGGCTGTGCAGTCCTCCCGGCCGGTACCAGGACGCGGCGACCCACACGGTGTCGCGCACGAAGCGGTAGGTGAGCCGGACGTCGAGGTCGGCGCGGAAGACGCGCTCGGCGACCCCGCGCTCCAGCGTCCCGAGCCAGGCCTTCTCGAACTTGGCCTGGGATTCGGTGAGATAGCCGAAGCGCGGCTGCGCGGCCAGGTGCCGGGACTCCTTCTGGTAGATGGCGACGGCCGCCCGGTGCCGGTCGATCTCGCGGAACGATTCCGTGACGAGCGCCTCGATGGTCTCGCGCGGTCCGAGGCCGGCGGCGAGCACGGCGTCGTATCCGGCCCACAGCTCGTCGAGGAAGGTGGAGAGGATCTCGTCGAGCATCGACTCCTTGGAATCGAAGTGGTAGTAGAGGCTGCCGGCGAGCATGCCGGCCTCGTCGGCGATGCGGCGGACGGTGGTCGCGTTGTAGCCGTGTGCGGCGAACACCTCGGCCGCCGTGGCGAGGAGTTCGGCGCGCCGCTCGGGCGGGGCCGGGTTCACCTGGTTCTTCTTCGTCGGGGGCACGCGTCCATTGTCGTCCCGCCCGTCCGTCCGTTGCGCATGCCGGCGGCTGACGGAGACGACCTGGCCGGTCGGGTACGCCCGACGAGCCGGACCTGCGACGCGTGGGGCAGCGCGCCGGTGTGCCGGGCGCGGGTGCTGTCCGGCCGAGACGCCGGTCAGCGACGCCGCATCGTCCGGAACTCCGCGCCGGTCAGCGACGCCGCATCGTCCTGACCCTCGCGCCCGGCCGCCAGGTCCGCACGACGAGTTCGTCGCCCTCGACACAGGTGCGCACCACCTCGCCGAGCTCGGCCCGGAAGAGGTGGAAGGGCTCGGGAGGCTTGGTCTCGGCGGCGAAGCGCGCCACCTGCTCGGGGTCGGTCACCTCGACCGCCCGCCCGGAGACGCGCACGTCACCGCCGTCCATGGAGTCGTCGGCCCCCGGATTGGCGTGCAGGGCGAAGCGCGGATCGCGCTGGAGATCCTGCGCCTTGCGGGAGTAGGGCATCATGCCGAGCCACAGCTCACCGAAGCGGAAGTCCACCTCCAGGCCGGTCAAGCGGGGCGATCCGTCCTTGCGCAGGGTGGCGAGCACATGGTGCCTGTAGCGCTCGAAGCGGTGCTGGACGGTCTCGGCGAAGGCGGGCTCGGCGGTCCGGAAGGCGGACCAGGGGGCGAAGGTCATGACCTCATCCCATCAGGGAAACCGGACATCTTCTGTCGGGTTTTGGCTGCATCATCCGTACGGAGCCCCTTCGGCCCGGCGGCCCGGGACGCCGGACGGGCAGCGGTCCCCCCGGTGGGGGCTCAGGCGGCCGGGACGCGGATCGTGACCACCGCCGCGTCGCCGTCCGTCCGCAGGACGCCCGAACGGCCGTCCACCACGGCCGCGTCGTACCGTTCGAGCGTGACGCGCCCGGCTGCGGGGCGCCCGGCCTCCAGCACCGTCGTCCCCCGCAGGGCCACGACCACGACGACCGAGCCGTCCGGGACGACGAGGGGCAGGCTGCCGCGCACGACCGCGGTGACGAGCTCGGCGCGGTTGCGGCGGTGCATGACGTTGAAGTTGACCACCGGGCCGCCGAGGAGCCGGCCTTCGGTGGCGCGGTCGCCGGGGAAGTCCCGGGGCACGAACCGCTCGTCGACGAGCAGCCTCTCGCCACCGACGGTGAGGTCCATGCCCGGGCCCTCCACCACGGTGAGGGTGCGGTCCACCCCGGGGAACGCGGAGAAGGGGCCGTCCGCCGCGACGTCGGCGAGGCTGATCCGCCAGTCGAAGGCGTCCATCGGCGCGCCCTCGGGCGAGGCGGCGATCTCCCTGGTCACGCCGCCGCCGTTCTTCCACGGCACGGCGGTGCGGCCCGCGGCACGCAGGACCCGTACGGTCACCGGACGATGCCCTGGGCGCGGGCGGCGGCGAGCCACTGCGGGAACTCCCCGACCAGCCGGTCGTACAGCTCGGCGTCCGGCACCTGGCGCGGGTCGGATCCGGCGTGGAAGAAACCGGCGTTGTCGACGGGACGCCTGGCGGGGACGGCGAGTTCGTCGAGCCTGCGCAGGAAGTCGAACTGCGAACTGCGCTTGTTGCCGAAGCCGATGAACTGCCAGAACAGGGGCAGCCGTGCCGCCTTGCACAGGTGGCGCTCGGCGGCGAGCTTGTTGATCGGGCCGCCGTCGGTCTGGAAGACGACCAGCGCCGGGGCGGTGGACCCGCTGTCGATGTAGTGGTCGATCACGGCGTCCATGGCCAGGTGGTAGCTGGTCCTGCCCATGTGGCCGAGGCCGGCGACGATCTCGTCGACCCGGCCGTGGTGGCGGTCGAGGGCGATGTCGGTGACGGCGTCGACGTCCGTGGAGAAGAACACGACGGGGACGCGGCCGTCGTCGTCGAGGTTGGCGGAGAGCCCGAGGACCCGGTCGGCGAGCGCCTGGACGCTGCCGTCCTCGTAGTACTCCTTCATGGAGCCGGAGTAGTCGAGGACGAGATAGACGGCGGCGCGCTGCCCGTGCAGCCCGTGCTTGTGGAGACTGACGCCGGCGGACTTGTAGAGGCTCACGAGCGCGGGAGCCCGCTCCTCGACCTTGCGGAGGCTGATGGCCGGGCCCGGGGTGGTGCCGGCGAGGGCCATGCGGCGCTCCGTTCGTCGTGCCGTGCGAGTGCGCAGGTGCGCGGGGAGATCGTGCCGAGGGTACCTTCCCGGGGTCCGCGCCCCCATCCCTTGTCGTCGAACAAGGTTGAGGGATCAGGGTGATGCGCATGACCGAGCCACGCCGTTCTTCCCGTCCTGTACTCGCCCTCCGCGTCGTCCTGCTCGGCTCTCTCGTCCCGCGCGCACAGCCCGCCGAGACCGGGGCCCGGGCCGAGCCCGGCTGGTGGGGCGCGCGCGGGCAGCGCCCCCGACGCAGGGGGCCCGGGGCAACTGCCCCGGGCCCGGACGCACCGCGGCGCCTGCCCGTCCGGTCGGGGACAGGGGCAGGCGCCGCGATCAGTTCCGCACGCCGTTGTACGGGACGATCAGGGGATCCGCGTCAGACCGTCAGCGCTCGGTCCGTCGGGCGGATCGGGGCGGGCAGCTCGCTCGCCCCCGTCAGGTAGCGGTCCACTCCGCGTGCCGCCGAGCGGCCCTCGGCGATCGCCCAGACGATCAGCGACTGGCCGCGGCCCGCGTCGCCCGCCACGAACACACCGTCGACGTTCGTCGCGAAGTCGGCGTCGCGCGCGATGTTGCCGCGCTCGTCGAGCTCCAGGCCGAACTGCTCGACCAGACCGTTGGCCCGGTCCGTGCCGGTGAAGCCCATGGCGAGGGTGACCAGCTGCGCGGGGATCTTCCGCTCCGTCCCCGGCTTCTGCTCCAGCTTGCCGTCGACGAACTCGACCTCGACGAGGTGGAGGAACTGGACGTTGCCGTCCTCGTCGCCCTCGAAGTGGGTGGTCGAGACGGAGTAGACCCGCTCGCCGCCCTCCTCGTGCGCCGAGGTGACCTTGTAGAGCATGGGGAAGGTCGGCCACGGCTGCCCCGCGGACCGCTCCTCGCCCGGCTTCGGCATGATCTCCAGCTGCGTGACGGACGCCGCGCCCTGCCGGTGGGCCGTGCCGACGCAGTCCGCGCCGGTGTCGCCGCCGCCGATGACGACGACGTGCTTGCCCTCGGCGGTGATCGGAGGAGCGACGAAGTCGCCCTCCTGCACCTTGTTGGCGAGCGGCAGGTACTCCATCGCGAAGTGGATGCCCTTGAGCTCCCGGCCCGGAACGGGCAGGTCGCGCGAGACGGTCGCACCGGCCGCGATGACGACTGCGTCGTACCGCCGCCGCAGCTTCGCGGCGTCGATGTCACGGCCGATCTCGACCTCGGTGCGGAACTTGGTGCCCTCCGCGCGCATCTGCTCGATGCGCCGGTTGATGTGCACCTTCTCCATCTTGAACTCGGGGATGCCGTACCGCAGCAGGCCGCCGATGCGGTCGGCGCGCTCGTACACGGCGACCGTGTGGCCCGCCCGGGTCAGCTGCTGGGCGGCGGCCAGGCCCGCCGGGCCCGAGCCGATGACCGCAACGGTCTTGCCGGACAGGCGCTCCGGCGGCTGCGGGGTCACGTCACCGGAGTCCCACGCCTTGTCGATGATGGAGACCTCGACGTTCTTGATGGTGACGGCGGGCTGGTTGATGCCCAGCACGCACGCCGCCTCGCAGGGAGCGGGGCACAGACGACCGGTGAACTCCGGGAAGTTGTTGGTCGCGTGCAGCCGCTCGGACGCGGCGGACCAGTCCTCGCGGTAGGCGTAGTCGTTCCACTCGGGGATGAGGTTCCCGAGCGGACAGCCGTTGTGGCAGAACGGGATGCCGCAGTCCATGCAGCGGCCGGCCTGCTTGCTGATGATCGGCAGCAGGGAGCCGGGGACGTAGACCTCGTTCCAGTCCTTGACGCGCTCCTCGACCGGACGGGTCTTGGCGACCTCGCGCCCGGTGGTCAGGAAGCCCTTGGGGTCAGCCATTGGTCGCCGCCTCCATCATCTTCTCGGTGGTCTCCTGCTCGGAGAGACCGGCGAGCTCAGCGGCGTCCTTGGCGGCGAGCACTGCCTTGTACGTGGTCGGGATGATCTTGCTGAACCGGTCCGCGTTCGCGGTCCAGTCGGCGAGAAGCTTCTCGGCGACGGTCGAGCCCGTCTCCTCGTGGTGGCGGCGCACGACGTCGTGCAGCCACTGCTTGTCGGCGTCGGACAGGGCCTCGATCGCCTCCAGGTTCCCGGAGTTGACGTTGTCCCGGTCGAGGTCGATCACGTACGCGATGCCGCCGGACATACCGGCCGCGAAGTTGCGGCCCGTCTCACCGAGCACCACCGCGTGGCCGCCGGTCATGTACTCGCAGCCGTGGTCGCCCACGCCCTCGGAGACGACGGTCGCGCCCGAGTTGCGGACGCAGAACCGCTCGCCGGTGCGGCCGCGCAGGAACAGCTCGCCGCTGGTCGCGCCGTACGCGATGGTGTTGCCGGCGATGGTCGAGTACTCGGCGAGATGGTCGGCGCCGCGGTCCGGGCGGACGACGATCCGGCCGCCGGACAGGCCCTTGCCGACGTAGTCGTTGGCGTCGCCCTCCAGGCGCAGCGTGATGCCGCGCGGCACGAAGGCGCCGAAGGACTGGCCCGCGGAGCCCGTGAACGTGATGTCGACGGTGTCGTCGGGCAGACCAGCGCCGCCGAACCTCTTCGTCACCTCGTGGCCGAGCATGGTGCCGACGGTGCGGTTGATGTTGCGGATCGCGACCTGCGCGCGCACCGGCTGGGCGTCCTCGGCGCTCGCCGCGTTCAGCGCGTCGGCGGCCAGCTCGATGAGCTCGTTGTCCAGGGCCTTCTCCAGGCCGTGGTCCTGCTCGATCAGCTGGTGGCGCACGGCGCCCTCGGGCAGCTCGGGCACGTGGAAGAGCGGGGCGAGGTCGAGGCCCTGCGCCTTCCAGTGGTTCACGGCGCGCGTGGTGTCGAGCAGTTCGGCGTGGCCGACGGCCTCCTCGACGCTGCGGAAGCCCAGCTCGGCGAGGATCTCGCGGACCTCTTCGGCGATGAACTGGAAGAAGTTCACGACGAACTCGGCCTTGCCGGAGAACCGCTCGCGCAGCACCGGGTTCTGCGTGGCGATGCCGACCGGGCAGGTGTCCAGGTGGCACACGCGCATCATGACGCAGCCGGAGACGACGAGGGGCGCGGTCGCGAAACCGAACTCCTCGGCGCCGAGCAGCGCGGCGATGACGACGTCGCGGCCGGTCTTCAGCTGGCCGTCGGTCTGCACGACGATCCGGTCGCGCAGGCCGTTGAGCAGCAGCGTCTGCTGGGTCTCGGCGAGGCCGAGCTCCCAGGGGCCGCCCGCGTGCTTCAGCGAGGTGAGCGGGGAAGCGCCCGTACCGCCGTCGTGGCCGGAGATGAGGACGACGTCCGCGTGCGCCTTGGAGACACCCGCGGCGACCGTGCCGACACCGACCTCGGAGACCAGCTTCACGTGGATGCGCGCGGCCGGGTTGGCGTTCTTGAGGTCGTGGATCAGCTGGGCCAGATCCTCGATGGAGTAGATGTCGTGGTGCGGCGGCGGCGAGATCAGACCGACGCCCGGGGTGGAGTGCCGGGTCTTGGCGACCCACGGGTAGACCTTGTGGCCGGGCAGCTGGCCGCCCTCGCCGGGCTTGGCGCCCTGGGCCATCTTGATCTGGATGTCGTCCGCGTTGACCAGGTACTCGCTGGTGACACCGAAGCGGCCGGAGGCGACCTGCTTGATGGACGAGCGGCGCTCGGGGTCGTACAGGCGCTCCGGGTCCTCGCCGCCCTCACCGGTGTTGGACTTGCCGCCCAGCTGGTTCATGGCGATGGCGAGGGTCTCGTGCGCCTCCTTGGAGATGGAGCCGTACGACATGGCGCCGGTGGAGAAGCGCTTGACGATCTCGCTGACCGGCTCGACCTCGTCGACGGAGATCGGCTCGCGGTCGCTCTTGAAGCCGAACAGGCCGCGCAGCGTCATGAGCCGCTCGGACTGCTCGTTCACGCGGTCCGTGTACTTCTTGAAGATGTCGTACCGCTTGTTGCGCGTGGCGTGCTGCAGGCGGAAGACCGTCTCGGGGTCGAACAGGTGCGGCTCGCCCTCGCGGCGCCACTGGTACTCGCCGCCGATCTCCAGCGCGCGGTGCGCGGAGGGGACGCCGGAGGCCGGGTACGCCTTGGCGTGGCGGGCGGCGACCTCCTTGGCGACGACGTCGAGACCGGCGCCGCCGATCTTGGTGGCGGTGCCGTTGAAGTACTTCTCGACGAACGCCTCGTCCAGGCCGACGGCCTCGAAGACCTGCGCGCCGCGGTAGGAGGCGACCGTGGAGATGCCCATCTTGGACATGACCTTGAGGACGCCCTTGCCGAGGGCGTAGATCAGGTTGCGGATGGCCTTCTCGGGCTCGATGCCCTCGATGAACGTACCGGCGCGCAGCAGGTCCTCGACGGACTCCATGGCCAGGTACGGGTTGACCGCGGCGGCGCCGTAGCCGATGAGCAGCGCGACGTGGTGCACCTCGCGGACGTCACCGGCCTCGACCAGCAGGCCCACCTGGGTGCGCTGCTTGGTGCGGATGAGGTGGTGGTGCACGGCGGAGGTGAGCAGCAGCGACGGGATCGGCGCGTGCTCGGCGTCCGAGTGCCGGTCGGAGAGCACGATCAGGCGCGCGCCGTTCTCGATGGCGGCGTCAGCCTCGGCGCAGATCTCCTCGATCCGGGCGGCCAGCGCGTCGCCGCCGCCGGAGACCCGGTAGAGGCCGGCGAGCGTGGCGGCAGTCATGCCCGGCATGTCGCCGTCGGCGTTGATGTGGATGAGCTTGGCCAGCTCGTCGTTGTCGATCACCGGGAAGGGCAGGGTGACGCTGCGACAGGACGCGGCGGTCGGCTCCAGCAGGTTGCCCTGGGGGCCGAGCGAGGAGTACAGCGAGGTGACAAGCTCCTCGCGGATGGCGTCCAGCGGCGGGTTGGTGACCTGCGCGAACAGCTGGGTGAAGTAGTCGAACAGCAGCCGCGGGCGCTCGGAGAGGGCCGCGATCGGCGAGTCGGTGCCCATGGAGCCGATCGGCTCGGCGCCGGAGCGGGCCATCGGGGCGAGAAGGACGCGCAGCTCCTCCTCGGTGTAGCCGAAGGTCTGCTGGCGGCGGGTGACCGAGGCATGGGTGTGGACGATGTGCTCGCGCTCGGGGAGGTCCTCGAGCTCGATCTCGCCGGCCTCGAGCCACTCGGCGTAGGGGGCCTGGGCGGCGAGGGCGGACTTGATCTCGTCGTCCTCGATGATGCGGTGCTCGGCGGTGTCGACGAGGAACATCTTGCCGGGCTGCAGGCGGCCCTTGCGGACGACCTTCGCGGGGTCGATGTCCAGCACGCCCACCTCGGACGACAGGACCACGAGACCGTCGTCGGTGACCCAGTAGCGGCCGGGGCGCAGACCGTTGCGGTCCAGCACGGCGCCCACCTGCGTGCCGTCGGTGAAGGTGACACAGGCCGGGCCGTCCCAGGGCTCCATCATCGTGGAGTGGTACTGGTAGAAGGCGCGCCGGGCCGGGTCCATGGAGTCGTGGTTCTCCCACGCCTCGGGGACCATCATCAGCACGGAGTGCGGCAGCGAGCGCCCGCCGAGGTGGAGCAGCTCCAGGACCTCGTCGAACGAGGCGGAGTCGGAGGCGTCGGGGGTGCAGACCGGGAAGATCCGGTCCAGGGCGCCGTCGCCGAACAGTCCGGTCGCGAGCTGGGACTCACGGGCGCGCATCCAGTTGCGGTTGCCCTTGACCGTGTTGATCTCGCCGTTGTGCGCGACGAAGCGGTACGGGTGGGCCAGCGGCCAGCTCGGGAAGGTGTTCGTGGAGAACCGGGAGTGGACGAGCGCGACGGCGGTGGCGCAGCGCCGGTCGGACAGGTCCGGGAAGAAGGGCTCCAGCTGGCCGGTGGTCAGCATGCCCTTGTAGACGATCGTGCGGGCGGAGAGGGAGGGGAAGTACACCCCGGCCTCGCGCTCCGAGCGCTTGCGCAGGACGAAGGCCTTGCGGTCCAGCGCGATGCCGCTGCTGGCGCCGTCGGCGACGAAGAGCTGGCGGAAGGCGGGCATGGTGGCGCGGGCGCCGTTGCCGAGGAGGTCGGGCGTGACGGGGACCTCACGCCAGCCGAGGACGTTCAGGCCCTCTTCGGCGGCGATCGTCTCGATCCGCGAGACGGCCTGTGCGGAGCCGTCGGCGGGAAGGAAGGCGATGCCGACGGCGTAGGAGCCGGCCTCGGGGAGGTCGAATCCGGCGACCTCGCGCAGGAAGGCGTCCGGTACCTGCATCAGGATGCCGGCGCCGTCGCCGGAGTCCGGCTCGGATCCGGTGGCGCCGCGGTGCTCGAGGTTCCGCAGTACGGTCAGCGCCTGCTCGACCAGCTCATGGCTGGCTACACCGGTGAGGGTGGCCACGAACCCGACACCGCAGGCGTCGTGTTCGTTACGGGGGTCGTACATCCCCTGGGGGGCGGGGCGACCGTCCATGGGCGACCAGGCGTCGGAACGCATCGGCTCTCCCGTCGTCGTCGTGGCATGTGCAGTGCCGAGGGACGACGTTGGCCCTCCGCGAAATTTCGTGCAGGTTACATGATGGAGTGCTTCTCGGAAAGCGGATAACTCATTCCAGCATGCGGACACCGCGCCAAGCGGTGAAGGGTGGGTCACAGCCGAAGGACCGGACAGATCGGGATTCGGAGGACCATCGCAGGAGCGGGCTTCGTTGCCCGCAGCGCCTACGGCTCATGCCCCGCGATTACGGCATTGAAACCGCCGGGTAACGGCTACTTATGTAGCCCTGTGCATAGTGTCTCATCCCGAGCACTGTTCGAGGAGAGGACGTATGTCACAGGGTCCGTGACGGAGCCCGAAAATGCCACCGCACCGGCCCTTGACTTGGGCCGGTGCGGATGATTCCGCATGGTCGGGGTCAGACCGCGCCGCCGATGAGCATGCCCAGACCGTACGTGACGGCCGCCGCGGCCCCGCCCAGCGCGAGCTGGCGCAGCCCGCTGTACCACCAGCTGCGGGCGGTGACCCGGGCGACCAGCGCGCCGCAGGCGAAGAGCCCGACGAGGGCGACCAGCACGGCCGGCCACAGGGCGCTCGCACCGAGCAGATACGGCAGGACCGGCAGCAGCGCACCGAGCGCGAACGACCCGAAGGACGAGACGGCGGCGACGGTGGGCGAGGGTAGGTCGTCGGGGTCGATGCCCAGCTCCTCGCGGGCGTGTATCTCCAGCGCCTGGTCGGGGTCCCGGGAGAGCTGCATCGCCACCTCGCGGGCGAGCGCGGGCTCGACGCCGCGGGCGACGTAGAGCGCGGCGAGCTCCTCCATCTCGTCGACCGGGTGCTTGTGCAACTCCCGCCGCTCGACATCGAGTTCGGCCTGGACCAGCTCCCTCTGCGAGGCGACGGAGGTGTACTCGCCCGCGGCCATCGAGAACGCTCCCGCCGCGAGTCCGGCCAGTCCCGTGATGACGATGGTCTGCTGCGAGACCGCTCCGCCCGCGACGCCGGTCATCAGGGCGAGGTTGGACACGAGCCCGTCCATCGCGCCGAACACCGCCGGGCGCAGCCAGCCGCCGTTCACGTCACGGTGCGTGTGGTTGTCGCGGTGCGCCTCGTGAAGCGTGGCCTCGGTTTCGATGATGGACACAGCTCTCCCCTCTCCGGCAGCGGACCCGACGGGCCCGCGCCCCCTCAACACCCACGAAAATACGCAGGATGTAAGGGGCGCGCCAGCAAGGCAGGCTTTACTTACCCGGACCGGGAGGATGCGGCAAGCCGGGTGACAGAAACGTTTCTCTGGCTGTTTCGCGGGCGGGGCGTGGCAGACATCCGGGAACAGGCTCGCGCGCGCGAAAGGGCCCCTTCCATGGAGTTGCTGACCGAGTCGTATACGGCCGCCCCGGTGGTCACGGGCGAGGCGGCCGCCGCCGCGCCTCCCGCCGCGGACCTGCACGACCGCGCGCGCGGCGCGCTGCTCGGCCTCGCGGTCGGCGACGCGCTCGGCGCGCCCGCCGAGAACCTGCGGCCCTCCGAGATCCGCCGCCGCTGGGGCCGGATCGAGGGCTTCGTCAGCGACGACCCCGCGGGCACGGACGACACCGAGTACGCGATCTTCTCGGGCCTGCTGCTCGCCCGGCACGGCTCGGAGCTGACCGTCGCGCACGTCGAGTCGGCCTGGCACGAGTGGATCGCGGACCTGGACGAGGGCCCCTTCCGCGGGGCCGGCTTCAGCGAGCGGGGCACGCTGGAGAACCTGCGCCGCGGCCTCGCCGCCCCGATCTCGGCGCAGCACCGGCACGCGTGGAGCGACGGCCTGGCGATGCGGGCGGCGCCGTTCGGCGTCTTCGCGGCCGGGCAGCCCGAGGAGGCGGCCCGGCTCGTGACGATCGACGGCAGTGTCAGCCACGACGGCGAGGGCATCTACGGAGGCCGGGCGGTCGCGGCCGGGGTCGCGGCGGCGATGGGCGGGGCGGGCCCGGCCGGCGTGATCGGGGCGGCGCTGTCGGTGGTCCCCATGGACTCGTGGACGGCCCGCTCGATGCGCCGCGCGGTCGTGGCGGCGGGCCGCGCCTACCCGGACGTGCTGTCCATGGAACGGGCGATCCGCTCGACGGTGGTGATCGGCGGCTACCCCTGGACCGACCTGGCCCCCGAGGCGGTGGGCCTGGCCTTCGGCGCGTTCACGGCGGCGCGCGGGGACTTCCGCCGCTCGGTGCTCACGGCGGTGAACATGGGCCGCGACGCGGACACGACGGCGGCGGTGGCGGGCGCGCTGGCGGGAGCGGTGTCCGGGGCGGGGGCGATCCCGGACACATGGTCGTCGGCGATCGGCCCGGTCCGCGGCACCTGCCTCCCGTCCATGCGCGGCCACCACGTCCTGGACGTGGCGACGCTCCTGACCCCGCCCCCGGCCCGATGACGCCCCGGTCCGACAGCCCCCGCGGCGCGCAACGGGCCCGGGCTCCCGGGGACGGTCCGGGCGAGGACGGGCCGCCGGCGCGGAACCCCCGGGGCCCCGGGAACCATCCCGTCACGGACGCGGCACCAGCGGCAGACGCCCCGCGCGAGCCACAAGAGGCCGCAGGCCGTCTCGTTGCGGACGCGGCGCCAGCGGCGGGCGCGAAGCCCCCGGCGCGCGGGGGCCGGCGCGCGGAGGCGTCCGAAGGCACGCCGTCGGCGAAACACGCCAGGCGCCCGGGGCCCCGAGGCCGGGTCGGCGCGGACGCACCGTCGGCGGCGCACACCGCCCACGCCCCCCGTGGGCCCGGCGGCCCCCTCGACACGCACGCACCCGAAGACCCGCTGCCGGCAGCGCACGCGGCGTACTCCCCGGGGCCCGCGGGCCGGCTCGGTGCGGGCATGGCGGGGAGGCAACGGGGGCCCGGGGGCCCGACCCCGGTTTCGGGAAGGGGCGGGGTGGGGGAAGGCCACGCGACGCCGCCCGCCACCCGCACCTCCCCGCGCCCCGTCGAAGGGCTGCTCCTCGGGCTCGCCGCCGGTGACGCCGCCGGCTGGCCCGCCGCCCGGCACCGCGCCGGCCGCATGCCCGAGTGGACCCGCCGGCTCACCCGCGAGCTCGACACCTTCGCCGAGCACAACGCCACCACCACCCTCCCCGTCCCCATCGCCCTCAACCAGCCCCCCGAGCCCCTGCGGCTCGGCCCCTCCGACGACGCCGAATGGGCCGCCTTCGCCGCCGGGACCGTGCTCACCTCCTGTGGGGACCACTTCCGCGGGCTCGCCCCCGGCCGCCGCCTGCGCGCCGCCGTGGACCTGGCCTGGAACTCCCTCGCCAGCCAGGTCGCCGCGGCCGCCGACCGCGCCGCCGAGGTCGAGTCCGCCGTACTCCCCCTGCGCGCCCGCATCTCCGTACGCGCCGGGCTGGGCAACCTCGCGACCGGACTGCGCCCGCCCGCCACCGGTCACGACAACCCGCACTACTTCGACGACGCTGCCTGCGTACGGGCCGCCGTACTCGCCGTCGTGCACCCCGGCGACCCCGCCGCGGCCGCCGAACTCGCCGAGTTCGACGCCCGCTACACCCAGGACGGCGACGGCGTGCACGGCGCCCGCGCCATGGCCGCCGCCGTCGCCGCGGCGCTCGGCGGCGCGTCCGTCGACGCCACGGTCGGGGCCGCCCTCGCCCAGCTCCCGGAGTCCACCGAGATCGGCCGCAACGCGCGCCACGCGGTCGAACTCGCCCGCGAGGCCGGCGGCGCGTTCGAGCTCGTGCCCCTGTTGGAGCATCAGATCGTCGACCACGTCTACAGCTACGGCATCGCCGCGGCCGAGACCGTCCCCGTCGCGCTCGCCGTCACCACCGCCGCCCGCGGCCGGGTCGCCGAGGCCGTGCCCGCCGCGGCCTGCCTCTCCCGCGTGGCCGACTCCGCCCCCGCGCTGGCCGGCGCGCTGACCGGCGTGCTCGGCGGTGGCGACTGCGTACCCGGCACGTGGCGCGACACCTGCCGCACCCTGGCGGGCTGCGCCCTGCCCCACCTCGCCGGCACCGACCTCGTCGAACTCGCCGGTCTGCTCGACGACGCGCTGTAGGGCAGCCGAGGGGCCACGGCCGAATCCGGGCGCGCGGTGCTCCGCCAACCGTCGCACCAGGGGGACAATCCGGGCATGACGACAGCGACGGCGAACACGGCGACCCCGACGAGCGGGACGAGCGCGACCCCGGCAGAGCGGACGACTCCCCCGCCCCCCTCACTCGACGACCGGTTCGCGGGCAGCCTCGTCGGCGCCGCCGTCGGCGACGCGCTCGGCGGCCCCGTCGAGGGTTACAGCCCCGAGCAGATCGTCGAACGGCACGGCGGCCGCATCGAGGGCATCGTCGGGCCCTGGAACGGCGACGAGTGGCGCACCGCTCGCCCTCTCGCCCCATACCACAAGGGCAACGGCCACATCACCGACGACACGTTGATGACCCACGCCCTGGTGCGCGTCTACGCCACCGTCCGCGACCACCTGGACGCCTACGCCGTCGCCGACCACCTCGTCCCGGACCTGATCTCCAACACCCGCTGGATTCCCGAACTCGAAGCCGAGACCCTCCCCCTGCACCGGGTCTTCCTCGCCGAGAAGTGGATCGTCCACCGCCTGCACTACGGGCACAACGACCCGCGCGAGGCGGGCGTCGGCAACATCGTCAACTGCGGTGCCGCGATGTACATGGCCCCCGTCGGCCTCGTCAACGCGGCCGATCCGACGGCGGCTTACCACGAGGCCCTCGACATCGCCGGCGCGCACCAGTCCTCGTACGGCCGCGAGGCGGCGGGCGTCTTCGCGGCGGCGGTCGCCGCGGCCTGCCTGCCGGAGGCGACCCCCGCCACCGTGGTCGACGCGGCGCTCGCCCTCGCCAAGGACGGCACCCAGGCCGCCATCGAGGCCGTCGCCGAAACCGCCGCCGGGCACTCGGACTTCGAGTCGGCGCTCGGCCCCCTGCGGGCCGCGGTGGCACCGTTCGACACCGTCGGCCCCGACTACCGCTCCCCCTCCCTGGGGGCCCGCAGGCCGTCCCGTCTGCACGCGGTCGAGGAGCTGCCGATCGCCCTCGGCATGCTGCTGGTCTGCGACGGCGACTTCCGCCGTACGGTCCTGTCCTGCGTCAACTACGGCCGGGACTGCGACTCCATCGCGACGATGGCGGGCGCGATCGCGGGCGCGCTGCACGGCGAGGCGGCGGTGCCGCGGGAGTGGGCGGAGCGGGTCGCCGAGGCCAGCCGCGTGGACCTGCACGCGCCCGCCGTGGAGCTGACGGCCGTGGCCCGCGAGATCCACCTCCGGGACCTGGCCCGCCGTCGTGCCCACGAGGCGGCGTTCGCCGAGCTGACGGACGCGCGATGACCGGTCTGCTGCGTCTGTCCTGGGTGCAGCCCGAGGACCTCGTCGGGCACGAGCTGCGGCAGGCGGAACAGGACGGCCGCGACGCGACGGCCGTCCGCGCCCGCTGGCTGGCCGCCGGCGGCATGCTCGCCCCGCCCCGCGCGGGCGCCTCCCCGATCCCGCGCCCGGAACTGAGGACGCTCGCGGAAGCGCTGCTCGACGAACTGGCCATACTTCCCTCGCCGTTGGCGGACGACGAGCCGACGGACTGGCCGTCGATCGTCGCGGCCTGCCCGGACTGGCCCGCACCCCATCCGGCAGACACCGCACCCCGTCCGGCGGGCCCTCCGGCCCGCGACGCCGACGGGCGTCCGTCCGCCGGGGCAGCGCGCCCGGCCGTGAACGAGCACGCCCTGCACGCCGCCTGGCTCGGCCGGGCCGTCGGATGCCTGCTGGGAAAGCCCGTCGAGAAGCTGCCCCTCCACGCCATCCGCGACATCGGCCGCGCCACCGGCAACTGGCCGCTCACCACGTGGTTCACCGCCAGGGGCCTGCCCGCCGAACTCGCCGCCGCCCACCCGTGGAACCGGCGCAGCGCCGCCACCTCACTCGCCGAGAACATCGACGGCATGCCCGAGGACGACGACCTGAACCACCCCCTCCTCGCGCTGGTGCTCCTCAGGCGCCACGGCCGTGCGTTCACCACGGCGCAGCTCGGCGCCCTGTGGCTGGACGAGCTGCCCGCCGGACGGACCTTCACCGCCGAACGCGTCGCCTACCGCAACCTCCTCTCCGGCATCGAGCCGCCGCTCACCGCCGCCTTCCGCAACCCCTTCCGCGAATGGATCGGCGCCGCGATCCGGGCCGACGCGCACGGCTGGACCAACCCCGGCGATCCCGCAGCCGCGGCCGAGCAGGCGTACCGCGACGCCGTCCTCACCCACACCGCGAACGGCGTGTACAGCGCGATGTGCACCGCCGCCGCCATCGCCGCGGCAGCCGGCGGCACCGCCGACGTGCACGAGGCGATCGCCGCCGGCCTGACCGTCGTCCCGCCCCGCTCCCGGCTCGCCCGCGCGGTGCGGTTCGGCGTCCGGGCGGCCCGTGCGGAAGCCGACTTCGACCGTGCCGTCGACCTCGTCCACGCGGCCTACGGCTCGTACCACTGGGTGCACGCCCTGCCCAACGCCGCTCTGCTCGCCGCAGCCCTCACCCACGCCGGCGGCGACTTCACCGGCTCCATCTGCCGTGCCGTCTCGGGCGGGCTCGACACCGACTCGAACGGTGCGACGGCCGGCTCGCTCACCGGGCTGCTCGCCGGTCACCCCGACCGGCTGCCGGACCGCTGGACGGCCCCGCTGAAGAACCGGCTGTCCACGTCCGTCGCCGGATTCGACGGCACCGGATTCGACACCCTCGCCCGTCTCACGCTGAAGGAGGCACTCCGCCCATGACCGGCATCGTGGTGCTCGGCAGCACCAACATGGACCTCGTCGCCTACGTCGCGCAGGCCCCGAAGCGGGGAGAGACCTTCACGGGACGGGAGTTCCGTACGATCCCCGGCGGCAAGGGAGCGAACCAGGCCGTGGCCGCCGCCCGCGCGGGCGGCGACGTCACCATGATCGGCGCCGTGGGCTCCGACGAGTTCGGCGACGTGCTCCGTCACACCCTCGACGCGTCCGGCGTCGACATCGACCTCCTGCGCACCGCCGAGGGCCCCTCCGGCACCGCGCACATCGTCGTCGACGACGACGGCGGGAACTCCATCGTCGTCATCCCCGGCGCAAACGGCACCGTGACCGGCCTCACCCCCGGCGACGAAGCCCTCATCGCCACCGCCGGCATCCTCCTCCTGCAACTCGAACTTCCGCTCAGCGCCGTGCTCGACGGCGCCGAGGCCGCTCACCGGCATGCCGTACGCACCGTGCTCACCCCTTCTCCCGTACAGCCGCTGCCGCCCGAACTCCTCGCCGTCACCGATCTGCTGGTCCCCAACGAACACGAGGCGGCCGCGCTCACCGGAGTCGCGGACCCGCACGGGGCCGCCGACGCCCTGCTGCGGCAGGTCCCCGAGGTCGTCATCACCCTCGGCTCGGCGGGCTGCCTGTACGCCGCCCGCGACGCCGAACCCGTCACCGTCCCCGCACCGCAGGTCACCGCCGTGGACACCACCGCGGCGGGCGACACCTTCGTCGGTGCCCTCGCCGTCGCCCTCGGGGAAGGCAAACCGGTCCCCGAGGCTTTGGCGTGGGCCTCCACCGCCGCCGCCCTGTCCGTCCAACGCCCAGGAGCGTCCACCTCCATGCCGTACCGTCCCGAGATCGACGCAGCCTCATGACCCCGCCCTCCACACCGGACACCCCGCCCGCTCCCCTGGCCGGCCTCCGCGTCCTCGACCTGGCCACCCTCTTCGCCGGTCCGCTGTGCGCCACGCTGCTCGGCGACTTCGGCGCCGAGGTCATCAAGGTCGAGCACCCCACCCGCCCCGATCCGTCCCGTGGCCACGGTCCCGCCAAGGACGGCGTCGGGCTGTGGTGGAAGGTCCTCGGCCGCAACAAGCGCAACGTCACCCTGGACCTGTCCACCGCCGGCGGCCGGGCGACGCTGCTGCGGCTCGCGAGGACCGCCGACGTGGTCGTCGAGAACTTCCGCCCGGGCACCCTGGAGAAGTGGGGCCTCGGCTGGGAGGAACTGAACGAGGCCAACCCCCGTCTCGTCCTGACACGGGTGACGGGCTTCGGCCAGTTCGGGCCGTACTCCCGCCGGCCCGGCTTCGGGACGCTCGCGGAGGCGATGAGCGGATTCGCCGCCGCCACGGGCGAGCCCGACGGCCCGCCCACCCTGCCGCCCTTCGGCCTCGCCGACTCCGTCGCCGCGCTCGCCACCGCCTACGCCGTCATGACCGCGCTCGCCGCCCGCACCACCACCGGCCGTGGCCAGGTCGTCGACATGGCGATCATCGAGCCGATCCTCGCCGTGCTCGGGCCACAGCTGCTCTGGTACGACCAGCTCGGCTACGTCCAGCCGCGCACCGGCAACCGCTCCCGCAACAACGCCCCCCGCAACATCTACCGCACGGCCGACGGCAGTTGGCTCGCCGTCTCCACCTCCGCCCAGTCCGTCGCCGAACGGGTCATGCACCTGGTCGGCCGTCCCGAGCTGGTCGACGAACCCTGGTTCACCACGGGCAGCGGCCGCGCCGAGCACGCCGATCTGCTCGACGCCGCAGTCGGCGGATGGATCGCCCGGCACACCCGCGCCGACGCCGTGGCCGCCTTCGAGAAGGCCGAGGCGGCGATCGCCCCGGTCTACGACATCCGCGACATCGTCTCCGACCCCCAGTACCAGGCGCTCGGGACGATCACCGAGGTCCCGGACCCGGAGCTCGGCCCGCTGCGTATGCAGAACGTCCTCTTCCGGCTCTCCGACACCCCCGGCGCCATCCGCTGGGCCGGCCGGCCGCACGGCGCCGACACCGAGGAGGTCCTCGCCGAACTGGGCCTCACCCCGGCCGACATCACCGCACTCCGCACCGAAGGAGCGCTATGACCTTCCCCCTGACCTGGCTCTATGCTCCCGGTGACCGCCCCGACGTCGTCCACAAGGCCATCGCCTCCGGCGCCGACGTCGTCATCGTCGACCTCGAGGACGCGGTGGCCCAGGGCCGCAAGGACTACGCCCTCGCCGCCACGGCCGAACTGCTCGCCTCCCACCTGCCCCTGCCGGTCCATGTCCGCATCAACTCCCCCCTGGACGTCGAGACCCTCGCGGGGCTGCCGGGTCTGACAGCTCTGCGTGTTCCCAAGGTCGCATACGCCACTGACATCCAGCAGATCGCGGCCGCGGCACCGGGCGTCCCCCTGTACGCGCTGCTGGAGTCGGCGCTCGCCGTCGAGCACGCGTACGCCATCGCCACGGCCCACGACGCGGTTCGGGGCATCGCACTCGGCGAGTCCGATCTCCGCGCCGACCTCGGCGTACGCGGTGACACCGGCCTGGACTGGCCGCGCACCCGCACGGTGGTCGCGGCCCGCGCGGCCGGGCTCACGCCGCCGACGCAGTCCGTGTTCCCGGACATCGTCGACCTCGACGCGCTGCACGCCTCGTGCGCACACGGCCGTTCCCTCGGCTTCCTGGGCCGCGCGGCCATCCATCCCCGTCAGCTGCCGGTCATCGAGCGCGCGTACCGGCCGACCCCGCAGGAGATCGAGGCAGCCGAGCAGATCGTGAAGGCGGCCGCGTCGGACGCGGGCGCGATGGCCCTGCCGGACGGGCGGTTCGTCGACGCGGCGGTCGTGGCGGCGGCGCAGCGGACGCTGGACCTCGCGGCACGGGACTGGGATCCCTGACGGGCCCAGCGGGCCCGACGCCGGGAAACGCGAAGACCGCCGGAGGCATCGCCTCCGGCGGTCTTCGTCACGGGTCGGTCGTCAGCCCTTGCCGGCCGGCCTGGCGTCCGCGTCCGCACTCGCGGGGTCCTCGCCCTCCGGCGCCCCGGCGGCGTCCGTGGGCGTGTCCTCCGCCGCGTCGTCGGTGACGCCGTCCGCCTCCGAGTCATCGGCGCCCGAGGGGTCGGAGGCCGCGGACTCGGGACCGGCGTCCCCCGACGGCTTCGCCAGGTCCACCGCACTGGGCTCCACGATCTCCTCGCGGCCCGGGCGCAGCCGGGACGAGACCACCATGTAGACGACGGCCAGCAGGAAGACCACGATCGAGGTCCACACGTTGAGCCGCAGGCCCAGCACGTGGTGCGCCTCGTCGACCCGCATGTACTCGATCCAGCCGCGGCCCACGCAGTACGAGGCGACGTAGAGCGCGAACGCCCGGCCGTGGCCCAGCTTGAAGCGGCGGTCGGCCCAGATCACGAGCAGCGCGACGCCGATGCACCACAGGGACTCGTAGAGGAACGTCGGGTGGTAGAGGCCCGCCTCGCGGTTCGGCCCCTCGGTGATCTTCAGGGCCCAGGGGACGTCGGTCTCCCTGCCGTACAGCTCCTGGTTGAACCAGTTGCCCCAGCGGCCGATGGCCTGTGCGAAGGCGACCGCGGGTGCGAGGGCGTCGGCCCACGCCGGGAGCGGGATGCCCCGGCGGCGGCAGCCGATCCAGGCGCCGACGGCGCCGAGCGCGATCGCGCCCCAGATACCGAGGCCGCCCTCCCAGATCTTGAAGGCGTCGACCCAGTTCTCACCCTCGCTGAAGTACAGCTGGTAGTCGGTGATCACGTGGTAGAGCCGGCCGCCGACGAGGCCGAAGGGCACGGCCCACACGGCGATGTCGGCGACGGTACCGGCCTTGCCGCCCCGGGCGATCCAGCGCTTGTTGCCGAACCAGACGGCTACGAAGACGCCGATGATGATGCAGAAGGCATAGCCGCGCAGCGGAAGCGGTCCGAGATGCACCACTCCGGTCGACGGGCTGGGAATGTAGGCGATGTCCATGGCAGCACCGACGCTACCGTGCCGGGTGGGACGTACGGCAACCCACCCGGCAACGTATGGGTAACGAGCGCGCGCCTCCCGGTCGCGCGCCGGGGGCCGCGGACCGGCGGACGCGGTCAGGAGGCCGGCGCGCCGGGGGACGCCCCGGTGGGCCGCTGGGTGCCGGGCTTCTTGCCCTTGTTGGCCTCCTCGACCCACTTCTTGAAGTTGGCCACGGAGATCTGCTCCTTGCCCTTCGCCGGGAAGATCGACTCCCCGTTGAGCTGCACGGTCGGCGTGCCCCGGAAGCCGCCCTTCTGGAAGGCCTCGTCGGACTTCCGGACCCAGCTGTCGTGCTTGCCGTCCTCGACGCAGCTGCGGAAGGCGGGCGTGTCCAGGCCCTCGACCTTGCCGGCGAGCTCGATGAGCCTGTCGTTCTCCGCGAAGGCGTCGTCCGGCTCCGGCGGCTGGTTGATGAACAGCACGTCGTGGTAGGCGGTGAACTTTCCGGCGTCCTGGGCGCAGGCCGCCGCGTTCGCCGCGCGCAGCGAGCCGCTGCCGCCCATGTTGCCGTCGATGAGGGTGGCGAGGTGGTACTCGATCCTGATCTCGCCGGCCTGCTCCAGCTCGTGGATCGTGTCCCGCAGGGCGTTCTCGAACTGGGCACAGGCCGGGCAGCGGAAGTCCTCCCACACCGTCAGGGTGGAGGGCGCGTCGCTCGCGCCGACCGGGATCGCGAGCTGCTCCTCGCCCTGCGCACCGCTCGGTGCCGAGAGCGGACCGGCCTCCGCCGGGCCGTCCTCGTCCTTGCCGCTGTTCGCCGCGATCAGGCCGACGACGGCGGCCAGGCCGAGGACTCCGACCACCGCCGCGGCCACGATCAAGGTCCGCCTGCGCTTCTCGCGTGCCCGGTCCTGTGCCCGTTCCTGCTGGATCCGCTCGCGTGCGGTCCGCTTACGTTCTTGGTTCTCGCTCACAAACCGCAAACGAACCGGGGAGGCGTCGGCTCGCCTCCCCGGTCCCACATCCACCCGTACGAGCTACGCGCTGCCGCGCACTCCCCGGGCGAGTTCACCCGCCAGTTCCCGTACGGCGTCGACGGCCGCCGTCTCGTCGGGCGCGTCGAGCATGCGCTTGACGAAGGCGGAGCCGACGATCACGCCGTCGGCGAAGGAGGCGACCTCGGCGGCCTGCTGGGGGTTGGAGACGCCGAGTCCGACGCAGACGGGCAGGTCCGTGGTGGCACGGGTGCGTGCCACCAGGTCCTGGGCCTGGGCGCCGACCGACTCACGAGTGCCCGTGACGCCCATCAGGGAGGCCGCGTACACGAAGCCGGAACCGGCCGCCGTGATCTTGGCGAGGCGCTCGTCCTTGCTGCTCGGAGCGACGACGAAGACGGTGGCGAGGCCGTGCTTCTCCGCGTGCTCCCTCCACAGGCCCGCCTCCTCGAACGGCAGGTCGGGCAGGATGCACCCGGCACCGCCCGCCTCGGCGAGCTCGGCGGTGAAGCGCTCCACGCCGTACCGGTCGATCGGGTTCCAGTACGTCATCACGAGCACCGGCTTGCCCGTGGCGGCGTGGGCCTCGCGGACCGTGCGCATCACGTCGGCGATCCGGACCCCGCCGCGCAGGGCGATGTCGTCGGCGGTCTGGATGACCGGCCCGTCGAGGACCGGGTCGCTGTGCGGCAGACCGACCTCGACGACGTCGGCGCCGCCGTCGAACGCGGCCTTGACCGCCTCGATGCCGATCTCGACGGTCGGGAAGCCGGCGGGCAGGTACGCGATGAGCGCCGCCCGGTCCTCGTTCCTCGCCGCCGCGAGCGTGTCGCTCAGAAGCCGGATGTTGCCGCTCACTTCGCGTCCCCCTGGATCTCGGCGGCGCCGTTGTCGGCGGAGGCGTCGGCCTCGACCTGGGCGTCGGTGTCGTACAGCCCGAAGTAACGGGCGGCGGTGTCCATGTCCTTGTCGCCGCGGCCGGACAGGTTGACCACGATCAGTCCGTCCTTGCCGAGCTCGCGGCCGACCTCGAGGGCACCGGCCAGCGCGTGCGCCGACTCGATGGCCGGGATGATGCCCTCGGTACGGGACAGCAGCCGCAGCGCCTGCATGGCGGCGTCGTCCGTGACCGCGCGGTACTCGCCGCGGCCGGTGTCCTTGAGGTACGAGTGCTCGGGGCCGATGCCCGGGTAGTCGAGCCCGGCCGAGATCGAGTACGGCTCGGTGATCTGGCCCTCGTCGTCCTGGAGGACGTAGGAACGCGAGCCGTGCAGGATGCCGGGCTCGCCCGCGGTGAGAGTGGCCGCGTGCTCCCCGCTCTCGATGCCGTGCCCGGCGGGCTCGCAGCCGATCAGGCGGACGTCCGTGTCCGGGATGAAGGCGTGGAAGAGGCCGATGGCGTTCGACCCGCCGCCGACGCAGGCGACCGCGGCGTCCGGGAGGCGGCCGGCGCGCTCCAGGATCTGGCGCCGGGTCTCGACGCCGATGACCCGGTGGAAGTCGCGCACCATCGCCGGGAAGGGGTGCGGGCCCGCGACGGTGCCGAAGAGGTAGTGGGTGTGGTCGACGTTGGCGACCCAGTCGCGGAACGCCTCGTTGATGGCGTCCTTGAGGGTGCGGCTGCCGGACTTCACGGCGACGACCTCGGCGCCGAGCATCCGCATGCGGGCGACGTTGAGCGCCTGCCGCCGGGTGTCGATCTCGCCCATGTAGATGGTGCATTCGAGCCCGAACAGCGCACACGCGGTGGCCGTGGCCACACCGTGCTGACCGGCGCCGGTCTCGGCGATGACGCGGGTCTTGCCCATGCGACGGGTGAGCAGGGCCTGACCGAGCACGTTGTTGATCTTGTGCGAGCCGGTGTGGTTGAGGTCCTCGCGCTTGAGGAAGACGCGCGCACCGCCGGCGTGCTCGGCGAAGCGCGGCACCTCGGTCAGGGCGCTGGGGCGGCCGGTGTAGTTGACCATGAGTTCGCCGAGCTCGGCGGCGAAGGCGGGGTCGGACTTGGCCTTCTCGTACTCGACCGCGACCTCGTCGACGGCGGCGACGAGGGCCTCGGGGATGAACTTCCCGCCGAAGTCGCCGAAGTAGCCGGCGGGGCTGGGGACGTGACCCTCGGGGTCGGGGATGAAGTAGTCGCTGGACATGGCGACGCTGCTCCTTGTTTCGGGGCGCGTGGCCCCGGGACGTGTCGGGTGGGATACGGCTGCGGTGCGCCTGTGGCGGGCTTGTCCCCACCCCGCCCTTCCCGGAACCGGGGGCTCTGCCCCCGTACCGCGCTTCGCGCGGTGTCCTCGATCTCCCCCTACGGCCTGGCCGTGGGAGGGACCCCCGGACGGGCTGACAAAGTCAGCCCGCCGGCGATCGAGGCGCGGGGGGACCGGGGGCAGCGCCCCAGGTCAGCGGGAAGAGGCCGGGTGGGGAAGGAAACCCCGCCGACGCGCCCCGCGCCATCGCATCCCGTTGACCTGGCCCGGCTCGTCGCCGATGACGTACCGCACCCGCCGCCCGTGCACCCGCCGCGCCGGCGCCCGGCAGCCCCGCGGCCGGCAGCCGCGGGCCAGGCGCGCGTACGGGCCGTGCGCCGGGGTCACCGTCGCCGCGGGCACGCCGACGGCACCCGGACGCGAGCCCGGGGCGGCACGGCGGCGGCGGACGGCGGTCATCTCGGGCTCAGTCCCGCCCGTGCCGCAGCGCGGGGTGGGCACCCGCCGCCACCAGGTCGGCTACGGCCGACTTGGGGTCGCGGCCGGTCACCAGGGACTCGCCGACGAGCACGGCGTCCGCGCCCGCGTTGGCGTAGGCGATCAGGTCGTGCGGACCGCGCACGCCGGACTCGGCGATCTTGACGATGTGCGCCGGGATCTCGGGTGCGACCCGCTCGAACGTGGAGCGGTCGACCTTCAGCGTCTTCAGGTCACGGGCGTTGACGCCGATGATCTTCGCCCCGGCGTCCACGGCGCGCTCGACCTCATCCTCGTCGTGCACCTCGACCAGCGGGGTGAGGCCGATGGACTCGGCACGCTCGATCAGGGAGACCAGCGCCTCCTGCTCCAGCGCGGCGACGATCAGCAGCGCCAGGTCGGCGCCGTACGCGCGGGCCTCCCACAGCTGGTACGCGGTGACGATGAAGTCCTTGCGCAGCACCGGGATGTCGACCTTGGCCCGCACGGCCTCCAGGTCGGCGAGCGATCCGCCGAAGCGGCGCTGCTCGGTGAGCACGGAGATGACGGCCGCGCCGCCCGCCTCGTAGTCCGCGGCGAGTCCGGCCGGGTCGGCGATCGCGGCGAGCGCGCCCTTGGAGGGGCTGGAGCGCTTGACCTCACAGATCACCTTGACGCCCTCGCCACGCAGGGCGGCCACGCCGTCCTTGGCCGCCGGAGCCTTGGCGGCGCGCTCCTTGAGCTCCTCGAGGCTGACACGCGCCTGCCGCTCGGCCATGTCGGCGCGCACACCTTCGATGATCTCGTCGAGCACACTCACGCGAGCGGCCCCCTTCCGGGACGGTGATGGTTGAGGATCAGCCAACTCGATGGTATCCGCAGGAGCGCCCGGGGTCCTCATCCGGTCGGCCGCTGTCCCACTACCTGGGACTTCATGGGGCGAGCGCCGATCCGAACGGGAGGTTCCGCACCACGCTGAAGATCAGCAGGGCCCCGCCCATGACCCACCACCACCCGGGGGCGAGACCGATCCGCAGCCGCCTGCCCTGAACGGCGCGGACCAGCCACAGGACCCACACGACGGCGAAGACGGCGTAGCCGACGACGGCGGCCGCGTTGGCGCCGAGGGCGGTGCCCAGATCGCCGTGGATGAAGGCGTGGGCGCTGCGCAGGCCGCCGCAGCCGGGGCAGTAGACGCCGGTGAAGCGGAGGAGGGGGCAGAGGGGGTAGTGACCGGGCTCGTTGGGGTCGACGGTGCCGACGTAGGCGAAGGCGGCGGCGACGCCGGTGAGGACGGCGAGGGGCGCGGCCACGCGCCGTGCCGTCCCCTGCGGCGCGGGACGGCCGCCCGCGGGCACGGCGCCCGGTCCCCACTGCGCCGCACCGGCCTCGGCGCACTCGGGCCAGGCGCCGGCCGCCGTCGCGTACCCACGCGCGGCATGACCCCCGACGCCCGTGGATGCCGGGTCCGACAGGGCGCCGCGTTCGTCCGCCCCGTGGCTGGGCGCCGGAAGGACTCCGGCACTCGCAGGCGGTGCGTCCGCTCCGGAACGGGGGGGCGCGCCGTGTGCCGACACCGACGGCCGGCCTCCGGGCCCCGACGCATCCGGCCCTGACATCCGCCCGTCCGCGGCAACCGCGCGCCCGGGCGCAGAGCGCCCCGGCGCGTCCGGCCAGGTGCAGGCCGGCGACGCGCCGGCGGCCGCGGACGCGTCGTCCGTCGGCGCCTGGGGGGCCGGGCGGGGCGGGGGGCCGGGGGCCGGGGGCGTCGGGGTCATCTCGTGATTCTCGCCGTTCCAGCAGAACGGCGCAGCCCGGTCGTGCCGTGCTGCGCCGTTTCGTGTCGGGTCGTCACCGCGTCAGGCGGTCGCCCGCTCCTGCGCGGCGGCGCGGTCACGGGCCTGGACCACCTCGTCCGGCTCCTTCGGCGTGCCGAGACCGGCCCTCTTCATGGCGCCGCCCGCGATCGCGCCGAGCGCGATGAGGGCCGAACCGGCCCAGAAGCCGACCGGGCTGTTCGCCACCATGAAGACGCCTGCGACGCAGAAGCCGATGAAGGAGATGGTGACACCGGTCCAGGCGGCCGGGGTGTGTCCGTGGCTGCTGCCCGCCATGAGTTGCTCCTCGTGTGTGATGCGCTGTCGTGAGCTGGTGCTCGTGCTGAGCCGGACGCTCGCAGTCATTGTCCCGTACGACAACACGCGCGGTGAGCTGGGGTCACCCTTCGCGCGTCGGGTCCTCGCCGCGGTCCAGGGCCTTCCAGAGATCCTCGGGCCGGTCGGGGTCCACGGCGGCCGCCTTGCGGGGACGCGGTGTGCCGTCGCGCTCGTAGCGGCCGGACATGGCGGGCCACTGCCTGCCGTACCGCAGCGCCAGGACACCCGCGAGCAGGATCAGCAGGCCGCCGGCCGCGGTCACATAGGGCCAGGCCGTGTGGGTGAGCGCGTCGGCCGTCGCGGCGGCGTCGCCCGTGGTCCGCGCCGCCTTCTCGTCGAGCGCGTCGCTGTCGGACGCGCCCAGCAGCGCCGCCAGCGCCGCGCCCGCGCCGCTGAGCGCGAGGAGCCCGGAGACGACGACGCGGCCTGCGCTGCGGACGGCGAACACGGCGACGAGGGCGGCGAGTCCGACGATCGCGAGGGCGGTGGGCACGCCCGTGACGTCCCCGCCGTCGGCGTCGAGCGCAACGGTTCCGCCGCCGACCGAGGCGTGGCCCTCGGCCCAGATCTGCCCGGCGGCGAGCAGGACGACGGTCGCGCCGACGGCGCCGAGGAACAGGGCCGCGGCGAGGCTGCGGCGGCTGCCGCTCGGGGCGGCCGCCGCGGCGGCGCGGGGCTGGGGTACGGGTACGGCACTCACGCGTCCACTATCCCTTACCGCCCGGCCGCGCCGTTCAGCCGGTTGGCGGTGTGGACGGCGCGCAGCACCGCCGCCGCCTTGTTGCGGCACTCGGTGTCCTCGGCGACCGGGTCGGAGTCGGCGACGACACCCGCTCCGGCCTGGACGTACGCCGTGCCGTCGCGCAGCAGCGCGGTCCTGATGGCGATGGCGGTGTCGGAGTCGCCCGCGAAGTCGAGGTAGCCGACGGCGCCGCCGTACAGCCCGCGCCGCGAGGGCTCCAGCTCGTCGATGATCTGCATCGCGCGGGGCTTGGGCGCCCCCGACAGGGTGCCCGCGGGGAAGCAGGCGGTGAGGACGTCGAAGGCGGTACGGCCATCGGCGACCTTGCCGGTCACGGTGGAGACGATGTGCATGACGTGGGAGTACCGCTCGATCGACATGAAGTCGACGACCTCGACGCTGCCGGGCTCGCAGACGCGGCCCAGGTCGTTGCGGCCGAGGTCGACGAGCATCAGGTGCTCGGCGCGCTCCTTGGGGTCGGCGAGCAGTTCCTCCGCGAGGTCGTGGTCCTCCTGCGGGGTGGCGCCGCGCGGGCGGGTGCCGGCGATCGGGTGGAGCATGGCGTGCCCGTCCTCGACCTTGACCAGCGCCTCCGGACTGGAGCCGACGACGTCGAACCCCTCGAAGCGGAAGAGGTACATGTACGGTGACGGGTTGGTGGCCCGCAGGACCCGGTAGACGTCCAGCGCGCTCGCGGCGCACGGCGTCTCGAACCGCTGGGAGGGCACGACCTGGAACGCCTCGCCGGCCCGGATGCGCTCCTTGATGTCCTCGACGGCGTCCTGGTAGTCCCGCCCTCCCCACAGCGCCGAGAACTCGGGCAGCTCCGAGGGCGGCAGGGCTGCGGGCGCGGAGGCGAGCGGCCGGGCGAGGTCGGCCTCCATGGCGTCGAGGCGGGCGACGGCGCCCGCGTACGCCTCGTCGACCCCGGTGGCGAGGCAGTTGTGGTTGATGGCGTTGGCGATCAGCAGGACGCTGCCGTCCCAGTGGTCCATGACCGCGAGGTCCGAGGTGAGCAGCATGGTCAGCTCGGGCAGCTTCAGGTCGTCGCGCTCACCGGGGCCGATCTTCTCGAGCCTGCGCACGATGTCGTAGCCGAGGTAGCCGACCATGCCGCCGGTGAAGGGCGGCATGCCCGACGCGAGGTCGCGTGGCGTATGGAGGGTCTGCACGGTCTCGCGCAGGGCGGTGAGCGGGTCGCCGTCCGTGGGGACGCCGACGGGCGGGACGCCGAGCCAGTGAGCCCGGCCGTCGCGGACGGTGAGCGTGGCGTCGGAGCGTACGCCGATGAACGAGTAGCGCGACCAGGAGCGGCCGTTCTCCGCGGACTCCAGGAGGAACGTGCCGGGGCGCTCGGCGGCGAGCTTGCGGTAGAGCCCGACGGGCGTGTCGCCGTCCGCGAGCAGGCGACGGCTGACGGGGATGACACGGCGGTCGGCGGCCAGCTTGCGGAAGGTCTCGAGATCCATGGCGGCAGACCCTACTCGCCGAGGGGCAGGACATCGGCGTCGAAGCAGGTCCGGGCGCCGGTGTGGCAGGCGGCGCCGACCTGGTCGACCTTGACGAGCACGGTGTCGGCGTCGCAGTCCAGGGCGACGGACTTCACGTGCTGGACGTGACCGGAGGTGTCGCCCTTGACCCAGTACTCCTGGCGGCTGCGGGACCAGTAGGTGCAGCGGCCGGTGGTCAGGGTGCGGTGCAGCGCCTCGTCGTCCATCCAGCCGAGCATCAGCACCTCACCGGTGTCGTACTGCTGGGCGATGGCGGGGAGAAGGCCGTCGGCGCTGCGCTTGAGGCGGGCGGCGACGGCGGGGTCGAGGCCACTGGCGGGGACACTGCTGGTCATGCGCCCATTGTGCCGTGCCGTGGGGCGGCCGGGACGGTGCGTCCACTGGGCGGACCCGGCGGGGCCGCCGTACGCTGGCGGGCATGTCGACCCATGCGAAGCGCGAACGACTTCTGCTCGCGGATGTGTTGGAGGCGGCGGGGCCGGAGGCCGCGACCCTGTGCCACGGCTGGACGACCCGGGAGCTGGCGGCGCACGTGGTGATGCGCGAGCGCAGGCCGGACGCCGCCGGCGGGATCCTGATCAAGGCGCTCAAGGACCGTGCGGAGCGGATCCAGGCGGAGTTCGCGGCGAAGCCGTACGACGAGCTGGTCCTGATGATCCGTACAGGGCCGCCGCGGATGTCCCCGTACGCCATCAAACAGGTCGACGAGGCGGCGAACACGATCGAGTTCTTCGTCCATGCCGAGGACGTGCGGCGGGCACAGCCGGACTGGGCGCCGCGTGATCTGGACAAGGTCTTCGAGAACGTGCTGTGGTCGCGCCTGGAGAAGGGCGCGCGGCTGCTCGGGCGCAGGTCGCCGGTGGGTCTGGTGCTGCGCCGGCCGGACGGGCGGACGGCGGTGGCGCATCGCGGTACGCCGGTGGTGACGGTGACCGGGGAGCCCGGCGAGCTGTTGCTCTTCGCCTTCGGCCGCCAGGACGCGACGCGGGTGGACCTGGAGGGCGACAAGGACGCGATCGCGCGGGTCCGTGAGGCGCAGCTAGGGGTGTAGGGGGCCCGGCGCGCCTGCGAGAGGGTTCCCGCACGTGTCCGGCCCTGTGCGGGGCACACCCGTACGGGCGCGCGGGAGGTGCGGACGTGCCGAAGGGGTCCCGGGACGTTCTCCCGGGACCCCTTCGGTTCGCGCATCAGCGGACCGGGTGGCCCGCCGCCCGCAGGGCGTCCTTGACCTGGGAGATCCGCAGGTCGCCGAAGTGGAACACGGAGGCGGCGAGCACCGCGTCCGCGCCCGCGTCCACGGCCGGCGGGAAGTCGGCCAGCTTGCCGGCGCCGCCGGACGCGATCACCGGGACCGTCACGTGCTTCCGCACGGCCGCGATCATCTCGGTGTCGTAGCCGTCCTTGGTGCCGTCGGCGTCCATCGAGTTGAGCAGGATCTCGCCGGCGCCCAGCTCGGCGGCCCGGTGCGCCCATTCGACGGCGTCGATGCCGGTGCCCTTGCGGCCGCCGTGCGTGGTGACCTCGAACGACCCCGCCGCGGTCCGCCGTGCGTCGACGGACAGCACCAGCACCTGGCGGCCGAACCGCTCGGCGATCTCGCGGATCAGCTCGGGGCGGGCGATCGCCGCGGTGTTGACACCGACCTTGTCGGCGCCCGCGCGCAGCAGCTTGTCGACGTCCTCGGCGCTGCGCACGCCGCCGCCGACGGTGAGCGGGATGAAGACCTGTTCGGCGGTGCGGCGCACCACGTCGTAGGTGGTCTCCCGGTTTCCGGACGAGGCGGTGATGTCGAGGAAGGTGAGCTCGTCGGCGCCTTCGGCGTCGTACAGCTTGGCCATCTCGACGGGGTCGCCCGCGTCGCGCAGGTTCTGGAAGTTGACGCCCTTGACGACCCGGCCGGCGTCGACGTCCAGGCAGGGGATCACGCGGACCGCGAGGGTCATGCGGCACCTCCTTCGGTTGCGGTGGGCCGGTACGCCTCGACCTCGACTTCGACGACCAGCGAGGGGTCGACGAAGCCGGAGACGATGAGCATCGACGCGGCCGGACGGACCGCGCCGAACAACTCCTTGTGCGCGCGGCCCACTTCGTCCACGTCCCGGGCATGGGTGATGTACATACGGGTGCGCACGACGTCCTCGGCGCCGAGACCGAGTTCCTTCAGGGCGTCGATCGCCGCCCCGAACGCGGTCATCGTCTGCTCGAACGGTCCGCCCGCGGAGATCTCGCCGCCGACGACGGAGGTGCAGCCGGAGACGAGGACCAGGCCGTTGGGCAGCTGGACGGCGCGGGAGTAGCCGAAGGACTCCTCCCACGGACCGCCCGAGCCGATCCGGCGTACGGCTTCCGTCATGCGGACACCGCCGCCAGGGCCTCTTCCAGCGTGAACGCCTTGGCGTACAGCGCCTTTCCGACGATCGCGCCCTCGACGCCCTCGGGCACCAGGGACGCGAGGGCGCGCAGGTCGTCGAGGGAGGAGACGCCGCCGGAGGCGACGACGGGCTTGTCGGTCGCGGCGCAGACGTTCCGCAGCAGCTCCAGGTTGGGGCCCTGGAGCGTGCCGTCCTTGGCGATGTCGGTGACCACGTACCGGGCGCAGCCCTCGGAGTCGAGGCGGGCCAGGGTCTCGTACAGGTCGCCGCCGTCGCGGGTCCAGCCGCGTCCGCGCAGGGTGGTGCCCCGCACGTCGAGGCCGACGGCGATCCTGTCGCCGTACTCGGCGATGACCTTGGCGACCCACTCGGGGGTCTCCAGCGCGGCGGTGCCGAGGTTGACGCGCCGGCAGCCGGTGGCGAGCGCGGCCGCGAGGGAGGCGTCGTCGCGGATGCCGCCGGACAGTTCGACCTTGATGTCCATGGCGCCGGCGACCTCGGCGATCAGGTCGCGGTTGTCGCCGGTGCCGAAGGCGGCGTCCAGATCGACGAGGTGCAGCCACTCGGCGCCCGCGCGCTGCCAGGCGAGGGCGGCCTCCAGCGGGGAGCCGTAGGAGGTCTCCGTACCGGACTCGCCATGGACGAGGCGGACGGCCTGGCCGTCGCGGACGTCGACTGCGGGGAGGAGTTCAAGCTTCGGCATCAGAGCGTCTCGATCCAATTGGTCAGCAGCTGGGCGCCGGCGTCGCCGGACTTCTCGGGGTGGAACTGGGTGGCCCACAGCGCGCCGTTCTCGACGGCGGCGACGAAGGACTCGCCGTGCGTGGACCAGGTGACCTTGGGCGCGCGCATGGCGGCGTTGGTGGCCTCGAAGTTCCACTCGTGCACCGCGTAGGAGTGCACGAAGTAGAACCGCGCGTCGTCGTCGACTCCGGCGAAGAGCTCGCTGTCCGCGGGCGCCTCGACGGTGTTCCAGCCCATGTGGGGCACGACCGGGGCCTTCAGCGGCCCGACGGTGCCGGGCCATTCGTCGAGGCCGTCGGTCTCGACGCCGTGCTCGATGCCACGCGCGAACAGGATCTGCATGCCGACGCAGATGCCCATGACGGGCCGGCCGCCGGAGAGCCTTCGGTCGACGATCCAGTTGCCGCGGGCCTGGGTCAGGCCCTCCATGCAGGCGGCGAAGGCGCCGACGCCGGGGACGAGCAGCCCGTCGGCGTTCATGGCCCTGTCGTAGTCACGGGTGATCTCGACGTCCGCGCCGACGCGCGCGAGGGCGCGCTCGGCGGAACGGACGTTGCCGAAGCCGTAGTCGAAGACGACGACTTTCTTCTGTGCGCTCATGCTGCTACTCCCAGATTCCCTGAATCCGCAGGACGCCGGCGACCAGGCACATCGCGGAGGCCGCGGTCAGCAGCACGATGGGCCCCTTGGGCATCTTCTGTTTGGAGAAGGAGTAGACACCGCCGGCGAGGAACAGCCCGACGACGATGAGGATGGTGGACAGGCCGGTCATCGTCTTACAGCGCGCCCTTCGTGGAGGGAAGAATGCCGACGGCGCGCGGGTCGCGCTCCGAGGCGTAGCGCAGGGCGCGGGCGAGGGCCTTGAACTGGCACTCGACGATGTGGTGCGCGTTGCGCCCGTACGGGACGTGGACGTGCAGGGCGATCTGCGCCTGGGCGACGAAGGACTCCAGGATGTGCCGGGTCATCGTCGTGTCGTAGGTGCCGATCATCGGCGCCATGTTCTCCGGCTCGGTGTGCACCAGGTACGGGCGGCCCGAGAGGTCGACGGTGACCTGCGCGAGGGACTCGTCCAGCGGCACGGTGCAGTTGCCGAAGCGGTAGATGCCGACCTTGTCGCCGAGGGCCTGCTTGAAGGCGGCGCCGAGCGCGAGGGCGGTGTCCTCGATGGTGTGGTGGGTGTCGATGTGCAGGTCGCCGTCGGTCTTGACGGTCAGGTCGAACAGGCCGTGCCTGCCGAGCTGGTCCAGCATGTGGTCGAAGAAACCGACGCCGGTGGCGACGTCGACCTTGCCGGTGCCGTCGAGGTCTATCTCGACGACGACCGAGGTCTCCTTGGTGGTGCGCTCGACCCGTCCAGTGCGGCTCATGAGCTCTGCTCCTTCTTCAGTGCGCGAACCGCATCGAGGAACGCGTCGTTCTCTTCGGGCGTACCGGCGGTGACCCGCAGCCGGCCCGGTACGCCGTTGTCACGGACCAGCACGCCGTGGTCGAGGATCTTCTGCCACATCGCCTGCGCGCCGCCCTCGCCGTCGAAGCGCCCGAACTGCACGAAATTGGCGTCGGAGTCGGTGACTTCGTAGCCGATGGCGCGCAGCTCCTCGACCAGCCGGTCCCGTTCGGTCTTCAGCTGCTCGACGTACCCGAGGAGCGTATCGGTGTGCTCCAGGGCGGCCAGCGCGGTGGCCTGGGTGACGGCCGACAGGTGGTACGGCAGGCGCACCAGCTGGACGGCGTCGACCACCGCGGGGTGCGCGGCGAGGTAGCCGAGGCGCAGCCCGGCCGCGCCGAACGCCTTCGACATCGTGCGCGAGATCACCAGGTTCGGCCGGCCCTCGATGAGCGGCAGCAGCGAGGGGTGGTGGCTGAACTCCACGTACGCCTCGTCCACCACGACGAGGGACGGCTTGGCCGCCTGCGCGGCCTCGTACAGCGCGAGGACGGTGTCGGCGTCGACCGCGGTGCCGGTGGGGTTGTTGGGCGTGGTGACGAAGACGACGTCCGGCCGGTGCTCGGCGATGGCGGCCCGCGCCTTGCCGACGTCGATGGTGAAGTCGTCGCCACGGGGGCCGGAGATCCAGCCCGTGCCGGTGCCTCGGGAGATCAGCCCGTGCATGGAGTAGGACGGCTCGAAGCCGATGGCGACCCGCCCCGGGCCGGCGAAGGTCTGCAGCAGCTGCTGGATGACCTCGTTGGAGCCGTTGGCGGCCCAGACGTTGGCGAGCGCGACCTCGTGGCCGGTCGTGCGGGTGAGGTAGCGCGCCAGCTCGGTGCGCAGCTCGACCGCGTCCCGGTCGGGGTACCGGTTCAGCCCGCGCGCGGCGTCGCGCACGCGCTCGGCGATCCGCTCGACGAGCGGCTCGGGCAGCGGGTAGGGGTTCTCGTTGGTGTTCAGCCGGACGGGGACGTCGAGCTGGGGCGCGCCGTAGGGGGACTTGCCGCGCAGCTCGTCCCGGATCGGCAGGTCGTCAATGCCGATGTTCTCGCTCACTGTCCCGGCACCTTCCAGTCGAACCGGGCCTTCAGGGCGGCCCCGTGCGCGGGCAGGTCCTCCGCCTCGGCCAGCGTCACCACGTGGTGGGCGACCTCGGCGAGCGCCTCGCGCGTGTAGTCCACGATGTGGATGCCGCGCAGGAACGACTGCACGGACAGGCCCGAGGAGTGGCAGGCGCACCCACCGGTGGGCAGGACGTGGTTGGAGCCGGCGGCGTAGTCGCCGAGCGACACGGGCGCCCACGGGCCGACGAAGATCGCGCCCGCGTTGCGGACACGGGCCGCGATGTCGCCGGCGTCGGAGGTCTGGATCTCCAGGTGTTCGGCGCCGTACGCGTCGACGACCTTGAGACCGTCCTCGACCGAGGAGACCAGGACGATCGCGGACTGCCTGCCGGCCAGCGCGGGCCTGATCCGGTCCTCGACGTGCTTGGTGGCCGCGACCTGCGGCTCCAGCTCGCGCTCGACCGCGGCGGCGAGCTCCTCGGAGTCGGTGACGAGCACGGCCGCGGCCAGCGGGTCGTGCTCGGCCTGGCTGATCAGGTCGGCGGCGACGTGCACCGGGTCGGCGGTCGAGTCGGCGAGGATCGCGATCTCGGTGGGGCCGGCCTCGGCGTCGATGCCGATGCGGCCGGTGAAGTACCGCTTGGCCGCGGCGACCCAGATGTTGCCGGGGCCGGTGACCATGTTGGCCGGCGGGCAGGACTCGGTGCCGTACGCGAACATCGCGACGGCGGTGGCGCCGCCCACCGCGTACACCTCGTCGACGCCGAGCAGCGCGCAGGCCGCGAGGATGGTGGGGTGCGGAAGGCCGCCGAACTCCTTCTGCGCGGGGGACGCCAGCGCGAGGGACGGGACGCCGGCCTCCTGCGCGGGCACCACGTTCATGATCACGGAGGAGGGGTAGACGGACCGGCCGCCGGGGGCGTAGAGCCCGACGCGGTCGACGGGGACCCACTTCTCGGTGACGGTGCCGCCGGGGACGACCTGCGTGGTGTGGTCCTTGCGGCGCTGGGCGCGGTGGACGATCCTGGCGCGCCGGATCGACTCCTCCAGGGCGGCCCTGACCTCGGCGTCGAGCTCGTTCAGCGCCCGGGTGAGGGCGGCGGCGGGCACGCGCACCTGGTCGAGGACGACCCCGTCGAACGTCTCCGCGTACTCGATCAGCGCCGCGTCGCCACGATGATGCACGTCCTCGCAGATCGGCCGCACCTTCTCCAGGGCGGCTTCCACGTCGAAATCGGCACGGGGCAGCAGGTCGCGCAGAGCGCCGCCCTCCGGGAGGGCGTCGCCGCGCAGATCGATTCGAGAGATCACGGAACCAATTCTCTCAGACCTGGATCCGGCGGTTGTTTTCCGTATCAGTCACTGATACGGGCGTGGCCGTAACCCGGCCCCCACCGCTCCCGGAGGCCAAAAACAGCCACCCCAGTCATCTCCGGCCGACCCTCACCACTAGCGTTCAGGCCGTCACTCAGCGGGAAGAACAGCTGTACGAGCCAACGAGCGGAGGAGCGGCAGTGACCGAGCCGCTTGACGACGGGCCCCCGGAGGGACTGAGCCCGGCCGAGCAGAACATGTGGAACGCCTTCAGAAACGGAAGCACGCACGACCTCAGCGACACCGATCCCCTGCTGAACGACCCGTTCTCCCCGCGCCCCTGGGGCCCCGAGCGCAGCGTCCGCGCGTCCACCGTGGCGCGGCTGCTGCTGAGCGGGCCGTCCGCACGGCCGGGGCGGGTCGCCGCGCTCAAGCTGCGCGGCGTCCAGATCACCGGCACGCTCAAGCTCGCCGGAGGCAGCATCGGCCCCTACGTCGAGCTCAACGGCTGCCGCTTCGAGAACGAGCTGCTGATGCCCGAGGCGCACTTCACCACGGTGCGCCTGGTCGGCTGCGCGATTCCGCGCATCGAGGCGGCCCGGCTGCGCACGGAGGGCGATCTGCACATGCCGCGCTGCCGGGTGGAGCACGGCATCCGGCTCACCGACGCTCAGATCGGCACGGACCTGCTGATCAACCAGATCCATGTGCGCCCGGACCGCCGCGGGCGTGCCATCACCGCGGACGGCCTGTCGGTCGCCCAGGACTTACAGGCCGAACTGATCGAGACGTACGGGGAGTTCAGCCTGCGCGGCGCGAAGATCGGCGTCTCGCTCAGTCTGCGCGGCAGCCGGCTGCGGGCAGCCGCCGAGCGGCGCGCGCTGAACGCCCCGCAGCTGAGCGTGGAGCGCACGCTGTACATGACGGGCGCCTGGGTGAGCGTCGCCACCGGCAACCAGGGCGCCACTCCCCCGTTCGGGATCAACACCGCGGGGGCAGCGGTGCGCGGCTCGCGGCTGCAGCCCTTCGAGTGCTACGGCGGGGTGCGCCTGGACGACGGGCGGTTCGGCGACGCGGTCGACCTGAACCGCGCGCGGTTCGTGCTGAGCCCGCACGAGGAGCTGTCGCTGCGCCGGATCACGACACCGGAGCTGCGGTTCAACGCGGAGCGTCCCGAGGAGGGCCGGGTCGTGCTGAACGGCGCCAAGGTGGTGACGCTGATCGACCTGGCGGCGAGCTGGCCGGGGCCGGGCGGTCTGGCGATGGGCGGCTTCGTCTACGAAAACCTCGTCCCCTACGAGGAGTTCCCGTTGTCGCGCCGGCTGGAGTGGGTGACCTCGGCGACGCCGGAGTACTCCCCGGAGCCGTACGAACGGCTCGCGACCGTGCTGCGCAACTGCGGCGAGGACGCGGACGCCCGCGAGGTGCTGCTGGCCAAGCAGCGCCGGCGGCGGGAGACGCTGCCGCTGGCCGCGAAGCTGTGGGGCTACCTGCAGGACTGGACCGTGGCGTACGGCTACCGGCCCGGCCGGGCGGCGCTGTGGATGGCGGTGCTGTGGGCGGCGGGCACCATCGCCTTCGCGCAGGTGGCCCCGGATCCGATCAAGAAGGAGGAGCACCCGGAATGGAATCCGGCTCTGTACGCGCTGGATCTGCTCATTCCGGTGATCAATCTCGGCCAGGACGGCTATTGGAGACTTGACGAGCACTGGCAATGGGCTTCGGCGGCGCTGGTGCTTCTCGGGTGGATTCTGGCGACCACGGTGGCGGCGGGAGCCTCCCGTCTGCTGCGGCGCGGATAAGGCGCGGAGCGGCGTTTCTTTTGCCTTGTCTTGACCCGCCCCCGAGCAACCTTTCCGCCGCTACCAAAGATTCACAGGTGGGCTCTGGCGCCGCGCTCACCTGCGGTTTTCAATGGTCCGCACCATGTCTTTCCTTCGCGCCCTGACCCGTGCCGCGCGCATGATCCGTCATACGCCCGGGCTGTCCGACGGCCTCGTGCCCGACGACGCGGTGCTGCTCGACGCCCCCGACGAGCGGCTCGGTCCCGCGCTCGTCGCGGCCGCCGAGGGCGAGTACGAAGGGGCCGCGAAGCTGCTCGCGACCACACGCGAATCAGCCGAATGGGAGAACCGCGACCGGTACGTGTCGCGGCTCGCCGCCTTCGCCAGGAACCGGGACGAATGGCTCGGCAGCTGGCTGGGCGCGTCGCCCCGCGACGCGGACGCCCTGCTCGTGAAGGCGCAGCTCGCGGTCGCGCGGGCGTGGGAGTCGCCGGCGCGCGCCGAGCGGCTGCGCGAGGTCGGCCCGCTGATCGACGCGGCGGCGGACGCCGAACCGAACGACCCCGTGCCGTGGCGCATCGCGCTGGACCACGCCCGCGGGACGCACGCGACGCACACGGCGTTCGAGTCCCTGTGGGAACGGGCCATCCGACGGTCGTCGCACCACTACGGCTGCCATGTGGCGGCGCTGAAGTACCTGTCCGCCCAGTGGTACGGCTCCCACCGCGAGTGCTTCGACTTCGCCGAGGAGGCGGCGGCCGACGCGCTGCCGGGTTCGCTGGTCCAGGCGCTGCCGGTCCGGGCGGCGTTCGCCCAGCTGCTGACCGGCGAGCCGACCACGTCGGTCGAGGAGGACCGGATCGACGCGGCGGCGGATCTCGCCGTCGTGCTCTCCGCGGACTACGCGGCCGGGGACCCCTGGCCGGCCGAGGTCCGCAACCTGCTCACGTACGTGCTCGTGGCGCGGGGGCGGTGGACGGACGCGCTGGCGCAGTTCCGGCTGATCGGCCCCTACGCGACCTCCTTCCCCTGGACGTCGGTGACGGACGATCCGCTCGGTCAGTTCCTGCGGGCGCGGGACGGGGTGCGGAGCGAGGTCGCGTCCACGATGCCGCTGCGCGGGCGCGGGCGCGGGGCCCGCACCCGCGCCCATTACTCTTGACCGCTGTGACCACCGCTCGCCTCCCCCTCTTCCCGCTGAACTCGGTGCTGTTCCCCGGCCTCGTGCTGCCCCTGAACGTCTTCGAGGAGCGTTATCGCGCCATGATGCGGGAACTGCTGAAGACGGACGAGGAGGAGCCGAGGCGCTTCGCCGTCGTCGCCATCCGGGACGGGCGGGAGGTCGCGCCGACCGCGCCCGGCATGCCCGACCCCACGACGCTCGTCGAGCGCGGACCCGCCGCCGGTTTCGGGTCCGACCCGATCCAGGCGTTCCACCGGGTGGGCTGCATCGCGGACGCGGCGACGATCCGGGAGCGGGAGGACGGCAGCTTCGAGGTCCTGGCGACCGGTACGACCCGGGTGCGGCTGCTGTCGGTGGACGCGAGCGGTCCGTTCCTGACGGCGGAGCTGGAGGAGCTCCCCGAGGAGCCGGGTGAGGGTGCGGGCGCACTCGCCGAGGGCGTGCTGCGGGCCTTCCGCAACTACCAGCAGCGGCTGGCGGGTGCGCGTGAGCGGACGCTCTCGACGGGGGCGGAGCTGCCGGACGAGCCCTCGGTGGTGTCGTACCTGGTCGCCGCGGCGGCGGTGCTGGACACCCCCACGAAGCAGCGGCTGCTCCAGGCACCGGACACGGCGACGCGGCTGCGCGAGGAACTGAAGCTGCTGCGGGGGGAGACGGCAGTGCTGCGGCACCTTCCGTCGTTGCCGATGGTGGACCTCACGAGGCAGCCGACGAGCCCCAACTGACGGGAGGGACCACTCAGGTGGCGAAGAAGCAGAAGAAGCAGTCGGGCGGCACGGGTGGCACTCCGGCGACGGTTGCCCTGACGGCCGCGGGCACGCCGTTCACGCTCCACGCGTACGACCACGACCCGTCGACGCCGTCGTACGGCGAGGAGGCGGCGGAGGCGCTCGGTGTCCCGGCCGACCGCGTCTTCAAGACCCTCGTCGCGGACGTGGACGGCGCCCTGACGGTGGCGGTGGTCCCGGTCGCGGGCCAGCTCGACCTGAAGGCCCTGGCGGCGGCGGTGGGCGGCAAGCGCGCGACGATGGCGGACCCGGCGGCGGCGGAACGCACGACGGGCTACGTACGCGGCGGCATCTCGCCCCTGGGCCAGCGCAAGCGCCTCCCGACGGTCCTGGACGCGTCGGCGTCGTCCCACGAGACGATCTGCATCTCGGCGGGCCGCCGCGGGCTGGAGGTCGAGCTGTCCCCGGAGGCGCTGGCCGACCTGACATCGGCGACAGTGGCCCCGATCGGGCGCGCCTAGCTTTCCCGGGGCTCCGCCCCGAACCCCGCGCCTCAGACGCCGGCGAGGCCGAGCTTCCGGCCCCGAGCCCCCGTCGTCGGCGGGGCGGATCTCGCCGCGCGAATCAGCCGCGTGCGGGGCACTGTACTTCCTGGCTTCCTTCCGGACGCCCCCGCCCACGGCCGCCAGGCCCGGCGGACAGGGGCGGCTCGGGCCAGGCCCGCGGAGTCAGGGGCAAGCCCCCAAGCACGACGGCCACCGAGGCGCAGGACGCCCGATCCGGGCCGAAGCCTCGGCCCGCGCCCGCCCGGGCGCAGGACGACGGGGTCCGGGGGGAGCCGCACATCGATACGGCGGGAAGGGGCGGGGTGGAGTAACTCAGGACGAGCCCGGCCACGGCCCGTGCGGGCCGAGCTCCGGCTCCGGGTCATGCGGCGCGAAGAGGCTCGTCAGCCCCAGGTGCACCGCCATCGCCGCCAACGGCCACGCCAGCAGCGCGTTCTTGGCGCCCAGTTCCAGATACGCGTCGAACGTCACGCCTTCGCCCACCTGGCGCGCGTGTTCCACCACGTCCTGCGTCGGGCCGAACCAGACGCCCACGCCCCAGCCGAGCAGCGAGGCCAGCAGGCCGCCGAGCGCGAGGGCCAGCACCAGGACGATTCCGCCGCGGCGGCGATACAGGAAGACGGCCGCCGCGCTCAGCGCGCCCAGCCCGGCCGCCAGCAGCACAAACGTTCCGTCCGCGCCGATGGCCTCCTCTCCCTCCGTGTCCTTGAGGAAGACGCCGCGCTCGTTGGAGACCAGGGGCACCCGCGGCGCCAGCCACAGCCACAGCAGCCCGAGCACCACACCGAGCACCGTCACGGCCACCAGCACCACGGCGCCGTCCTTGAGGTCCTTCCTCAGGTCGTCCGTGTCCGGCCCGTCCTTCGGGGCCGGCCCGTCGCCCGTCCAGGTCGCACCCGCGGGGACAGGGCCGGTGGGCGGTGCCTGCCAGGGGTTGTCGCCCGAGGGCTGCCGGTTCGGCCGGTGAGGAGGAGTCAGCGGTGCGGTCACACCGCCATCGTGCCAGGCTCACCCGAGTGACGCCTCACCGGACTGCCGCCCGCCGGTACGCCCACGTCGCCACCGCCAGCGACACCACGCCGACGGCCGCGCAGACCGCCAGGTCGAGGCCGACCGCCGCCCAGTCGGGGCGCGCGTCGAAGGTACGGGCGAGCGCCTCGACGCCGTACGTGGAGGGCAGCAGGTCGCGCGCGTACGAGATCGGTCCCGGCAGCCGGTCGGCCGGGAGCACCCCGAGCAGCAGTGCCGCCGACATGCCCAGCTGGCCGAGCAGCGTGGCCAGCTCCTGGCGCGGCGCGAGCAGGCCGAGGGCCGCGCCCAGGCCGGCGAGTGCCGCGCCGGACAGCGGGATCACCGCGGCCAGCACCCACAGGTGCGTCAGCGGCAGCTGGAAGAGCACGCTGCCGGCGACGGCCGTCACGACGGTGCCCGGCACGGTGAAGGAGGCGTACGCCCCGGCCGCCCCGAGCACCACCGCCGCGGGCGGCACCGGCAGCGTGGCGTAGTGGTCGAGGCCGCCCCCGGCACGCAGCTGCCCGAAGTACTGCGCGAGCAGGTTCAGCGCGACGAAGGCGACGACGAGCACGCTCGCGCCGGCGACGACCGCTTTCGCCTCGGCGCCGCCGTCGACGACCCCGCGCATCAGGACCATGATCCCGACGGACTGGAAGGTCGCGACGAACAGCAGCGGGATCCGGGCGACCCGCGCCCGGGACAGCTGCGCGCGGTACACCGCGGCGAGCGCCGGCAGCAGTCGCGCCCGTGGCGCGAGCGGTGCGGCGCCCTCCGGGACGGGGGCAGCCCCGCGCACGGTCCTCGCCGATGCGGCGGAGATGATGCTCACGCCTTGACCAGCCCCTTCGTCGCGTTCCCGCCGAGTGCCAAGTACACGTCCTCCAGACTCGGGGTGGCCAGCGTGAAGTCGTCGAGCGCCGCGAACGCCGCGCCGCCCGTCACCGCGGCGACCGCGGCCCGCGCCTCCTCCGGCGCGAGCCGCAGCACCCAGCGGCGGCCCGACTCCTGTGCGAAGTCCTGCAGCGCGGCGACCTCGGGAACGTCCAGCGGCGCCCGCTCGCGCCACACCAGCTCGACGCGGACCTCGCCCGCCACCCGCTCCTTGAGCCCGGAGGGAGTGTCGCAGGCGATGACGCGGCCCTGGTCGAGAACGGCGACGCGGTCGAGGACGGTCTCGGCCTCGATGACGTTGTGGGTGACGAGGAGCACGGTCGCACCGTGTTCGGCGCGACGGCGGTCGACGGCCGCCCACACGGCACGCCGGGCGACGGGGTCCATGCCGGTCGTCGGCTCGTCGAGGACGAGGACGGGCCGCTCGCCGACAAGGGTCGCCGCGAAACAGGCGAGGCGCCGCTGGCCGCCGGACAGCTTCTTGAGGGGGCGCGCGGCGAGGGCGGTGAGTCCGAGCTCGTCCAGGACGGCGTCGCGTTCGTCGCGTGCCTGCCGTACGGTCAGTCCGCGCAGCCGCCCGGTGGTCTCGGCGGCGAGGGCGACGGTCAGTTCGTCGAGGGCGGTGGACTCCTGGCCGAGGTAGCCGACGAGCCGGGCCGCCCGTTCGGGGTGGCGCACCAGGTCGTGGCCGAGGAGCTCGACGCTGCCGGAGTCGGGGCGCATGAGCCCGGTGAGCTGGCGGACGAGGGTGGACTTGCCGGCGCCGTTGGGTCCGAGCAGGCCGAAGATCTCGCCGCGCCGGACGTCGAGACTGATCCCGTCGGTGGCCCGCACCTCGGGTGTCCCGGGCGTGCCCCTCCTGCCGCGCGCGGCGGGGTACGTCTTGACCAGATCCCGCACCACGCACACCGTACTCACGAGGTACGAGACTACGGGGTCCGGCCGCCCCGGATGCCCTCGGGCCCCGACTGCTCCCCCGTCGGGGCGTGCTCGGCGGCCGTTCTCACGTCGATCTCGCGCCAGAATCCCGCGCGGATGGCATAGCGGTCGTGCTCGTCGATCTGGTCGTCCTTGTGGGCGAGAAGTCCGAAACGCGCGGCGTAGCGCAGCAGTTCACCGTCGATGCGGTGCGGGATGCGCGGGTACATGCTGGACAGGTTCTGCACGTGGCCCGCCTCGGGCAGCCGCTCCATCCAGCGGCGCGCGAAGACCTGGCCCACTTCGAAGGGGTCGCCGCCGACGGTGGTGATGTCCTCCTCGCGGTCGGCCCAGCGCTGCTCGGCACTGGTGAGCTGGGCGAGGGTGGGCAGGGACGCGCTCTCGGGCGGCTCGCCGAGGGCTCCCTGGCCGGAGCGGTCGATCCAGCCCTTGTCGGAGGACCAGCGCAGGGTGGCGTTCGCGGGGGTGGCCGGCGCGTGGTGCAGGCCGGGGGCGCGCAGTCCGGCGAGGTCCTTGGGCGTGGGCACGCCCTTGGAGGGGGCGGGTGCGGATGCGGTGCCGGTGGCGGCGTCGGCGGACGCGGTCGGTGTGCCGTTGCGTGGGGTGGTGTCGGCCGCGCGCTCGTCGGAGGCGGCGAGCGCCGACTCGGGCAGCGGCGCGGACAGGATGGCGGCGATCTCGGGGCGGGGCACGGGGGCCGGGGCGCAGATGCCGCTCAGCTCCTTGGCCCGTACGGCGCGGGTGATCCAGGCCCGGTCGAGAACGCGGCGTTCGTCGGCCTCGGCGACGAGGTCCTCGGACTGGTTGTAGTCGCCGTCGGCGGCCTGGACGGCCCACAGGTGGACGGCGACGCCGTGTTCCTTCGCGGACATCAGACCGGGCAGGAGGTCGCCGTCGCCGGTGACAAGCACCACGTCGGAGCAGGCGCGGTTCCTGGCCAGTTCGGTGAGTTCGGCGTGCATGGCCGCGTCGACGCCCTTCTGCGCCCAGCGGCCGTCGCTGCGGGTCAGGGCGCCCAGCCGGACGGTGACGCGCGGCATCACGCGCAGCCTGCGGTGCTCGGGCTGGGGCACCCGGTCGGGGGCGCCGTCGAACCAGTAGATGCGGAGCAGCGGGCGTTCGGTGTCGGCCTCGGCGAGGTCGCGCAGGCCTTGGATGAGGGCGGAATGATCGACGGTGATCCGCGACCGCGCCGGTTCTCCCGCGAGAAGGCTCGCGGCGGCGCCCAGCAGATATCCGGCGTCCACCAGGACGACGCAGCGGTCCACGCGTTCCACCCTCTTTCGGGGACTCTTTCGGCGACGTTCCGGAGCCCTTCCGCGATCACCGCTTGTGCGGTGGCCATCGGGAACTCGGAGGTCGGGAAAGGTCCGGATCAGGGATTGTTCCGGGTTTCCTTCGAGTCTGCCCGACTGCCGCAGGGTTGACGGCCGGAACTCGATCATCGGCGTGGCGGATCGGGCGAGTCCAGGACTCCGGCGGGCGATTACGGTCCGCAATGATCCAAAATGCGCGGGTTGTTCGGCTATGTGAGCCTGACAGCGGCCCTGGCCCCTAGAACCCACAGGAGGCACCCACCATGGCCAAGAACAAGAACCGTGAGCGCAGTCAGAAGTCCTCGCCGGCGGAGCGCGGCCACCAGGAGGCCACCAAGTCGTCCATGGAGGCGCAGGCCGAGCAGCGCGCGGCGCAGGTCACGCCGTCCGATGTCGCCCACAAGGGACGGCAGAAGCGCTTCGGCCACAACTGACGGACTTGATGGGCAGAAGGGGCGCGCCCCTGACGACGGGCGCGCCCCTTCTGCGTGCCGGCAGGCGGCTGAGGGGGTGTCCGGCGGATCTTGGCCGGACACCCCCTAGCCGGCCAGGCAGGACGGGCCGAGCAGCACCTTGAGGTCGCCGAACAGGGCGGGATCGGGCTGGACCCGGTGCCGGTCGAGCCGGAGCACCGTGGTCTTGCGCGGACCCTGGAGCTTGATCCGCACCTCGGTGTTGCCCTTGTGGTGGCTGAGGATCTCGCCGAGGCGGCTGACCATGGGCGGGGTGACCTTGACGGTCGGGATGGTCAGGACGACCGGCGCGTTGGTCCCGGCCGACGACAGGTCGGGGACCATCAGCTCCATGGCGACGAGCCGCGGGACGTCCTCCCGCTTGTCGAGCCGCCCCTTGACGAAGACCACGGTGTCCTCGACGAGCTGCGTGGACACGAGCTGGTACGTCGCCGGGAAGAACATGCACTCGATGGAGCCGGCGAGGTCCTCGACGGTGGCGATCGCCCAGGCGTTGCCCTGCTTGGTCATCTTGCGCTGCAGACCGGAGATGATGCCGCCGATGGTGACGACCGCGCCGTCCGCGTGCTCGCCGCCGGTCAGCTGGGAGATCGCCGCGTCCGTCTTGCCGCTGAGGACGTGCTCGATGCCGAACAGCGGGTGGTCGGAGACGTAGAGGCCGAGCATCTCCCGCTCCTGCGCGAGCAGATAGGACTTGTCCCACTCGACGTCGGAGAACTCGACGTCGAGTCCGAAGCCGGGCTCGCTGCTCTCCTCCTCGCCCATGCCGCCGAAGAGGTCGAACTGCCCCTCGGCCTCCTTGCGCTTGACCGCCACCACGTTGTCGATCATCGGCTCGTGGTGCGCGACCAGGCCCTTGCGGGTGTGGCCCATGGTGTCGAAGGCGCCGGCCTTGATGAGCGACTCGATGGTGCGCTTGTTGCAGACGACGGCCTCGACCTTGTCGAGGAAGTCGGGGAAGGAGCTGTACTTCCCCTTGGCCTTGCGGGTCTTGATGATCGACTCCACCACGTTCTGGCCGACGTTGCGCACGGCGGTGAGGCCGAAGAGGATCACGTCGTCGCCCTGGGCGGCGAAGTTGGACATCGACTCGTTGACGTTGGGCGGCAGGACCTTGATGCCCATGCGCCGGCACTCGTTCAGATAGACGGCCGACTTGTCCTTGTCGTCCTTGACCGAGGTGAGCAGAGCCGCCATGTACTCGGCGGGGTGGTTGGCCTTGAGGAACGCCGTCCAGTAGGAGACGAGTCCGTACGCGGCGGAGTGTGCCTTGTTGAAGGCGTATCCGGCGAAGGGGACCAGCACGTCCCACAGGGCCTGGATGGCCTCGTCGCTGTAGCCGTTCTTCCGGGCGCCGGCCTGGAAGATGGTGAAGTTCTTCGCCAGCTCGTCGGGCTTCTTCTTGCCCATGACGCGGCGGAGGATGTCGGCCTCGCCGAGCGAGTAACCGGCGATGATCTGGGCGGCCTTCTGGACCTGCTCCTGGTAGACGATCAGGCCGTAGGTGACGTCCAGGACCTCCCTGAGCGGCTCCTCCAGCTCCTTGTGGATCGGCGTGATCTCCTGCTGCTTGTTCTTGCGCAGGGCGTAGTTGGTGTGCGAGTTCATGCCCATCGGGCCCGGGCGGTAGAGCGCGGACACGGCGGAGATGTCTTCGAAGTTGTCGGGCTTCATCAGCCGCAGCAGGGACCGCATGGGGCCGCCGTCGAACTGGAAGACGCCGAGGGTGTCACCGCGCTGGAGCAGCTCGAAGGTCTTCGGGTCGTCGAGCGGCAGGGCGAGCAGGTCGATGTCGATGCCCTTGTTGGACTTCACCATCTTGACGGCGTCGTCCATGATCGTCAGGTTGCGCAGGCCGAGGAAGTCCATCTTCAGCAGGCCGAGCGACTCGCAGCTCGGGTAGTCCCACTGGGTGATGGTGACGCCGTCGGTGTGCCTGACCCACACAGGGACGTGCTCGGTGATGGTCTCGCTGGACATGATCACGCCGGCGGCGTGCACGCCCATCTGCCGGACCAGGCCCTCGACGCCCTTGGCGGTGTCGATGACCTTCTTCACGTCCGGCTCGTTCTCGTACATCCCGCGGATCTCGCCGGCCTCGCTGTAGCGGGGGTGCGAGGGGTCGGTGATGCCGTTGAGGTCGATGCCCTTGCCGAGGACGTCGGCGGGCATGGCCTTGGTGAGCCGGTCGCCCATCGCGTACGGGTAGCCCAGCACGCGGGCGGAGTCCTTGATCGCGTTCTTCGCCTTGATCTTGCCGTACGTGCCGATCATGGCGACCTTGTCGGCGCCGTACTTCTCGGTCACGTACCTGATCACCTCGACGCGCCTGCGCTCGTCGAAGTCGATGTCGACATCGGGCATGGAGACGCGCTCGGGGTTGAGGAAGCGCTCGAAGATCAGACCGTGCGGGATGGGGTCGAGGTCGGTGATGCCCATGGCGTACGCGACGATCGAACCGGCCGCGGATCCTCGGCCCGGGCCCACCGCGATGCCCTGGTTCTTGGCCCACATGATGAAGTCGGCGACGACGAGGAAGTACCCCGGGAACCCCATCTGGATGATGACGTCCATCTCGTACTCCGCCTGGCGCCGGCGGTCCTCGGGGATGCCGTCCGGGAAGCGGCGGTGCATGCCGCGCTGGACTTCCTCCTTGAACCAGGTGACCTCGGTGTGGCCCTCGGGGATGTCGAACTTCGGCATGAGGTCGCGCTTCTCGAACATGCCGGTGGTGTCGACCTGCTCGGCCACCAGGAGGGTGTTGCGGCAGCCCTCCTGCCAGGCGTCCGAGGAGTCGATCGCGTACATCTCGTCGGTCGACTTCAGGTAGTAGCCGGTGCCGTCGAACTTGAAGCGGTCGGGATCCGAGAGGTTCTTGCCGGTCTGGATGCACAGCAGCGCGTCATGGGCGCCGGCCTCGTGGGCATACGTGTAGTGCGAGTCGTTGGTGACCAGCGGCGGGATGCCGAGCTTCTTGCCGATCTCCAGCAGTCCGTCGCGGACGCGGCGCTCGATCTCGATGCCGTGGTCCATCAGCTCCAGGAAGTACCGGTCCTTGCCGAAGATGTCCTGGTACTCGGAGGCGGACTTGAGGGCCTCGTCGAACTGGCCGAGGCGCAGCCGGGTCTGGAGCTCTCCGGAGGGGCAGCCGGTGGAGGCGATCAGGCCCTCGGACCACTGGGAGATGGTCTCCTTGTCCATACGCGGCCACTTCTGCAGCCAGCCCTCCGCGTACGCGTCGGAGGAGAGGCGGAAGAGGTTGTGCAGGCCCGTCGCGCTCGCCGCCCAGATGGTCTTGTGGGTGTAACCACCGGAACCGGAGACGTCGTCCCGCTTCTGGTGCGGCTGGCCCCAGAGGATCTTGCGCTTGTTCCGCCGGGACTCGGGGGCGACATAGGCCTCGATGCCGATGATCGGGGTGACCCCGGCCTTCTTCGCGGAGTGGAAGAAGTCGTACGCCCCGTGGAGGTTGCCGTGGTCGGACATGGCGATGTGGGTCATGCCCATCTCGTTGCACGCGTCGAACATGTCCTTGAGCCGCGCGGCACCGTCCAGCAGCGAGTACTGGGTGTGGACGTGGAGGTGCGTGAAGGGCGGCTTGGTCACGGTGGCGGGCCTCCGGGCTGCAGTCTTCTGGGGGGCGGCCCCCAGACCCCCGCTTCGGGGGACAGCGTGGAAGTCTACGTCGCGGGACTGACACTTCGCGGGCACTCCTGCGTACCGTCATGCGTTGGACGGGGCGGAAAAGCTGTCCCGTTTGTCATGCACCAGGAGGCACTCCGCGATGCCGGTCCCGCAGCCCACCGCCGAGCAGCGCGGCGAGGAGATCCTCGCCGTCTTCGACACCGCTTTCGGCGAGCTCCTGGCCGCCGACCCGGCCGCCTTCAAGGTCAAGTTCCGCAAGATGGCGGCCTCCGCCTTCGCGTTCTACCGGGGCACGGCCTGCCTGTTCTACAGCGACCTCGAGAGCGAGCGGCACGGCGGGCCCTTCCTGGACGAGCGCACCGGCCGGGTGTGGATCCACGGCGATCTCCACGCGGAGAACTTCGGCACCTACATGGACGCCAACGGCCGCCTGATCTTCAACGTCAACGACTTCGACGAGGCCTATGTCGGCCCCTTCACCTGGGACCTCAAGCGCCTGGCCGCCTCGCTCGCCCTGATCGGCTACACCAAGGCGCTCGGCGACGAGCAGATCACCGACCTCGTGCGGATCTGTGCCGCCGCCTACCGCGAGCGCATCCACGCCCTCGCGACCGGCGCGAAGACCGAAGAGGTCCCGCCCTTCACCCTCGACACCGCCGAAGGTCCCCTGCTCGGGGCGCTGCGCACGGCGCGCTCGCTCACCCGGTTCTCGCTTCTGGACTCGATGACGGAGATCCGCGACTTCGAGCGCCGGTTCGCCGCGGGCGGCGGCTCGATCGAGCTGGACGCGGCCATGAGGTACAAGGTGCTCGCCGCCTTCGACGGCTACCTGGAGACGCTGCCGGAGTCGAGCCTGACCCGGCCCGACTCCTACCGGGTCAAGGACGTGGTGGGCCGGCGCGGCATCGGCATCGGCTCGGCCGGCCTCCCGTCGTACAACATCCTCCTGGAGGGCAACAGCGACGCCCTGGAGAACGATGTCGTGATCTACATGAAGCAGGCGCAGACGCCGGCCGTCTCCCGGCACATCACCGACCCCGCCGTCCGCGGCTACTTCCAGCACGAGGGCCACCGCACGGTGATCTCGCAGCGCGCGCTCCAGGACCACGCCGACCCGTGGCTGGGCTGGACGGAGCTGGGCGGCTCCGGCCAGCTGGTCGCCGAGGTCTCTCCGTACGCGGTGGACCTGGACTGGTCGGACATCGACGACCCGGCGGAGATCGCCGCCGTCGTCGCCGATCTCGGCCGGGCGACGGCGACGATGCACGCGGCGGCGGACGACGAGAGCGGGCACTCGCTGGTGCCGTTCTCCACCGAGCGCGCCATCGACGCGGCGATCGCGGCGGACGAGGACGGCTTCGGCGACCTGCTCGTCTCCTTCGCGCACGACTACGGCGCCCGGGCACGCGCCGACCACCAGATCTTCGTGGACCTGTTCCGCAACGGCAGGATTCCTGGCCTGCGGGCTCTTTAGGGATCTCTTACAGCAGGGCGTGGCACACTCACCGGCGATGGACATATCAGGGACGCGGCTCAGAGCGCTGCGGGCGGCGGTCTTCACGGCACTGGTCGTGACGCTGTCCGCCGCTTCCCATGTGCTGCTCTCGCGGGCCCCGCTGCCGCTGGCCACCGTCGCCGTGCTCGCGGCCGCCGTCTTCGCCGTCGCCTACGCGCTGTCGGGCGAGGAGCGCGGTTTCGGGCGGATCGCCGCTCTGCTGATCCCGCTGGAGCTGGCCGCCGACACGGTCTTCACCGCGGGCCAGCACGCGTGTTACGGAGCTGCCGGCGGCCCGGTCACCGGGTCGCTGCGCTCGGTCGGCCTCGACGTGCTGTGCGGCGGCAGCGTCGGCGCCCGGCTGCCGGGCGTCGCGCCGGGCGCGGAGGCAGGCGGCCTCGGCGGCGTGCTGGACTCGCCCGACCCCGCCGTGCCCTGGCTGCTGCTCGCCGCCCATGTCTCGGTGGGGCTGCTCGCCGCGGCCTGGCTGCGGCGGGGCGAGGCGGCGCTCGCCGCCCTGCTGCGCTCGGTGGGGACCTTCGCCTTCCGCCCGCTGCTGCTCGCGGCCGCCGCGCTGTGCGGCACCGAGGGCGCTCCGCGCACGACGGGCCGCCGGGGGCACCGCGAGCCCCGCTCCTCCCGTGCGCGCCTGCTGGTGCACTCCGTCGGACGGAGGGGACCCCCGCGTCCGGTCGCGCTCTGCGCGTGAACCGCGCTCTGCGCGCCCGGCCGGAAGTCCCTGTGCCACCCCCCGTCCCCATGGAGTGAATGATCATGAGCAAGCGCAACAGCCAGGCCAACAAGGCGGCGGCCCGTGAGCGGCTGCGTCTGGAGCGCGAGCGCCAGGCCAGGAAGGACAAGCTGCGCCGGCAGCTGATCGTCGCCGGCACGGGCGTGCTGGTCCTGGCGATCGCCGGCGGTGTCGGCTTCGGCATCATGCAGGCCAACAAGCCGTCCCACTGGGAGGCGGCCGCCGACGCGACCAGCGTCACCGCCCCGAAGAACACCGAGGGCAAGGACGGCACGAGTGTCGTCATCGGCAAGGCGGACGCGAAGAAGACGCTGGAGCTGTACGAGGACTCCCGCTGCCCGGTCTGTGCGGTGTTCGAGCAGGCCGTGGGCGAGACGGTCGACAAGGACGTCGAGGCCGGGAAGTACAAGATCAAGTACGTCGGCGCCACGTTCATCGACAAGGCCGACAACGGCGAGGGGTCGAAGAACGCGCTGAGCGCGCTTGGCGCCGCGCTCGACGTGAGCCCCGACGCCTTCATGGCGTACAAGTCGGCGCTCTACTCGGAGAAGTTCCACCCCGAGGAGAGCGACGACAAGTTCGCCAAGGACGCGTACCTGCTCGAGGTCGCCGACTCGGTGCCCGCGCTGAAGAACAACAGCGAGTTCAGGAAGAACGTCGAGAACGGGACCTTCGACGCCTGGGCGATGAAGATGTCGAAGACGTTCGACGACAGCGGCGTGGGCGGCACGCCGACGCTGAAGATGGACGGCAAGAAGATCACTGCCGAGGGCAGCGACAACGCGCCCATGACGGTGGAGCAGTTCACCACGGCGATCGACAAGGCCCTCAAGGGCTGAGGACACCCGCGGCGGGGCCGCGGTTGACCGTTTCCGAACGGGCGGGCGAACTTTCCGAGTTCGCCCGCCCGTTCGGCGTACCGATCAGTAGTCTGATCGGCCGTGACCAGTCGCATCTCCTCAACTCCCAGTCGCCGCACGGTCGTCAAGGCCGTTGCCGCCACCGCTGTCGCCGCTCCCGCACTCGCGGTCGCAGCGGCCCCCGCCACCGCGGCGGACCAGACCCCCTCCTTCCTCCACGGCGTCGCGTCCGGCGACCCGCTGCCCGACGGCGTCCTGCTGTGGACGCGGGTCACGCCGAGCGCGGACGCCGTGCCCGGCTCCGGCAGGGGCGCGGACACGCGGGTGGACTGGGAGGTCGCGGAGGACAGGGGCTTCGGGCGGGTCGTCGCCCGGGGCAGCGACACCTCGCGGGCCGCCTCGGACCACACCGTCAAGGCGGACGTCCGCGGTCTGCGTCCGGCGAGCACCTACTGGTTCCGGTTCAGGGCCGGTTCCGCCGTCTCCCCGGTCGGCCGCACGCGTACGGCCCCGGCCGCCGGCGCCGCCGCGGCCGGTGTGCGCTTCGGCGTGGTCTCGTGCGCCAACTGGGAGGCCGGCTGGTTCTCCGCGTACCGCCATCTCGCCGCCCGTCCGGACCTCGACGCGGTACTGCATCTCGGCGACTACATCTACGAGTACGCCACGGGCGGCTACCCGGCCGAGGAGTACGTCGTGCGGCGGCACGAGCCGGGACACGAGATCACCGGCCTCGCCGACTACCGCCTGCGGCATGCCACCTACAAGACGGACGCCGATCTGCAGGCGCTGCACGCCGCGCATCCGGTGATCGCGATATGGGACGACCACGAGTTCGCCAACGACACCTGGTCGGGCGGTGCGGAGAACCACACGCCGGGCGCCGAGGGCGCGTGGGCGGAGCGGGTGGCGGCGGCCAAGCAGGCCTACTTCGAGTGGATGCCGGTGCGCGCGTCGACCGAGGGCACCGTGTACCGCAGGCTGCGTTTCGGCAAGCTGGCCGATCTGCACCTGCTGGACCTGCGCTCGTTCCGCTCGCAGCAGTCGGGCATCGGTGACGGCGATGTGGACGACCCGGACCGCACGATCACCGGCCGGGCCCAGCTGGACTGGCTGAAGGCGGGCCTGGCGTCCTCCGACGCCTCCTGGAAGCTGGTCGGCACCTCGGTGATGATCTCGCCGGTCGCCTTCGGCTCCCTGCCGGCGCATCTGCTCGGGCCGCTCGCCGAGCTGCTGGGGCTGCCGCAGGAAGGGCTGGCGGTCAACGTCGACCAGTGGGACGGCTACACGGACGACCGCAAGGAGCTGCTGGCCCACCTGACGCAGCGCAGCATCCGGAACACCGTGTTCCTCACGGGCGACATCCACATGGCCTGGGCCAACGACGTGCCGGTCAGGGCCGCCACGTACCCGTTGTCCGCGTCCGCGGCGACCGAGTTCGTGGTGACGTCGGTGACCTCCGACAACCTGGACGACATCCTCCATGTGGCGCCGGGCACGGTCTCGCTGGTCGCGCAGGCCGCGATCCGGGCGGCCAACCGCCATGTGAAGTGGGTGGACATGGACGCGCACGGCTACGGGGTCCTGGACGTGACCGCCGAGCGGACGCAGATGGACTACTACACCATCTCGGACCGGACGAACCGTGACGCAACGTCGTCGTGGTCGCGCTCCTACCGCACCCTCAGCGGAACACAGAAGGTCGAGCGCGTGAATCAGCCGGTGCGCTGACGTAGACGAGGGGCTATTTTCAGCCACTCGTCACACGGTTAACAGAAGATCACATCACTACGACGGGTGGTGAGTTCCGCACCCATGAATGCGGACACACCACCCGTCGTCGTCACGCACTTCGTTACGCGCCGATCTCGCAGGCCGGACATGGCCGAAACTTTTCTCCCCGATGTCCGTAATAGCTCAACGATTGATTGGGCTTGATCGATCCTCATCAAGATCTGACATGCACCCGTAATCTCCCCGCGGTGGCCAGGAAAGGCCCCCTCTACAACCCCCCGCGAGGAGACGTCATGCGTGCTCTTGCCCGTATATCCCCCCGTCTGCGCCACCGCGCAGTCGGTACGGCGATCATGGCCGGAACCCTGGCCATCGCGCCGCTCTCCGCCCCCGGCAGCGTCGCCGCCCCCAAGTCCGCCGTCACCGCCGCCACTTCCGCCGAGGAGTGCGTCGAGGGCACGCACGAGCACGAGAGCGCCACGGCCCGCGAGACGCGTCCCGGCGCCGGCCACGTCAACGAGCCCAACGAGGTCACCGAGGCCAAGGCGAAGGCCATGGACGCGGACCTGAAGAAGAGACTGGAAGAGGCGCGCACGAACGCCCGCGGCCTGTCCACCGCCGCCGCGGTGAACATCCCGGTCTACTTCCACGTCATCCACGACGGCGACAAGGGCAAGCTGACGAGCGCCCAGATCAGCAGCCAGATGGCGGTCCTCAACTCGGCGTTCGCCGGGCAGGGCACCGGAAACGTCGACTCGGGCTTCCAGTTCACGCTGGCCGGCACCGACTACTCGAACAACCCGGCCTGGTACAACCTGGCCTCCGGCTCCACATCCGAGAAGGAGATGAAGTCCACCCTCCGCCGGGGCGGCGCCGGCGCGCTCAACTTCTACACCGCCAACCTCAGCGGCGGCCTGCTCGGCTGGGCGACCTTCCCGACCTCGTACAGCTCCAACCCCTCGATGGACGGTGTGGTCGTCCTCGACGCCTCGCTGCCCGGCGGCACCGCCGCCAACTACGACGAGGGCGACACCGCCACCCACGAGGTCGGCCACTGGATGGGCCTCTACCACACCTTCCAGGGCGGCTGCAACGGCAACGGCGACTACGTGAGCGACACCCCGGCCGAGAAGAGCGCCGCGTACCAGTGCCCGACCGGCCGTGACACCTGCGCCAGCAAGCCCGGCGTGGACCCGATCCACAACTTCATGGACTACACGTACGACGCGTGCATGTATCAGTTCACCTCGGGCCAGGTGCAGCGCATGAAGGACCACTGGACGGCGTACCGCGCCGGCTGACACGTCTCGCGCACGGGCACGGTGCGGCGGGTCCGCGGCACCGTGCCCGACGCCGGGTCAGGTCAGGCCAGGTCGGGTCAGGTCATCAGAGTGTGTCGAGGAAGCCGCAGAGCGGTCCGCCAGGTCCGCTCTGCGGCTTCCTCGTCGTAGTCGGGCAGATCGGGGTCCGTGTACAGGTGGCCCGCGCCCGCGTAGCGGTGGATCTCCACGTCCGCGCCCGCCCGCCGCATCTGCAGGTACCAGGTGTTCAGCCAGTCGTCGGGCTCGAAGGGATCGGGGTCCGCGACGTGCAGTTGGACGGGCAGGCCGTCCGCCGACGCGCCCTCCGCGATGTCGGAGGTGCCGTGGAGCAACAGCAGCCCGCGCGCCTTCTCGTCGCCCAGCGCGAGGTTCTGCGCGATCGCGCCGCCGAGTGAGAAGCCGGCGTAGACCAGCCCCTGGTCGGAATGGGGCGCGGCGGCGTGGATCGCCCGCCGCAGCAGCTCGTCCGTGCCGATCCTCTCCCTGAGCTCCCTGCCCTCCTCCACGGTCTCGGCGGTTTGCCCGTCGAACAGGTCGGGCACGCGAACCTCGTGCCCGGCCGCACGCAGCCGGTCGGCGGCCGCGTGCACCGCCGCGCGCAGACCGAAGGTCGAATGGAAAAGGATGATGTTCATCCGGCCATCCTCCCAGCCGCCTTCAGCCTCACGGAGTCAGGAGACATGGAGAACGTACTGCGCCCGTTGACCGTCGTCGGCGGATCGGTGGTGCTGACGCTGCTCGTCGGCTGGGCCGTCGACCGGCTGCTGCGCCGCGTGGACGACCGCCACCCCGAGACCCCGCTGTGGGGCATGCTGCGCCGCTGCCGCCTGCCGTTGCAGGTCGTGCTCCTCGGAGGACTGCTGCGCGCGTCGTACGGCGAGATCCACCAGCCGCTCGTACGGGACCGCAGCACGGGCATCGGGCACGTCCTGTCCCTGGTGCTGATCGGGGCCAGCGCGTGGCTGGTGACCCGGATCGTGTCGGCCGCCGTGGAGTCGACGTACGCCCGCTACGCGTCCTCGACGAGGGACCCGGCACGCGTCCGCCGCGTGCGCACGCAGGTCACGCTGATCATGCGCATCGTCACCGCGGTCGTGGCCGTCGTGGCCGTCGCCGCGATGCTTCTGACCTTCCCCGGCATGGAGAAGGTGGGCACCTCGATGCTGGCCTCCGCGGGCATCATCGGCATCGTCGCGGGCGTGGCCGCGCAGTCGACGCTCGGCAACCTGTTCGCCGGCTTCCAGATCGCGTTCGGCGACATGGTGCGCATCGGCGACACCGTGGTGGTCGACGGCGAGTGGGGGGTGGTCGAGGAGGTGACGCTCACCTTCCTGGCCGTGCGGACCTGGGACGAGCGGCGGATCACGATGCCCGTGTCGTACTTCACCAGCAAGCCGTTCGAGAACTGGTCCCGCGGCGGCGCGCAGATGACGGGCACCGTCTTCTTCCACCTGGACCACTCGGCACCGGTGGCGCTGATGCGGGAGAAGCTGCTGGAGATCCTGGAGGACTGCCCCGCCTGGGACCGCCGCGACTGGAGCCTCGCCGTCACGGACACCACGCCCAGCACGATCCAGGTGCGGGCCGTGGTGACGGCGAAGGACGCCGACGACGTCTGGACGGCCCGGTGCACGGTGCGCGAGCAGATGGTGGCCTGGCTGGGCGAGAAGCACCCGTACGCGCTGCCGCGCATCGCGACGTCGGCGGCCTCGCTGCCGCCGTCGGGCCAGTGGCCCGCGCACTCCTCCGCACCGGTGCCCGGCCCCGTCCCCGTACAGGACGACTCCCCGCGCACGGGCCGCGGCTGACGCCCCGGCCGCTGCGTCCGTGGCGCGGCGGCTGTCCCCACGGCGGGGACGTCCCTACTCTGGGCGCGTGACCTCTGTGCCGCAGCGCCTCGTCTGGGCGGTCGAACAGCTGGACGTACGGCCGGACGACCGTGTGCTCGAGATCGGCTGCGGCCCCGGCGTCGCGCTCGATCTGGTCGCCGGGCGGCTGACCACCGGCACCGTCACCGCGATCGACCGCTCGGCGCACGCCGTCGACGCGGCCCGCCGGCGCAACCGCGCGCACATCACGGACGGCCGCGCCGAGGTGCGGCAGCTCGCCCTCGCCGAACTTCCGCCCGACGGGGACCGGTTCGACAAGATCTTCGCGGTGAACGTCAACGTCTTCTGGACGTCCGCCGCCGACCGGGAAGTGGCCCTGTTGCGCGGCCTGCTGGCCCCGGGCGGCACGCTGTCGCTGTTCTACGAGCCCCCGGAGCACGGCAGGGCGCGCGAGCTGGAGGGCATTCTGCTGCCCAAGCTCACCTGGCCGGGTGCGATCACGGTGATCTCGACGGGCCGGACGGAGGGATCCACGCTGCTCGGCGTCCAGGTCACCGTGGTGTGACGAGGTCACTGCGGGCCGGCGCGGCGGCGGCTCACCGCAGACTGTGCACGTCCAGGTGCCGCAGCACCCGGTCCACGATCTCCGGGTCCGCGCCCGGTTCGTTGCGCGCCGAGAGCACCGCGTGGCGCGCGGCCGACATCATCTCCCGCTGGATGCGCCGCACCGTCGCCATCCGCTCGGCCCGCCTCGCGAACCAGTCGCGCCGCTCGTCGTCCACGATGTCCGGGCTGATCCGTGCGCCCATCTCGACGGCGCCACGGTGGAGCCGCTCGCTGACATCCTCGGGCAGGTCCTCCTCGGCCTCGATCTCCTTGAGCCGGGCCTTCGCCGCCCGCGCCGCCCGGACGGCGAGGCTGCGTTCCAGCTCGCGCTCGGCGCCGGTGTCCGCGCGCACCCCGAGCCGCCGAACCAGCCACGGCAGGGTCAGGCCCTGGCAGACCAGGGTCGCCATGATGACGGCGAACGCGATGAAGATGATCACCTCGCGCATCGGGAACCCCGTGCCGTGGTCCGTCTCCAGCGGGATCGCGAGGGCGAGGGCGACCGATGCCACACCCCGCATCCCCGCCCAGCACAGGACGACGGTCTCCCGCCAGCTGGTGGGCACGTCCTCGTCGTAGTCCCGCAGGTGGTGCATCCGTTTGGCGAGCCAGGCGGCGGGCAGCAGCCACAGCAGCCGTACGCCGACGACGACAGCGACGACCGCGGCGCTCCAGCCGAGCAGCTGCCCGAGCCGGCCGTCGGCGGTGCCGAAGACGTTGTGCAGTTCGAGGCCGATGAGCCCGAAGGCGACCCCGGTGACGAGGGTGTCGACGATCTGCCAGAACGTGCTCCCGGCCAGCCGGCCCATCACGTCGTCCGGGTCCGCGGTGCGCTCGGCGAGGAACAGCGCGGTGGTCAGGACGGCGAGGACGCCGGAACCCATCAGCTCCTCCGCCAGCACATAGCTGACGAACGGCACCATCAGCGAGAGGCCGACCTGCAGGGTCGCGTCGCCGAGCAGCCCCATCAGCTTGTCCGAGAGCCAGCCGAGCACGAGCCCCACCGCCACGGCGACCACGGCCGACAGCACCAGCTCCCCCGCCGCGACCCCCCAGGAGAACTCGCCGCTCACGGCCGCCGCGATCGCCACGTGGTAGAGCACGATGGCCGTGACGTCGTTGAACAGCCCCTCCCCCTCCATGATCGACACCAGTCGGCGCGGCAGCCCCAACGAGCCCGCGACAGCCGTGGCCGCCACGGGGTCGGGAGGTGCGACCAGCGCGCCGAGCACGACCGCCGCGGCGATCGGCAGGCCGGGGACCACGGCATGGGCGACGGCCGCGACCGCCGCGGTCGTGACGAACACGAGCGCGACGGCGAGCAGCAGGATGGGCCGGGCGTTCGCGGTGAACTGCCGCCAGGAGGTGCGCTGGACGGCCGCGTACAGCAGCGGCGGCAGCAGCAGCGGAAGGATGAGATCGGGCGGTACGTCGACGTTCGGTACGAACGGCAGCAGGGCCAGCACGATCCCGGCCAGCGTCATCAGCACCGGCGCGGGCAGCCCGAGCCGCTGTCCCAGCGGGACGGTCACCACGGCACCGAACAGCAGGGCGAACAACAGGGCCAATTGGTCCACGATGTGTCCTCCGCCGGCCTGGAACCTTGAGGATCAAGGTCTCAACCCTGACACGGGGACCGGCCGGGCCGCTTACACGGCTAGCCCGCCGGGGTGCTCAGGAACGCAGGTCGCGCCGCATGGACCGGTGCGGTATCCCGGCGTCGAGGAACTCGGCGCCGTACGCCTCGTAGCCGAGCCGCTCGTAGAAGCCCAGCGCGTGGGTCTGCGCATGCAGGTCGACCGCCGCGAGGCCCCGGTCGCGCGCCGCGTCCTCGATGGCGCGCACCAGCGCCACGCCCACGCCGAGCCCGCGCGCGTCCCTGGTCACCGCGAGCCGCCCGAGCGAGCCGACCGTGAGGTCGCCGCCGGTCCGGTCGGCGGCGGCCGCACCGTGCAGCAGCCGGCCGGTGCCCAGCGGCACACCGTCCGCGCGGACCGCGAGGACGTGGACGGTGCCGGTGTCCTCGGCGTCGTGGGCGTCGTACTCGATGTCCTCGGGCACCCGCTGCTCGGCGACGAAGACCTCCTTGCGGACGGCGAAGCACGCCTCACGGTCCTCGGGGCCGGCCGCGACCCGCACGGTGTACACGGTCACGCGCTCTCCGCGGCGATCGTCTCCAGGGCCTGCTGGAGGTCGTCCGGGTACTTGCTCGCGAACTCGACCCACTGCCCGTCCGACGGGTGCTCGAACCCGAGCCGCACAGCGTGCAGCCACTGCCGGGTCAGGCGGAGGCGCTTGGCCATCGTGGGGTCGGCGCCGTACGTCAGGTCACCGACGCAGGGGTGGCGGTGCGCCGCCATGTGCACCCGGATCTGGTGCGTGCGGCCGGTCTCCAGCTTGATGTCCAGCAGCGACGCCGCCCGGAACGCCTCGATGAGGTCGTAGTGCGTCACCGACGGCTTGCCCTCCGCCGTGACCGCCCACTTGTAGTCCAGGTTGGGGTGCCGGCCGATGGGGGCGTCGATGGTGCCGCTCAGCGGGTCGGGATGGCCCTGCACGAGCGCGTGGTAGCGCTTGTCGACCGTACGCTCCCGGAACTGCTGCTTGAGCAGTGTGTACGCCCGCTCCGACTTGGCGACCACCATCAGCCCGGAGGTACCGACGTCGAGCCGGTGCACGATGCCCTGGCGCTCGGCGGCTCCCGAGGTGGAGATGCGGTAGCCCGCCGCGGCGAGTCCGCCGATCACGGTGGTCCCGGTCCAGCCGGGGCTCGGGTGCGCGGCGACGCCGACCGGCTTCACGATCACGACGATGTCGTCGTCGTCGTGCACGATCTCCATGCCCTCGACGGGCTCGGCCACGATCTGCACCGGCGCGGGCGCCTGGGGCATCTCCACCTCGAGCCAGGCGCCGCCGCGCACCCGCTCGGACTTGCCGACGACCGAGCCGTCGACCTGCACCTTCCCGGCTGCGGCGAGCTCGGCCGCCTTCGTACGGGAGAACCCGAACATACGGGAGATGGCGGCGTCGACGCGCTCGCCCTCCAGGCCGTCGGGTACGGGCAGGGTGCGGATCTCGGGAAGGGTACTCACCCGTCGAGTATGCCTTGTCAGTCCTTGTGGACGGTCCCGTCGGGGTCCAGGCCCCGGAACGACAGCAGCACGATGAGCACACCGCCGCAGACGATCGCGGAGTCGGCGAGGTTGAAGACGGCGAAGTGCGCGGGCGCGATGAAGTCGACGACCGCGCCCTCGAAGACGCCGGGCGAGCGGAAGATCCGGTCGGTGAGGTTGCCGAGCGCACCGCCGAGCAGCAGGCCGAGCGCGATCGCCCAGGGCAGGCTGTACAGCTTGCGCGCCAGCCGGATGATCACGACGATCACGCTGGCCGCGATGAAGGTGAAGATGACGGTGAAGGCCTCGCCCATGCCGAAGGCGGCGCCGGGGTTGCGGACCGCCTCGAACTTCAGCAGATCGCCGATGATCTCGATCGGCGCGTGGTGCTCCAGCTTCTCCACCACGATGATCTTGCTGACCAGGTCCAGCAGATAAGCCACGAGGGCCACTGCGAAGAGCGCGACGACCCTGCGCCTGCCCTGGGGCTGCTCGGCAGGTGCCGCCGCCTCGTCGTCAACATCTGGCGTACCGATGATGCGCTCCGCCTCTGCCACGTGAGTCCCTCAACCTAGGTGCCTGACTGAGGACGAGGGTACGGCACAAGGGTCCGCCACACGGGTGCGGTGTCAGCTCCGCCGCTCCTGCTTCTGCTTGCACTCGACGCACAGGGTCGCGCGGGGGAACGCCTGCATACGGGCCTTGCCGATCGGTTTGCCGCAGCTCTCGCAGAGACCGTAGGTCCCCGCGTCCAGCCGCTGCAGCGCCCGCTCGGTCTGCTCCAGCATCTCCCGGGCGTTGGCGGCGAGCGCCATCTCGTGCTCGCGCGTGATGTTCTTCGTGCCGGTGTCGGCCTCGTCGTCGCCCGCTCCGTCGCCGGAGTCCCGCATGAGCCCGACGAGCGCGGTCTCGGACGAGGTGATCTCGGCGGTGAGGCGGGCCGCCTCGCCCGCGAGTTCCGCCCTCGCCTCGGCGACCTCCTCGGGGGTCCAGGGGTCCTCGCCGGGCCGTACCGCCAGCTCACCGGCCGGGGTCGCGGCCGCCGCACGGGCGGTGGGCACCGCCACCGCGCTTCCGGCTCCGCCCGACACCCTGCCCGCGGTCTTCTTCGCTGCCACCGTCCTGGCTCCTGTCTGCTGTGCGGCCTCGGCCGCGGATGCGGCTTTCTTCGTGGCCTTCCTGGCCGCCGACCTCTTGGCGGCGGCCTTCTTCCCCGACACGTCCCCGCGCACGCCGGGCTCCTCCCCGACGCCTGCCTCGCCGCCCGTGCCGGCCTGCGCGGCTTTGCCCTTGCCGGCACCGGGCCCGGTGCCGGCCTTGCGCCGCGCGGCCGTGCCGCCGGACCCCGCGGGCTCTTCGCCCTGAGCGGCCGCATGGGCCTTACCGCCACCGGCGACCGCCTGCGCACGCCGGCCCTTGCCCGCACCGGCACCGGCAGACGTGCCGCCCGGCACCGCAGACTCTCCGCTGTCAGCGGCCGCACGAGCCTGCCCGGCACCGGCAGCCTCACCGGCCACCGCCGTGCCGCCCGCCGCCGCAGGCTCGTCACCCGCCGGGACCGCCTGCACACGCCGGCCCTTGCCCGCACCGGCACCGGCACCGGCACCGGCCACATGGGCCTTCCCGGCACCGGAGGCCCCGGCGGCCTTGCGACGCGCAGCCGTGCCGCCCGGCACCGCAAGCTCTCCGCTGTCGGCGGCCGCACGAGCCTGCCCGGCACCGGAGGTCCCGGCGGCCCGGCGGTCCGCCGTGTCCGCCGCCTTCCTGGCGGTCGAGCGGGACGTGGTCGCCTTGGCCTCGGGAGCTGCCTGCGCTCGCCGTCCCCGCGCAGCCGACTGTCCGGCGGCGGCCTTCTTGGCGGCCGGGCCGGTCGCGGCCGGCCCGGCCTCCGCAGCCGCACCGGCGGTGGCCTTTCCGGTCGTGGCCTTGCGCGCCGCCTTCCTGGCGGGGGCTGCCTTCTCGGCAGCCTCACCACCGGCGGTGGTCTTCGCGCGCGCGGCCTTCCGCGCCGCCTTCTTGCCGACAGCCTCGGCCAGCTCGGCCGCATCCACGCGGCCGGCGGCGGTCTTGCCGCGTGCGCGCTTCACCGGCTCCGGGGCCTCCCGCGTACGTGTCGCCTTTCCGGCGGCAGTGGCCGCCTTCTTACCGGCCGACCCGGCCGACCCGGCCGCCCGCTTCGCGGCCCTGGTGCCGGGCGACGGGGCCTCGCCGGCCTCCGGCGCGGCCTGGGCACGCCGGGTCGTCCGGCCGGCCGACCCGGCCGCGGTCGACTTCTTCGCAGGCGCGGCCTCATCCGCGACGGCTCCCGCCGGCTCGGGGACGTGTTCCGCAGGGGTCTTCCGGGGCATGCGTCGCCCCGAGCGCGCCGTCCGGGACGTGGCGACGGAACGCGCTGACGCCGTCTTCTCGGCGGTCTTCTTCGCCACCATCACCGCGGCCCCTTCACATATTGTGATCTTGCTCGCGAATCGTGCTGGGACGATAAATCGACACCAGCCCTGCGGCAACGGGGCACGCCGCCGGTTCGGCCCCGCCCCGGGCTGCGAGGAGCCGGGCCTGCATCCGTTGTGCCCAGCTCCCCGCCCCGTAATCCGCTCCAGCGGCACGCCCCGGCCGCGGAAACGTCCGTATGGCCATTCGGGTCAACGGCACCGCCGCGCGGCTGCGCCGCGAAAAGCGGTCGGCCGTCCCTCGCCGCGGCCCGTACACTGGGCGGAGCGAAAGGCGTGGATGGGGACGAGTAGCGGCGTACGCAGCCATGAGCGACCCGGGGAAGGTGAGAGCCCGGGGGCGAGCGCGACGTGAAGCATCACCCCGGAGCCGCCGGAAGAAAGCCAGGAGGCGAGTAGACCCGGCGTCGCGACCCCAATGAGGGGGCGGTGACCTGTGCACCGCCAAGGAGGGTGGTACCGCGGAAGCCGCGCGAGCATCGGCTTTCGTCCCTCCGGACGGAACGACGAACAGTCCGCCGGAGGAGACGATGACACCGCCGCAGTACCGCCAGGTGCCCGCTCAGGTAGACCTGCCCGCGCTCGAGCACGCCGTGCTCGACTTCTGGCGCGAGAGCAAGATCTTCGCGAAGAGCCTGGAGCAGTCCGAGGGCCGCCCCGAGTGGGTGTTCTACGAGGGCCCGCCCACGGCCAACGGCATGCCCGGTGCCCACCACATCGAGGCCCGCGTCTTCAAGGACGTCTTCCCCCGCTTCCGCACCATGCGCGGCTACCACGTCGCCCGCAAGGCCGGCTGGGACTGCCACGGTCTGCCCGTCGAGCTCGCCGTCGAGAAGGAGCTCGGCTTCTCCGGCAAGAAGGACATCGAGGCGTACGGCATCGCGGAGTTCAACGCCAGGTGCCGCGAGTCGGTGACCCGCCACACGGACGCGTTCGCGGAGCTCACGACCCGCATGGGCTACTGGGTCGACCTCGACGACGCGTACCGCACGATGGACCCGGACTACGTGCAGTCCGTGTGGTGGTCGCTCAAGGAGATCTTCGGCAAGGGCCTGCTGGTCCAGGACCACCGTGTCGCCCCCTGGTGCCCGCGCTGCGGCACGGGCCTGTCGGACCACGAGCTGGCGCAGGGCTACGAGACGGTCGTCGACCCGTCCGTCTTCGTGCGCTTCCCGCTGACCTCCGGCCCGCTCGCGGGCGAGGCCGCGCTGCTGGTGTGGACGACGACCCCGTGGACGCTGGTGTCCAACACCGCCGTCGCCGCCCACCCCTCCGTCACGTACGTCGTCGCGACGAACGGCGAGGAGAAGCTGGTCGTCGCCGAGCCGCTGCTGGAGAAGGCGCTCGGCGAGGGCTGGGAGCCCACCGGGCAGACGTTCACGGGCGCGGAGATGGAGCGCTGGACGTACCAGCGCCCCTTCGAGCTCGTGGAGTTCCCCGAGCCCGCGCACTACATCGTCAACGCCGAGTACGTGACGACCGAGGACGGTACGGGTCTGGTCCACCAGTCCCCGGCCTTCGGTGAGGACGACCTCAAGGTCTGCCGCTCCTACGGCCTGCCGGTCGTCAACCCGGTCCGCCCCGACGGCACCTTCGAGGAGGACGTCCCGCTGGTCGGCGGCGTCTTCTTCAAGAAGGCCGACGAGGCGCTCACGGCCGACCTCCAGGCCCGGGAGCTGCTCTTCAGGCACATCCCGTACGAGCACAGCTACCCGCACTGCTGGCGCTGCCACACCGCCCTGCTCTACTACGCGCAGCCGTCCTGGTACATCCGCACCACCGCGATCAAGGACCGGCTGCTCGCGGAGAACGAGGCGACCAACTGGTTCCCGGACTCCGTCAAGCAGGGCCGGTACGGCGACTGGCTCAACAACAACATCGACTGGGCGCTCTCCCGCAACCGCTACTGGGGCACCCCGCTGCCCATCTGGCGCTGTGAGGACGACCACCTCACCTGCGTCGGCTCGCTCGCGGAGCTGTCCGAGCTGACCGGCACGGACCAGTCGGGGCTGGACCCGCACCGCCCGTTCATCGACGAGGTCACGTTCGCCTGCCCGCAGGACGGCTGCGGCCGGACGGCGACGCGCGTGCCGGAGGTGATCGACGCCTGGTACGACTCGGGCTCGATGCCGTTCGCGCAGTGGGGCTACCCCTACAAGAACAAGGAGATCTTCGAGAAGCGCTACCCGGCGCAGTTCATCTCGGAGGCGATCGACCAGACGCGTGGGTGGTTCTACACGCTGATGGCCGTCGGCACCCTTGTCTTCGACAAGTCGTCGTACGAGAACGTGGTGTGCCTCGGCCACATCCTCGCCGAGGACGGCCGCAAGATGTCCAAGCATCTGGGCAACATCCTGCAGCCGATCCCGCTGATGGATCAGCACGGCGCGGACGCGGTCCGCTGGTTCATGGCGGCTGGCGGCTCCCCCTGGGCGGCCCGCCGCGTAGGCCACGGCACGATCCAGGAGGTGGTGCGGAAGACCCTCCTCACGTACTGGAACACGGTCGCCTTCCAGGCCCTGTACGCCCGTACGGCGAACTGGGCGCCGTCGGCGGCGGATCCGGCCCCGGCCGAGCGCACGGTCCTGGACCGCTGGCTGCTGTCCGAGCTGCACGCGCTGGTGGACCAGGTCACGCAGGCCATGGAGGCGTACGACACCCAGCGCGCCGGCAAGCTGCTGTCCGCGTTCGTCGACGACCTGTCGAACTGGTACGTGCGCCGGTCGCGCCGCCGCTTCTGGCAGGGCGACAAGGCCGCGCTGCGCACGCTGCACGACGTGGTCGAGACCGTCACCCGGCTGATGGCGCCGCTGACCCCGTTCATCACCGAGCGGGTGTGGCAGGACCTGATCGTCCCGGTGACGCCGGACGCCCCCGAGTCGGTGCACCTGTCCTCGTGGCCGGCCGCCGACCTGGACGCGATCGACCCGACGCTGTCGTCCCAGATGGCGCTGGTGCGCCGGCTGGTCGAGCTGGGCCGCGCGACGCGGGCCGAGTCCGGTGTGAAGACCCGCCAGCCGCTGTCCCGCGCCCTGGTGGCGGCGGCCGGTTTCGAGTCCCTCTCCCCCGACCTGCACGCGCAGATCACCGAGGAGCTGAACGTCTCCTCGCTGGCGTCGCTGTCGGAGGTCGGCGGCTCGCTGGTCGACACGACGGCGAAGGCGAACTTCCGCGCCCTCGGCAAGCGCTTCGGCAAGGGCGTGCAGGACGTGGCGAAGGCGGTCGCCGCGGCGGACGCGGCGGCGCTGTCCCTGGCACTGCGCTCGGGCGAGGCCACGCTGGAGGTCGACGGCGAGACGATCACTCTGTCCCCGGAGGAGGTCATTATCACGGAGACCCCCCGCGAGGGCTGGTCGGTGGCGTCCGACTCGGGCGCGACGGTCGCCCTCGACCTGGAGATCACGCCGGAGCTGCGCCGGGCGGGCCTGGCGCGTGACGCGATCCGCCTGATCCAGGAGGCGCGCAAGAACAGCGGCCTGGACGTCGCGGACCGGATCGCGCTGCGGTGGAGCTCGACGGACGCCGAGGTGTCGTCGGCGCTGGCGGACCATGCGTCGCTGATCGCGGACGAGGTGCTGGCGACGGACTTCGCGGAGGGTGAGGCGGACGCGTCGTACGGCTCGCCCTTCGAGGACGAGGGCCTGTCGCTGACATTCCGCCTGCGGAAGGCGTAGCGCGCGGCGCGCGAGGGGCCCGGCGGCGCAAGCTGCCGGGCCCCGTCGTTTCCGGCGGCTCCGTGCCTGGGGCCAAGGTCGGGCCCGGGGGCTTCCCCTGCCCGCCCTCCCCCTACGGCCTGCGGCCGTGGGGCGGTACCCCCTCCCGTAACCGGCACAAGCCCCGGACCCCCGTACCGCGCTTCGCGCGGTCTCCTCCATCTCCCCCTACGGCCTGACGGCCGTGGGTGGGCCCCCGGACGGGCTGCACAGCGCACACGCAAAGGGCCGGGCCCGGAGCGCATACGCACTCCGGGCCCGGCCCCGCAGTCTGCCGACGGCTACGCGCGCTGCGCGCGCGGCCCCGTCAGTTGTCGTCCTCGTCGATCAGGAAGCCCCGCATCGGCGACGGCGCCTGCTGCATCGGCTGCGGCGCCTGCGGCCGCACCGGTGCCATCGGCTGGGTCATCGCCGGCGACATCTGCTGCTGACCGCCGTACGACGGGCCCGACGGCGACGGGCCGTGGCCGCCCATCGTCTGGTTGCCGCCGTAGGACGGTGCGCTCGCGCCGGCCGGAGCCATGGAGGGCGCCGGGGACGGCGGCAGCGACGCGGTCGCCGGGGTGCGCGGCGGCGCCAGCGAGTCGTCGGCCTGGGTCTCCAGCTGACGCAGCTGGCTCTCCAGGTACGACTTCAGACGCGTGCGGTACTCGCGCTCGAAGCCCCGCAGGTCCTCGACCTTGCGCTCCAGCGTGGCGCGCGCGGACTCCAGCGAGCCCATCGCGACGCGGTGCTTCTCCTGGGCGTCCCGCTCGAGGGCGTCGGCCTTGGCCCGGGCGTCACGCTCGAGACCCTCGGCACGCGAACGCGCCTCTCCGACGATCTTGTTGGCCTCGGAACGGGCCTCGGCGATCGCCTGGTCGGCCGTCTGCTGGGCCAGCGAGAGCACGCGCGCGGCGCTGTCGCCGCCGGGGCCCTGACCCATCGGGCCGCCCTGCGGGCCGCCGTGACCGCCCATGTGGCCGCCCATCGGGCCACCCATGGGACCGCCCTGCATCGGACCGGGGCCCATGGGGCCGCCGGGGCCCTGCGGGCCGCCGTGGCTGGGACCGGCCGGCAGCTGCGGAGCACCACCGGGCAGCTGGGGCGGACCCATCTGCGGAGGCTGCTGCTGGACCGGCGGTCCGGATATGGCAGCGGGCACGGGAGCGCCCGGACCGCGGCCGTCCTGCGGCTCCGGCGGCTTGCGCATTCCCTGCTGCTGGTTCTGCGCCGCCGCACGGGTCGCCGCGGCCAGCTTGGCGCGCAGGTCCTCGTTCTCGCGGAGCAGGCGGGTCAGTTCGGCCTCGACCTCGTCGAGAAAGGCATCGACCTCGTCCTCGTCATAGCCTTCTCGGAGGCGGACGGTCGTGAACTGCTTGTTCCGCACGTCCTCGGGGGTCAGCGGCATCTCTTCTTCACCTCTACGTAGTCGTCGGCAGTCGGCAGGACCGTATCGCTCACATCGAGTTCCCCACTCCACGAACGATGGAGATCAGGATGTAGACGATGATCATCAGAACGAAGAAGGACAGGTCGAGTGCCACGCCCCCGAGACGCAACGGCGGGATGAACCGCCGCAGAAGCTTGAGCGGTGGATCGGTGACAGTGTAGGTGGCCTCCAGAACGACCACCATCGCCTTACCGGGTTGCCATGAACGAGCGAACTGGAAGACGTAGTCCATGACAAGCCGGAAGATCAGGACAACGAGGAAGCACATCAGCGCGATGTAGACCACCTGTAGTGCGACGCTCATCCCGCGCTTCCCTCTCCCCTGGATCCCATCTCAGCCGGCCTCTCGGCCGGGTCGTTCCCGGTGTCGTTCTCAGCTCTGGTTAAAGAATCCGCCCTCTGCGATGCGGGCCTTGTCCTCCGCCGTGACATCGACGTTAGCAGGAGACAACAGGAACACCTTCTGCGTCACCCTCTCAATGCTGCCATGTAGACCGAAGACGAGACCCGCGGCAAAGTCGACAAGTCGCTTCGCGTCGGTGTCGTCCATCTCCGTCAGATTCATGATCACAGGCGTGCCCTCGCGGAAGTGTTCCCCGATGGTACGGGCCTCGTTGTAGGTCCGCGGGTGCAACGTGGTGATGCGGTAGGGCTCCCGCTCGGACACGACCTTGGGCATGATCACCGGTGCGTTCTTCTCCAGGTTCGGACGTTCGGGTGTGATGGATGCCACGGGCGCGATACGCGCCGGGCGTCCGCTCTCGACAGGCAGGGGGGCGGGCTCGCGCTGGGCGGGCGGCACCGTCACCCGGACCGGTTCCTCCCGCTCGACCTGGTGCGGGGGCTGGTGCCGCCGGTGCTCCCGCTCCGGCTCCGGCTCGGGTTCGAAGTCGTCATCGGGGTCGAAGCCCCGGCCGTCGTACCCATCGTCCTCCACGAGGCCGAGGTAGACCGCCATCTTGCGCATCGCGCCGGCCATTCTCTGAGTCCTCCGCTCTGTGGTGGATCGGCTTGCGTCACCAAGTGCCCGCGATCCACTGGGCCAGTCCGCTATGGGCGGAATGACCATATTTTCTACTGTGGTCCGACTTGCTTCGCGACGTTACCCGAGCCTGGGTCGGACTCCGAGTACCGCCGTACCGACGCGCACATGTGTCGCTCCGGCCGCCACGGCCTGTTCGAGGTCCGCACTCATGCCTGCTGACACCATGTTCGCAGCCGGATGGGCCACGCGCAGGCCGGATGACAATTCCATCAGCCGCTCGAACGCCGCCTGTTGCCGTCCCGCGTACGGTCCGGCGAGCGGCGCGACGGTCATCAGTCCGTCGAGCCGCAGTCCTGGTGAGTCCGCGATCGCCGCCGCCAACCCCTCGACGCCGTCCGGCGCGACGCCGCCCCGGGCGCCCTGCTGCCCCGACTCGGCGTCCAGTGCCACCTGCACGAGGCAGCCGAGTTCGCGCTCGGCGCGCTCGGCGGCCGCCGACAGGGCGGAAACGAGCTTGAGCCGGTCGACAGACTGCACGACATCGGCATAACTCGCGACAGAACGGACTTTGTTGGTCTGCAACTGACCCACGAAGTGCCAGTGCAGGTTCAGATCCGCACAGGCGTCGGCCTTCGGCGCCGCGTCCTGGTCACGGTTCTCCGCCACATGACGCACCCCCAGTTCATGGAGGAGGCGAACATCACTGGCCGGGTAGGTCTTGGTGACCACGATGAGGGTCACCTCCTCCCGCTTGCGGCCGGCGGCCGCGCAGGCGGCGGCGATCCGTTCCTCCACCTTCGCGAGACTGGCGGCGAGTTCGGTTCTGCGGTCGGTCATGCCTGTTCCCGGTCCTCTTCTTCCCGGCCCTCGAGCCAGACGTATCCGGCGAGCCGTCCGGTGGTCCGGTCCCGGCGGTACGAGTAGTGGTCGCGCGACTCGAGGGTGCAGACCCGCGATCCGCGCAGGTCCCTCACTCCGAGTGCGGTCAGCTGGGCGTGCACCGCGGCGGTGACGTCGACGGCCGGGGTGCCCCAGCTGGTCTCGGACCAGGCGGCGGGTTCCGCTTCGGCCACTTCTGCCCGCATTTGCTCGGGTACTTCGTAGCAGCGACCGCATACGGCAGGTCCGGTGCGGGCGATGATCCGTTCCGGTTCGGCGCCGAGCGAGACCATCGCCTCGACGGTCGCGGGCACGACGCCGGCGACCGTTCCGGGCCGGCCGGCGTGCGCCGCGCCCACGACGCCCGCGACCGGGTCGGCGAGCAGAACGGGGGTGCAGTCGGCGGTGAGCACCGCGAGGGCGAGTCCGCGGCGGGCTGTGACCACACCGTCAACCGGCGGGATCTCCGCGTCCCCCCACGGTGCGTCGACCCGGGCCACGTCCCTGCCGTGGACCTGGTTCATCCAGACGACCCCGGCCGGGTCGAGTCCGAGGGCCCTCGCGGCGATCGCGCGGTTGGTCCGCACCGCCTCGGGGTCGTCGCCGACCGCGCCGCCGAGGTTGAGCTCCTCGTACGGAACGGCGCTCACCCCGCCCCACCTGTCGGTGAAGGCGAAGTGCGCGCCGCTCTCGTCTATCGCGTCGTGCTGCACTGTCACTTCAGGAAGTCCGGAACATCCAGCTCTTCGGCCTGGGTGTCGTACGGGCGGGCCGAGGGCACCTGCGGCGAGGCCGGCGCCGTGAGGTCCTGCGCCACAGGGGCCGGCTCGGCGGGGGCCTGGGGCTCCTCGCGTACGGGCACGGTGCCGAGGCCGCTCGCCGGGCGGGAGCCCTCGGTGCGCTGCGGGGCCGCGGGCTCCTCGCGCTTGGCGGACGCGGAACCGATCACGTTCTCCCGGCGGGCCGGGGGCTGACCGCCGTCGAAACCGGCCGCGATGACGGTCACGCGGACCTCGTCGCCCAGGGCGTCGTCGATGACGGCGCCGAAGATGATGTTCGCCTCGGGGTGGGCGGCCTCGCTCACCAGCTGGGCGGCCTCGTTGATCTCGAAGAGGCCGAGGTCGCTGCCGCCGGAGATGGACAGCAGCACGCCGCGGGCGCCGTCGATGGACGCCTCCAGCAGCGGCGAGGAGATCGCCATCTCGGCCGCGGCCACCGCGCGGTCGTCGCCGCGGGCCGAGCCGATGCCCATGAGCGCCGATCCGGCCTCCGACATCACGGACTTGACGTCGGCGAAGTCGAGGTTGATCAGACCCGGGGTGGTGATGAGGTCGGTGATGCCCTGGACACCCGACAGCAGCACCTGGTCCGCGGACTTGAACGCGTCGAGGACGCTCACCTGGCGGTCCGAGATGGACAGCAGCCGGTCGTTGGGGATGACGATGAGGGTGTCGACCTCTTCGCGGAGCTCGGCGATGCCGTCCTCCGCCTGGTTCGCGCGCCTGCGGCCCTCGAAGGTGAAGGGGCGGGTGACGACGCCGATGGTCAGGGCGCCGAGCGAGCGGGCGATGTTGGCCACGACGGGCGCGCCGCCGGTGCCGGTGCCGCCGCCCTCGCCCGCGGTGACGAAGACCATGTCGGCCCCCTTGAGGACCTCCTCGATCTCTTCGCGGTGGTCCTCTGCCGCCTTGCGACCGACTGCCGGGTTGGCTCCGGCGCCGAGGCCTCGGGTGAGTTCACGGCCCACGTCGAGCTTGACGTCGGCGTCGCTCATCAACAGCGCTTGCGCGTCCGTATTGATCGCGATGAACTCGACGCCCTTGAGACCGACCTCGATCATTCGGTTGATGGCATTGACACCACCGCCGCCGACACCGATGACCTTGATGACTGCGAGGTAGTTCTGCGGTGCTGCCACGTCGAAGGCCTCTCGCCTCGATTTACGTGTCGCCGCCTCGCGGGGCTGCGCTGCGACGACTGATGTCGAATGGGGACGGCCCGACCAGCTTGCTGCCGACCCGAACCCTAACGGTGAAGTTTAGGGTTACCAGTGTGTCTGTTCCCTTGACTCTTCCGAACAGGACACTAAGTCGACAAGTGGCGCACGTTCAACGAACACGCCGAACCTCCCGTTTTTCTTTTCACCCTATGTGATCACGCGCAGCCGTGACCAACCAGGGTGCTGGCCTGCACATATGCGCGTCAACTCCCCGATACCGCAGGGGCGGTGGGGGCGCTCACGTCGAAGTGGCGTGCGGCGGGCGCTGCTTTCATCAGCGCCACGAGTGTGCGAGCCTTCGACTCGCCGTCCTCGGCGCTGCCCCACACCACGGTCCGATCTCCCTTGAGCTCAAGGGAGATGTGATCGTATGACCGCACCGTGAGGGTGGTCAGGTCACGGGCGAGCCGATGGGGCAGATCGCCCCGGACCCGTACGGCCTCCGCGAGCAGCCGGTCGGCCCCGAAACGCTTCAGGCTCGGGGATGCGGCCGTCCTCAACTCCAGTCTCGGGACACCCTTCGGGGCCGTCTCGACGGTGGCGAACCGGACGCTCTCCGCGTCCACTTCGATGAACTTTCCGCCCTTTTCGAGCACCAGGACCGGTCGCCGCTCGGTCACCTTCAGACCGATTCCGTGCGGCCACGACCGCACGACGTCGACCGTGTCGATGCGGGGCAGTTCGCGCAGCAGCCGCGCCTCGACGGCATCCGTGTCGACGGCGATCAGCGGGGCGCCGAGAGGCACCGCCGCCGCCTCCTCCACCTGCTGGGGTGTGAGCACCCGGGTACCGGTGGTCGACACGTGCTCGGCGCGCAGCCACTTCGAGCCGTACAGGAGCCAGATCGCCCCGACGACGAGGAGGGCGGCGGCGCCGGCGACGGCGAGAGCGCGCGGGCCCGGCCTGCGTGACCGGCCGGCGCCGTCGTCCGGGCGGGGCGGGCGGACCGGTCCCTCGGACCCGGCGGATCCGTCACGGGGGTTTCGTGCACCGCGTTCGGCGGTGGTCGGTCCGGCCACGCTCCCTGCCTTCTCACGCCTGGCGGCGTGCAGCAATCGCCTCGTACACCATGCCGACGAGGAGGTCGTCGGCGTCCCGGCGGCCGAACTCGGCGGCCGCGCGCGACATCTCGTAGAGCCGGTGCGGATCGGCGAGCACCGGGAGGACGTTGCCCTGGACCCACTCGGGGGTCAGTTCGGCGTCGTCGACCAGCAGTCCACCCCCCGCCTTCACCACCGGCTGGGCGTTCAGCCGCTGTTCGCCGTTGCCGATCGGCAGCGGGACGTATGCGGCGGGCAGGCCCACGGCGGAGAGTTCGGCGACGGTCATCGCGCCCGCGCGGCAGAGCATCATGTCGGCCGCGGCGTACGCGAGATCCATCCGGTCCACGTACGGTACCGGCACATAGGGCGGCATCCCGGGCATGTTGTCCACGTGCGGCAGTTCATTCTTGGGACCGACCGCGTGGAGGATCTGGATGCCGGAGCGCTGGAGCACCGGAGCGATCTGCTGGATGACCTCGTTGAGGCGCCGGGCGCCCTGCGAGCCGCCGGACACCAGCAGCGTCGGCAGGTTGGGGTCGAGACCGAAGGCGGCGCGGGCCTCGGGACGCACCCGGGCGCGGTCGAGGGTCGCGATGGAGTGGCGCAGCGGGATGCCGATGTAGCGGGAGTTGCGCAGCTTGCTGTCGGGCGTCGCGACGGCGACCCCCGCGGCGTACCGCGAGCCGATCTTGTTGGCGAGGCCGGGACGGGCGTTGGCCTCGTGGACGACGATCGGCACGCCGAGGCGCTTGGCCGCGAGGTAGCCGGGCAGGGCGACGTAGCCGCCGAAGCCGACGACGCAGTCGGCCTTGGTGCGCTCCAGGACCTGCTCGGCCGCCTTGATGGTGCCGCGCAGCCGTCCGGGGACGGTGATCAGCTCGGGTGTGGGCTTGCGCGGCAGCGGAACGGCGGGGATGAGCGCCAACTCGTAACCCCGCTCGGGAACGAGCCTGGTCTCGAGTCCGCGCTCCGTGCCGAGGGCTGTGATCCCCACGGTCGGGTCCTGCCTGCGCAGGGCGTCCGCGAGGGCGAGCGCGGGCTCGATGTGGCCGGCGGTCCCCCCGCCGGCGAGTACGACATGCACCGAAATTCACCGCTCTCCGGACGGACGCTTCTTGACGCGCCGTCTCATCGACTTCCATCTCACCCCGGGCCTCCGCGTGGCCAGGGCCGCTTTCGCGGCGGGATCCTGTCGCGCGAAGGCGATCAGGAGCCCGACGGCGAACATCGTCGGCAGCAGGGCCGACCCACCGTAGGAGAACAGCGGGAGCGGAACGCCGGCGATCGGCAGCAGACCGAGCACCGCACCGATGTTGACCACGGCCTGGGCCGTGATCCAGGTGGTCACACCTCCCGCTGCGTACCTCACGAAGGGGTCCTCCGTGCGTCCGGCAACGCGGATACCCGCATAGCCTAGAGCCGCGAACAACGCGAGCACCGACAGCGTCCCCGCCAGGCCCAGTTCCTCCCCGGCGACGGCGAAGATGAAGTCGGTGTGCGGTTCGGGCAGTTGGCCCCATTTTTCCACACTTGCACCGAGACCGGAACCAAACCATCCGCCGGAGGCAAGAGCATAGATGCCGTGCACGGCCTGCCAGCACTCGCCTTGGGGTCCGAGGTCGGTCGCACCCATGCACTCGAGCCGTGACATGCGGTTCTCGTTGGTCCTGATCAGCAGCAGACCGACGAACACGGCGATGCCGAGCACCCCCGTGAACAGGCGCGTGGGAGCCCCTGCGAGCCACAGCAGGCCGAACAGGATGGCGGTCAGGATGATCGCCGTGCCCATGTCGCCGCCGAGCATGATCAGGCCGAGGAGCAGGAACGTGACGGGGACGAGCGGGACGAGCAGGTGCTTCCACTGGGTCAGCAGCCGCCTCTCCTGCTTGCGGGCGAGCAGGTCGGCGCCCCACAGGATGAGCGCCAGCTTTCCGAACTCGCTGGGCTGGAGCTGGAAGGGGCCGCCGAGGTAGATCCAGTTCTGGTTGCCGTTGACCGCATGCCCTATCCCGGGGACCTGCACGAGGATCATCAGGAACACGGCGGCCAGCAGCAGGGGGTACGACAGGGCGCGGTGCAGTTTGACGGGCATGCGGGAGGCGAGGAACAGCAGTCCCGCGCCGATGAGGGCGGCGACGAACTGCTTGCGGAAGAAGTACGAGGCGGGAAGGGAGTACTCCAGCGCCTGGATCATGGACGCGGAGTAGACCATGACGAGGCCGAGCACCGTGACCAGAAGGCTGCTGCCGAGGATGAGGTAGTACGCAGTCAGGGGCCGGTCCCAGGCCCGCCGTGCCTGCTCGTACAGCCGTCGGGGGCCGCGGGGTCCGCCGCCGCGGGCCGCCTTGGGGGTGCGGGAGCTCCCACCCGCCCGGATCAGCCTCGCCCGGGGCGCGTCGGCCCGGCTGCGCAGCGCGATGCCGGCTGCGCCGGCGAAGGCGGGGGCGGGTACTGCGAGGCCCGCCCGCCACGCCACCGCCATGTGCCGGACCCGGTCCAGCGGCGCGCCCGTGGGGTGGGCACCGGCTCCCCGACGGCCGGCCGGCACAGCCGAGACGCGGCCGTCGGCCGCGGGGCGGGCGTCTGCCTGCGCGGCAGCGACGCCGTCGGCCACGGGGGCGGTCGCCGGAGCGCGGTCCACTCCACCGGGCCCGGCGCCGGTCGCCGCCGCTGAGACGCGGCCGTCGGCCGCGGAGTGGGCGCCGGGAGGGCGCGGGGCGCTCCCCCGCGGGGGTACGGACCCGGTCGTGCTGGGCGGCATCGTCGCTGTCCCCTCCAGTCGTGTCCGGCGGCAGCCGGACCTGGCGGCTGTCAGCCGTGCTCGGCGGCGAGTGCGCGGACCGCTTCCGCGAAGGCCTCGCCTCGCTCGTTGTAGTTGGTGAACATGTCCATCGAGGCGCAGGCGGGGGCCAGCAGAACCGTGTCGCCGGGACGGGCGAGCGAGGCCGCCTCCGCCACCGCCGCGGACATCGCCCCAGTGTCGGTCCGGTCGAGGTCGACGACCGGGACCTGTGGGGCGTGTCGCGCGAGGGCGTCTCGGATCAGGGCACGGTCGGCGCCGATCAGCACGACACCGCGGAGGCGAGCCGCCGACCTGGCGACCAGCTCGTCGAACGTGGCGCCCTTCGCGAGTCCCCCCGCGATCCACACGATCGGCTCGTAGGCGGCCAGAGACGCTTCCGTGGCATGGGTGTTGGTGGCCTTGGAGTCGTCGACGTACGCGACGCCCGCGACGTCCGCCACGTGCTCGATGCGGTGCGCGTCGGGGCGGAAGGCGCGCAGACCGTCGCGTACGGCCGCCGGGGCCACGCCGAAGGCGCGGGCGAGCGCCGCGGCCGCCAGCGCGTTGGCGATGTTGTGCGGCGCCGGCGGGTTGACGTCGGAGACCTCGGCGAGCTCCTGCGCCTGCTTCTGCCGGTTCTCGACGAACGCGCGGTCCACCAGAATGCCGTCGACGACGCCGAGTTGGGACGGCCCCGGCGTGCCCAGCGTGAAGCCGATGGCGCGGCAGCCCTCCTCCACGTCCGCCTCGCGCACCAGGTCCTCGGTCGCCGGGTCGGCGACGTTGTAGACGCAGGCGACCGTGTTGCCCTCGTAGATCCGGCCCTTGTCGGCGGCGTACGCCTTCATGGAGCCGTGCCAGTCGAGGTGGTCCGGAGCCAGGTTGAGGACCGCGGCGGAGTGGGCGCGCAGCGAGGGCGCCCAGTGGAGCTGGTAGCTGGAGAGTTCGACGGCGAGCACGTCGTACTGCTCGTCGCCGGTCACGACGTCGACGATCGGGGTGCCGATGTTCCCGATGGCGGCGGTCCGCAGACCGGCGGCCGACAGGATGGAGGCGAGCATCCGCGTCGTGGTCGTCTTGCCGTTGGTGCCGGTGACGGCGAGCCACGGCGGCGCGTCGGGGCCGCGCAGCCGCCAGGCGATCTCGACGTCGCCGACGACGTCGACGCCCGCCTCGGCCGCCGCCTCGAAGAGCGGGCTGGAGGGTTTCCAGCCGGGCGAGGTGACCACCAGATCCGTGCCCTCGGGCAGCGTCTCCGCGTCGCCGAGGCGCACCGTGATGCCCAGCTCGGCCAGTTCCGCGGCGCGCGCCCGGTGCGCGTCGCTGTCACCGCCGTCCACGACGGTGACGGCCGCGCCGAGGCCGGCCAGGGCGCGGGCGGCGCTGATGCCGCTCACCCCGAGGCCGGCGACGGTGATGTTCCTGCCCTGCCACTCGCTCACTTGTCGGCTGCCCATCCGGCGTAGAAGAGGCCCAGACCCACGATGACGCACATGCCCTGAATGATCCAGAAGCGGACCACCACAAGGACTTCGGACCACCCCTTGAGTTCGAAGTGGTGCTGCAGCGGTGCCATCCGGAAGACCCGCTTGCCGGTCATCCGGAACGAACCGACCTGGATCACCACGGACATGGTGATGAGGACGAACAGTCCGCCGAGGAGGGCGAGCAGGAACTCGGTGCGGGAGCAGATCGCCAGACCCGCGAGCGCGCCGCCGAGCGCGAGCGACCCGGTGTCGCCCATGAAGATCTTGGCGGGCGAGGTGTTCCACCACAGGAAGCCGAAGCAGGCTCCCATGAGGGCGGAGGCCACGACCGCGAGGTCGAGCGGATCTCGTACCTCGAAACAGGCGTTGGGATTGGTCAGTGTCTCCGCGTTGGCACAGGACTCCTGGAACTGCCACAGGCCGATGAAGGTGTACGCGCCGAAGACCATCACCGACGCGCCCGTGGCGAGCCCGTCGAGGCCGTCGGTCAGGTTCACGCCGTTCGACATCGCGAGGATCATGAACAGCGCCCAGACCACGAACAGCACGGGTCCGATGGACCAGCCGAAGTCGGTGATGAACGACAGCTTGGTGGAGGCGGGGGTGTTGCCGCGCTTGTCGGCGAACTGGAGGGACAGCACCGCGAAGGCGATGCCGACGATCAGCTGTCCCGCCATCTTCGCCTTGGCCCGCAGACCGAGCGACCGCTGCTTGACGATCTTGATGTAGTCGTCGAGGAAACCGACGAGGCCCATGCCGGCCATCAGGAAGAGGACCAGGACACCCGAGAAGGTCGGGTCCTCACCGGTGATGACCTTGGCGAGCGCGTACGCGATGAGCGTCGCCAGGATGAAGGAGATGCCGCCCATGGTGGGCGTGCCCTTCTTGCTGCCGTGCGTACGGGGGCCGTCGTCGCGGATGAACTGCCCGTATCCCTTGCGGGCCAGCAGCTTGATCAGCAGCGGGGTACCGATCAGGGTCAGGAAGAGACCGATGGCTCCCGCGAACAGGATCTGCCTCATCGGACGGCACCCTCACCCTCGGAGCTGTCGAAGCCCTCGAGCAGAGCCTGTGCGATCCGCTCCAGACCGACCGACCTGGAAGCCTTCACCAGCACGACGTCTCCCGGGCGCAACTCTTTGCGCAACAGGTCGACCGCCGCCTGCGCGTCGGACACGTGCACCGACTCCTCACCCCACGAACCCTCGTTGTATGCGCCCAGTTGCAACCAGGACGCTTCCCTGCCCCCGACCGCGACGAGCTTGCCGACATTGAGCCGGACGGCGAGCCGTCCGACCGCGTCGTGCTCGGCGAGCGCCTCGTCCCCGAGCTCGGCCATCTGCCCGAGCACCGCCCACGTGCGACCTCCCTTTGCCCGTGCGGCTTCGCCCATGGCGGCCAGTGCCCGAAGCGCGGCACGCATGGACTCGGGGTTCGCGTTGTAGGCGTCGTTGACGACCGTCACGCCGTCCGGACGCTCGGTGACCTCCATCCGCCAGCGGGAGAGGGTGCCCGCCTCGGAGAGCGCGAGGGCGATCTCGTCCACAGGCATGCCCAGCTCATGGGCGACGGCGGCCGCGGCGAGCGCGTTCGACACGTGGTGCTCACCGTACAGCCGCATGGTCACGTCACTGCACCCGGTGGGTGTGTGGAGCGTGAAGGAGGGCTGTCCGTGCTCCGTGAGCCGGACATTCTCGGCACGTACGGCGGCGTCGGCGGCCTCTCCGAAGAGCAGCACACGGGCCTCGGTACGCGACGCCATGGCGCGGACCAGCGGGTCGTCGGCGTTGAGGACGGCGACGCCGTCCTTCGGCAGGGACTCGACGAGTTCGCCCTTGGCCTGGGCGATCTGCTCGCGGCCGCCGAACTCGCCGATGTGCGCGGTCCCCACGTTGAGGACGAGGCCGATCCGGGGCGGGGTGAGCCCGGCGAGGTACCGGATGTGGCCGATTCCGCGCGCCCCCATCTCCAGCACGAGGTGCTGGGTCTCCTCGGTGGCGGTCAGGGCGGTGAGGGGCAGGCCGATCTCGTTGTTGAGGGAGCCCGGGGTCCAGACCGTGGGCGCCTTGCGCTGGAGCACCTGGGCGATCAGGTCCTTGGTGCTCGTCTTGCCGGCGGAGCCGGTCAGCGCGACGACGTGGGTGCCGAGCCGTTCGACGACGGCGCGGGCGAGCGCGCCGAGGGCCCTTTGGACGTCGTCCACGACGATGGCGGGCGCCTGGACCGGGCGGGTCGCGAGGACGGCCACCGCGCCCGCGTCGACGACCTGGCGCGCGTAGTCGTGTCCGTCGACGCGTTCGCCCACGAAGGCGACGAAGAGGCTGCCTGGTTCGATCTCACGGGAGTCCCGGACGACGGGGCCGGTGACCTGGACGGCCGGATCCGGTATGTCGTACGTCTGCCCGCCGACGATTTCGGCGATCTCGGCGAGGGAGAGGGCGATCACTACTTCATCCCTGACTGTTCTGGATTGCTTCGCGCAGTACCTGGCGGTCGTCGAACGGGCGGACCACTCCGGCGATGTCCTGGCCCTGCTCGTGGCCCTTGCCGGCGACGAGGACGGTGTCGCCCGGCTGGGCACGGGCGACGGCGGCCGCGATGGCCGCGGCGCGGTCGGCCTCGACCAGGACGTCGCCGCGCTCGTGGATCGGCACCTCGGCGGCACCGGCGAGCATGGCGGCGAGGATCGCGAGGGGGTCCTCGGAGCGCGGGTTGTCGGAGGTCAGTACGGCGGTGTCCGCCAGGCGCGCGGCAGCGGCGCCCATCGGTCCGCGCTTGGTCACGTCCCGGTCGCCACCACAGCCGAGGACGACGTGCAGCCGGCCCTCGGTGACCTTGCGCAGGGAGCGCAGGACGGACTCGACGGCGTCCGTCTTGTGGGCGTAGTCGACGACGGCGAGGTACGGCTGGCCCGCGTCGACGCGCTCGAGCCGGCCGGGCACACCGGGGACGGCGGCGATGCCGTCGGCGGCGGTCTGGGGTTCGATTCCGGCCACGGCGAGCGTGACGATCGCGGCGAGCGTGTTGGCGACGTTGAACGGGCCGGGCAGCGGCGCCTCGGCGCGCACCCGCTCGCCCTTGGGACCGACGGCGGTGAACGTCGAGCCGACGGCAGTGACTTCGACGTCCTCGGCGCGCCAGTCGGCGTCCGGGTGCCCCTCGGCGGAGAAGGTGGTGACCGGCACGGTCGCCTCCCCGGCCAGCCTGCGGCCGTACTCGTCGTCGAGGTTGACGACGCCTTCCCGGCTGCGGCGCGGCGTGAACAGCTGCGCCTTGGCCTGGAAGTAGTCCTCCATGCCGGAGTGGAACTCCATGTGCTCGGGGCTGAGGTTGCTGAAGACGGCGACGTCGAAGACGCAGCCGTCGACCCGGCCGAGCACGAGGGCGTGGCTGGAGACCTCCATGGCGACCGAGTCCACGCCGCGTTCCCGCATGACGGCGAAGAGGGCCTGGAGGTCGGTGGCTTCCGGGGTGGTGCGCTCGGACTTGATGCGCTCGTCACCGATGCGCATCTCGACCGTGCCGATCAGCCCGGTGGCGCGGCCGGCCGCGCGCAGGCCGCCCTCGACGAGGTAGGCCGTGGTGGTCTTGCCGGAGGTGCCGGTGATGCCGATCTGGAGCAGGCCCTCGCCGGGCCGGCCGTAGATCTCGGCGGCGAGTTCGCCCATCCGGCCGCGCGGGTTGTCGGTGACCAGGACCGGCAGTCCGGTGGCCGCGGCGCCTTCGGCGCCCGCCTCGTCGGTGAGGATCGCGACGGCCCCGAGGTCGGCGGCCTGCGCAGCGAAGTCGGCTCCGTGGAACCGGGCGCCGGGCAGGGCCGCGTACACGTCACCGGGGCGCACCGCCCGCGAGTCGTGGGTGATGCCGGTGATCTCTCCCCGGGCCTGCGTCTGCACCCCGAGCCGGGCGGCCAGGTCCCCGAGGTCTGTCGGGCGGGGCCGCGTCGGGCGGGGCGCCCCCGGGTGGTGTTTCGCGGGGTCGTCCTGCTGCGTGGTTCGGTACTGATCAGCGTGTGGCACGGCGGTGAGCGTACCGGGCTCGGGCGGCCCGGGGGAAAAAGAGGGGGCGTCCCCGGCTCGGTTCCCGGGTCGCGGGGTGATCGTTGTCACTGGTGGTTCCTCCGGTCACTCGCCGGGATCGAAGGTCACGGGCAGTCGTGCGGGTGCCTTGCCGGTCGGTGCGACCTGCAGGGTCTTCAGCGCGAACTCCATGACCTCTTGGTAGACGGGGCCGCAGATCTGGCCGCCGAAGTAGCTGCCCTTGGTGGGGTTCTGAATGGCGCAGTAGACGGTGATCTCCGGGTCGTCGGCGGGGGCGAACCCGGCGAAGGAGGCGGTGTAGCCCTTGTAGCGGCCGAGTTCGGGGTCGACGCGGTTGGCCGTTCCGGTCTTTCCGGCGACGCGGTATCCGGGGATGCGTGCCTTGGTGCCGGTGCCCTCCTCGTCGTCGACGACGGATTCGAGCATGGTGGCGAGCGTCTTCGCGGTCTTCTCGCTGACCACTCGGGTCTTCCCCGGCTCGGGTGCCGCCGTGAAGTGCCCGTCGGGACCCCTGGTGCCGCGGACGAGCGTGGGCTCGATGCGTACGCCGCCGTTGGCGATGGTCGAGTAGACGGAGGCGGCCTGCATCGCGTTGATGGACAGGCCCTGGCCGAAGGGGATCGTGTACTGCTGCGAGGTGGACCAGTCGGCGGGCTCGGCGAGGATGCCGGCGGTCTCGCCGGGGTAGCCGAGGCCGCTGGTGCTGCCGATGCCGAACTTGCGCAGGTAGGAGTGGAGCACCTGGTTGGCCTCGCGCTGGGTCTTCCCGAGCTGTCCGGTCGCGAGGATGGTGCCGATGTTGCTGGACTTCGCGAGGACGCCGTTGAGCGTGAGGTACCAGGTGGGGTGGTCGATGTCGTCCTTGAAGAGCCGGTCGCCGCGGTGCAGGCGGTTGGGGACGACGACATGGGTGCCCGGGGTGGCCTTCTTCTCCTCCAGCACGGCGGCCATGGACATGACCTTGGCGGTGGAGCCCGGCTCGTACGCGTCCTGCAGGGCGGCGTTGCCCATGGCGGTGGCGTTGGCCTGGCCGAGGTCGTTCGGGTCGAAGCCGGGGGCGTTGGCCATGGCGAGGATCTCGCCGGTGCGGGTGTTCTGCACGATCACATAGCCGCGGTCGGCCCGGGACTTGCCGACCTGGTCCTCGATGGCCTTCTGGGCGGCCCACTGGATGTCCCGGTCGATCGTGAGCTCGATGTCGGAGCCGGGGACGGCGGGCACCTCGCGGGAGCCGGCGGTCGGGACGCGCCGGCCGCCGGACTGGGCGTAGGTGACCGTGCCGTCCTTGCCCGCGAGCGTCTTGTCGAGCATGGACTCGATGCCACCGCCGCCGCGGCCCTCGCCGTTGACGTAACCCAGTATCCCGGCGGCGAGATCGCCGTTCGGGTACACGCGCTTGCTGCTGGGCTCCTGGAAGACGCCCGCCAGGACATTGGCGCCGCGGCCGCCCCTGCGCTTGTCGGCGGCGGCCTTCTGTGCGTAGACGCTCTTGAGGTCCTTGATCTGGTTCCACACCTGCGGGGTCTGGCGGCGGGCCAGGACGGCGTAGCGGGACCCCGGCTTCCTGAGCTTCTCGGCCAGCGTGGCGGCGTCGGTCTGGAGGATGGGGGCGAGCAGCGCGGCCGCCTGTTCGGGCGCGTCGGGGGCCTTGCTCTCCTTCGGCGTGAACATCTTGGGGTCCGCGGTGATGTCGTGCGCGTCGACGGAGGTGGCGAGCGCGATCCCGGCCCGGTCGGTGATCTCGCCGCGCTCGGCGGCGAGTGTGTAGCTGAAATAGCGGTTCTTCTCGGCCTTGGCCGCGTAGGCGCTGGCGTCGACGGCCTGCACCTGGAGCAGCCGTACGACGAAGGCCAGCATCACGAGCGTGAGGCCCAGGCTGACCAGCCGCAGGCGGGGCCGGGGGCTGCCCAGCGTGATGGTGCGCGGGGCGGGGCGTACGCCGCGGGGCGCGGGGCGCCGGGCGGGCCGGCCGGAGGGCGGAGCGGAGGGACGCCGGGCGGAGCCCGGCACGCGCCGCCGCGGGGGCTGCTTGGAGGGCACTGCGTCACCTGCCGGTGGTCGTCGGGGTCGGCTGCGGGGACGTGCGGGACGGGCCGGCGGCGGGGTCGGTCCCCTGGGGGGCGGCGCCCTGTGGCGAGGACGGCGCGGGGGACGACGCGGCCGGGCCCGGCACGGTCGGGGCGGAGGGGGCCGGGGACGCCGGGGGCGCGGCCGTGGGCGACGCCGAGGGCGTGACGGAGGGGTCCGCCGTCCCGGGGACCTGCTGCGGTTCCGGGTCGGGCGAGGGCAGGGCGGTGGCCTTGCCGGGAACGCCGCGCACCTTGCCGTCCGGGCCGAGGAAGGCGGGGCTGCCGCCGGGGACCATGCCCAGCTCGCGGGCGCGGCGCTCGAGGGCGTCGGGGGCGGAGTAGCTGTCGACGTCGCGCTGGAGCGCCTGCTGCTGGTCGGTGAGCTCGGTGGTCTTCTTCTTCAGCTCGCTCAGCTCGAAGGAGCCCTGGCTGAGGGCGGAGTTGAGCATCAGCAGGGTGATCAGACCGCCGGACAGGAGCAGCACGACCAGCAGGACGAAGGGGGTGCGGGCGGCGGTGCTCGGCCCCGACGGCATCAGCCTCGCGAGCCGTGCGGCCCTCCCTTTCAACTGCTTGGCCGCTGTGCTCAAGGTGTCCTCCGCATCGCTTCCGTGCCGCCGTTCACCCGGGTGTGCCGCTCAACCGCGCCTGTGGGCCCCGCTCACGCGACGTCCTCGCGGATGCGCTCCGCCGCTCTCAGACGCGCCGGCGCCGCGCGGCGGTTCTGGGCGACCTCTTCGTCGGTGGGCAGTTCGGCGCCGCGGGTCAGCAGCTTCAGCCGTGGCTGGTACTCCTCCGGGACGACGGGCAGGCCGGGGGGCGCGGTGTTGGCGGCGCCGGCCGCGAACACCTGCTTGACCAGCCGGTCCTCGAGCGAGTGGTACGACAGGACCGCGATGCGCCCACCGACGCCGAGCGCGGCGACGGCGGCGGGAACGGCGCGCTCCAGCACGCTCAGCTCCCCGTTGACCTCGATGCGCAGCGCCTGGAAGGTGCGCTTGGCCGGATTGCCGCCGGTCCGCTTGGCGGCCTGCGGCAGCGCGTCGCGGATGAGCTCGACGAGCCGGGCGCTGTTGCTGAACGGCTCCCTCTCCCGCTCGCGCACGATCGCGGACACGATCCGCTTGGCCTGCTTCTCCTCGCCGTACGCGCGCAGGATCCGCACGAGCTCGCCGGCCGGGTAGGTGTTGAGCACCTCCGCGGCGCTCATCCCGGTCGTCTGGTCCATGCGCATGTCGAGCGGGGCGTCCTGGGCGTACGCGAAGCCGCGGTCGGCCTCGTCCAGCTGCATGGAGGAGACACCGAGGTCGAAGAGGACGCCGTCGACGCGTGGGACGCCGAGACGGTCGAGGACGCCGGGCAGCTCGTCATAGACGGCGTGGACGAGGGTGGCGCGGTCACCGAATCGGGCGAGCCGCTCGCCGGACAGCCGCAGGGCCTCCTTGTCCCGGTCCAGGGCGATCAGCCGTACCTCGGGAAACTGCGTCAGCAGGGCCTCACTGTGTCCGCCGAGGCCGAGGGTGCAGTCGACGACGACCGCACCGGGCCTCTGCAGGGCCGGGGCCAACAGGTCCAGGCACCGCTGGAGCATCACCGGGACGTGTCGGGTCTGGCTCATGCGCCCTCTCAGGTCCGGCGCGGGCGGGTCAGGGCCGGGCCGTGCGTACGCCGCGCACGCGGGGAAGTGTGGGGAAATGTGCGGGATGCCACCGAATGTGCTGGTGGCGTCCGTGAACTGCGCGTCACTTTAGTCCACTGGTACGCCCGGTCAATCAACCGGCCAGCGCGTCGCACCTGCCTCGATTGCCCGCTTGTGGGTTACCTCACAACAAGGCTCGTTGACGTTCTTTGTCCGGCCTCACAGCGGGCTCGCACGCCGCGTGACCGTTACCTTCGAGCCATGTCGACTTCTGCCAAGCAGTCCCCCGCCGAGGCCGTCCGCGCCGGCGGAACCGTCACCGACCGCCTCGTCGAGGCGAACCAGCGCTACGCCGCCGACTTCCGCGACCCCGGAATGGACGCCCGTCCGGTCCTCCAGGTCGCGGTGGTGGCCTGCATGGACGCCCGGCTCGACCTGCACGCCGCGCTCGGCCTGGAACTCGGCGACTGTCACACCATCCGCAACGCGGGCGGCGTGGTCACCGACGACGTCATCCGCTCGCTCACCATCAGCCAGCGCGCCCTCGGCACCCGCAGCGTGATACTCGTCCACCACACCGGCTGCGGTCTGGAGAGCCTCACCGAGGACTTCCGGATCGAGCTGGAGGAGGAGGTCGGCCAGCGGCCGGCCTGGGCGGTCGAGGCGTTCCGCGACGTCGACCAGGACGTGCGGCAGTCGATGCAGCGGGTGCGCACGTCGCCGTTCCTGCTGCACACGGACGACGTCCGCGGCTTCGTCTTCGACGTCACGACGGGTCTGCTCAGGGAGATCGACCCTGCTGCGTGACCGGTCGGCCACCCGATAAATGGGTCAACCCCGGCATATCCCTCTCAGTTGTCCACAGGCGAGTGACACGGCACGGTGACGCCAACAAGAATGCGGGTGTGACACCGTCCGGAACTTTCCGGAGACGGTGTCCGTGTTTCGGGGTGGGCCGTGCCGTGTCGTGCGCACAGGCCCTATGAACGGGCCGAGGAGGGCCGGGTGACGACCTATGACGATCGAGCGAGCCTCACGGATCTGACCACGACGGCGGAGCGTGTCCGCAGGTCGGTGGAGAGCGTGATCGAGGGCAAGCCTGAGGTCGTACGGCTTTCTCTGACAGTGCTGCTCGCCGAGGGACATCTGCTCATCGAGGATGTCCCCGGCGTGGGCAAGACCATGCTGGCCAAGGCGCTGGCGCGCTCCATCGACTGCTCGGTGCGGCGCATCCAGTTCACGCCCGACCTGCTGCCCTCGGACATCACCGGTGTGTCGATCTTCGACCAGCAGCGGCGCGAGTTCGAGTTCAAGCCGGGCGCGATCTTCGCGCAGATCGTGATCGGCGACGAGATCAACCGCGCTTCGCCCAAGACCCAGTCCGCGCTGCTGGAGTCCATGGAGGAGCGCCAGGTCACCATCGACGGGCACAGCTACGAGCTGCCCGACCCGTTCATGGTGGTCGCCACGCAGAACCCGGTGGAGATGGAGGGCACGTATCCGCTGCCGGAGGCCCAGCGCGACCGCTTCATGGCGCGCGTGTCCATCGGGTACCCGAGCGCGGCCGCCGAGCTGCAGATGCTCGACGTGCACGGCGGCGTCTCGCCGCTGGACGACCTCCAGCCGGTGGCGCACGCCCACGACATCGTGAAGCTGATCGAGGCCGTGCGCGCGGTGCACGTCGCCGAGTCCGTCCGCAGGTACGCGGTGGACCTCGTCGCGGCGACCCGCAGCCACCCCGACCTGAGACTGGGCGCGTCCCCGCGCGCCACCCTGCACCTGCTGCGCGCCGCCAAGGCGTCCGCCGCCCTCAGCGGCCGGGAGTACGCCCTGCCGGACGACGTCCAGGCGCTGGCCGTGCAGGTGCTGGCCCACCGTCTGCTGCCCACCGCCCAGGCCCAGCTCAACCGGCGCACCGCCGAGCAGGTCGTGCTGGACATCGTGCAGCGCACCCCCGTGCCCACGACCGGCAGCGCCGACGGCGCCTACGTGACGGGCCCGGCGGGTCAGCCGCCGCTGTACGGGCAGCAGCCCGGCGCCCGGCGGCTGTGATGTCCGCCGCACGGCCCGCTGCTCCCCCGGGCCCGGAGGGCGAGGACAAGGGCGGAGTACGGGCCGCGCTCGGCGGGCTCACCACGCGCGGCCGCTCCTTCCTCGCCGCCGGAGTGGCCGCCGCGGCCTGCGCGTACGTGCTGGGCCAGAGCGATCTGCTGCGGGTCGGGCTGCTCCTGGCCACCCTCCCGCTGATCTGCGTCGCCGTGCTCTACCGCACCCGCTACCGGGTCGCGGCGAGCCGCCGGCTGTCCCCCTCGCGGGTGCCGGCCGGCGCGGAGGCGCGCGTGCATCTGCGCATGGACAACGTCTCGCGGATGCCGACGGGTCTGCTGATGCTCCAGGACCACGTGCCGTACGTACTCGGCCCCCGGCCCCGGTTCGTGCTGGACCGGGTCGAGGCGGGCGGCCGCCGCGAGGTGTCCTACCGGGTGCGGTCCGACCTGCGGGGCCGCTATCCACTCGGCCCGCTCCAGCTGCGCCTGAGCGACCCGTTCGGGATGTGCGAACTGACGCGTGCCTTCAGCGCGTTCGACACGCTCACCGTCATCCCGCGCACCGAGGTGCTGCCCGCCGTGCGGCTGGCCGGCGAGGCGTCCGGCTACGGCGACGGCCGCCAGCGCACCCTGGCGCTGGCCGGTGACGACGACATCATCCCGCGCGCCTACCGCTACGGGGACGACCTGCGCCGGGTCCACTGGCGCTCGACCGCGCGCTACGGCGAGCTGATGGTCCGGCGCGAGGAGCAGCCGCAGCGCGCCAGGTGCACGGTGCTGCTCGACACCCGCCGGATCGCCTACCAGGGCGGGGGCCCGGACTCGGCCTTCGAATGGGCCGTCTCGGGAGCCGCGTCCGCGCTGGTGCACCTCATGGAGCGCGGCTTCGCGGTCCGGCTGCTGACGGACACGGGCAGCTCGGTGCCGGGCGCCGGAGCCGACGGCTTCGCCGGCTCCCAGGAGTCCGCGGACTCCGCCGGTCTGATGCTCGACACGCTCGCGATCGTCGACCACTCCGACGGGGCGGGGCTGTCCCGCGCGATCGACGTCCTTCGCGGCGGCGACGGCGGCGGCAACGAAGGACTGCTCGTCGCCTTCTTCGGCGATCTCGACGAGGAACAGGCGGCGCTCGCCGCCCGGATGCGGCAGCGCAGCGGCGCCGCGGTCGCCTTCGTCCTGGACGGAGGGACGTGGGTGACCGGCGGCGCGGTGCCGGGTGCGGTCGACGAGCGGCTGCGGCAGCTGCGCGAGGCGGGCTGGACGGCGCTGCCCGTGCGGCCGGGCACACCGCTGACCGATCTGTGGCAGCAGGCGGGCCGGGAGCGCACCCAGGCTCCCGGCGGTACGAACGGGTTCTCGGGGGGTTGGTCATGAGCGGTCGGGCGCGGCTCGCCCTGTGCTCCTACGCCGCCACGCTGATGGCGGCGGGAGCGCTGCTGCCGCTGGTCGATCCGGCCGGCTGGATGCTGCAGGCGGCGTTCCTGCTGGCGCTGCAGAGCGGCGTCGGCGCGCTGGCCCGGCGGGTGCCGCTGGCCGGAGCACTGACGATCGGCGTGCAGGCGCTGGTCACCCTGCTGGCGCTCACTGTGGTCTTCGTCCGCGAGGCGGCGATCCTCTGGCTGATTCCGGGCCCGGAGGCGTTCGCCCGGTTCGGAGACCTGTTCGCCGCGGGCTACGACGACGTGAGCCGGTACGCGATTCCCGCGCCGGCCACCGACGGCATCCGGCTGATGCTCATCGGCGGGGTGCTGGTGATCGGTCTCGCGGTCGACGCGCTGGCCGTCACGTACCGCAGCGCGGCCCCGGCCGGTCTGCCGCTGCTCGCGCTCTACACGGTCGCGGCGGGTCTGTCCGACGGCGGTGCGGGCTGGCTCTGGTTCCTGCTGGGGGCCTCCGGCTATCTGCTGCTCCTGCTGGCCGAGGGCCGCGACAGGCTCTCCCAGTGGGGACGTGTGTTCGGGGGACCCCCGCCGAACCGGGCGCGGCCGGGCGGCCCGCTCGAGTCCGGCGGGGCGGCCCACGCCCCGGTCCGCACCGGCCGGCGCATCGGCGTGGTCGCGCTGGGCGTGGCCCTCGTCGTACCGGCCGCGCTGCCCGCTCTGGACGGCGGCCTGTTCGATGGGACGGGCAGCGGTCCCGGCCGGGGCGGGAGCGGCGGTGGCACGATCTCCGCGGTCAACCCGCTGGTCTCGCTTCAGGACAGCCTCAACCAGCCGCAGGACCGCGAGGTCCTGCGCTACCGCACCAATGCGCCCGACACCCAGGGCATGTACCTGCGCATCGTCGCCCTCGACCGCTTCGACGGCACCGCGTGGCGCTCCTCCGAGCGCAAGGTGCAGGGCGTGCCGGATCGGCTGCCGGAGCCGGACGGGCTGAGTCCGGCGGTCGGTGTCACCGAGATCAAGACGAACCTGTCGGCCGCTGGTTCGTACAAGCAGAGCTGGCTGCCGATGCCCTATCCGGCGACGAAGGTGGCCATCGCCGGTCGCTGGCGTTTCGAGCCGGCCGGGCGGACCCTGGTCGGCGACCGCGGCCAGACGACGGGCGGCGTGCAGTACTCGGTGAACAGCCTGGTCATACGGCCCACCCGGGAGCAGCTCGCGCAGGCGATGGCGCCGCCGTCGGAGCTGAAGCGCGAGTACACCCAGGTGCCCGACGTCCTGCCGGCGTCGGTCGAGGAGACCGCGCTGCGGGTGACCAGGGGCTCCGCCAACGACTTCGAGCGGGCGACGAAGCTTCAGGAGTGGTTCGCCGAGGACGGCGGCTTCACGTACAACACGCAGGTCCGCTCGGGCACCGGCGTCGCCGCGATCAGCCGCTTCCTGAAGCAGAAGGAGGGCTTCTGCGTCCACTTCTCGTTCTCGATGGCCGCGATGGCCCGGACGCTGGGCATCCCGGCGCGGGTCGCGGTGGGCTTCACGCCGGGCAGCCCGCAGTCCGACGGCACGATGTCGGTCGGTCTGCGCGACGCGCACGCCTGGCCCGAGCTGTACTTCGAGGGCGTGGGCTGGACCAGGTTCGAGCCGACCCCGACCCGCGGCTCGGTTCCGGAGTACGCGCAGGAGCGGGCGCCGTCGGGCGGTGCCACCGACCCGGCGCGGCCGGAGGCCGGTGACACGGCCGAGCCGTCGGCGCAGCCGGTCGCCCCGGACGCCTGCCCGGAGCACGAGCGCCGCCTCGGCGAGTGCGGGGCGGCCGCGCCGCGCGACATCGAGCCGGAGACGGACGCGGGCTTCCCGTGGCAGGCGGTGCTCTTCACGGGCCTGGGCGTGGTCGCGGTGCTGGTCCTGCTCCTGCTGCCGCTGCTGTTGCGGATCGCCACGCGGACGCGGCGGCTGAGCGCGGTGGGCCAGGCGCCGCCGAAGTCGGGCGCGAAGTCGGGGCGGAAGGGCTCCGGGGCCGTCGATCCCGTCGGTGACGGTGCTCCCGCTCCCGCAGGCGCCGGTTCCGTGGCGCCGGTGGACGATCCGGCGGGGACGCTGGCGGTCTGGCAGGAGATCACGGACACGGCCTGGGACCTCGGCATCCTGCCCGACGAGTCGCAGACGCCGCGGAAGGCCGCGGCCCGCATCGTCCGGCTGGGCAAGCTGACGGACGAGCCGGCGGCCGCGATGCACCGCACGGCCCGGGCGCTCGAACAGGTCCTGTACGCCCCCGTTCCGCGCCCGGCCACGGGACTGGCGGACGACGCCCACCTCATCCGCGCGGGCCTGCGGGAGGGTGTGAACCGGCGGACCCGGCTGCGGGCCCTGCTGCTGCCCCGGTCATCGGTACGCGTGATCTGGGCACTGTCGGCCCGCTGGGAGTCCCTGCGCCCCCGCTTCACCCTCCCCGACCGGCTGACGCGCTTCCCCCGCCCGACCCGCCAACGGGGCTGAGCCGTCGCCTCTCGGACGAAGAGGAGGCCTGGGCCCTGGATTCGTTGGGGGCCAGGCCTCCCTGCAGGCCTCGGCTCGGGCCGGGGGCCGGGGCGGCGCGGGGGCGGGGCCTCGGGCGCCCCAAGGGCCCGCGAAGGCTACCCCCTGAGGCGTCGGCCCGGGCCAGACCTCTGAGCCTGGGCCGGGGGCCAAGTCACCCACGGGCCTCCGCTCGGACTCGGCCCTGTGGAATCGCGGGGCAGGCGCCCCGAGGGCATCGGCGCAGACCAGAAACGGTGACACGCACGGATGAGGGGCGACGCTCTACGCGTCGCCCCTCATCCGTGCGTGTCGGTCCGGCAGCCGCCGGATCACTGGCCCTGTTGCTCGTCCCGGCGGCGCTGCCACCGCTGTTCGATCCTGTCCATCATCGACCTTCGCGGGTGGGACTGCCGGCGCCCGGCCGAACCTCCGGGAGCCTGCTGCTCGCCCGGCTTGGGCGCCTTGCGCCACCCGGTGACCGCGAGAACCGCGCAGCCGAGCATCACGAGGAAACCCACGACGCTGACCCAGATCTGCTGCGCGACCATTCCGGCCATGAGGAGCGCGATACCCACCAGGAAGCCTGCGACTGCCTGGTAGACCCGTCGCCGGGTGTACGTACGCAGCCCGCTTCCCTCGAGCGCTGTAGCGAACTTGGGATCTTCGGCGTACAGCGCTCGCTCCATCTGCTCGAGCATTCGCTGCTCGTGCTCCGAGAGCGGCACGGAGTCCTCCTCGTCGTCGGTCGCGGGGGCGACCGGTATGCGGCCCTTTCAGGATAGGCAGGGATTCGCCCCCGTGAAACCCGCCCTCTCACCAAACCAGTCCGGGCCGCCATGCCCGATCGAAGCTACTGAGGCGTTGATTCCCCAACCTCCGATCCGTCATGCCGGACGGTGTCCCCCGATCATACGGGGCGAAGCCCACGATCGGGGGGTCTGTGCCGTAGTCCATCTGCGGCTGCGCCGCTGATCAGCCGCGCTTCTCTCCCAGGACGTGCAGCTGGGTGGCCACGGAATGGAAGGCGGCGAGTTCGGCGGCAGCCTCCTCAAGCTTCAGGAGCGCTTCCAGGGCCCCGGGCTCTGTGTCCACCAGGACCCCGGGGACCAGGTCGGCGAAGATCCGCACGCCGTGGACGGCGGAGACCTCCGCCCCGGCACCGGCGACCAGCTCCGTGAGCTGGTCGGCGGTGAACCGGCGCGGCACCGGGTCGCCCGCACCCCAGCGCCCGTCGGGGTCGCTCAGTGCCTGGCGCGCCTCGGTGAAGTGACCGGCCAGCGCCCGGGCCAGGACCGCCCCGCCGAGCCCGGCGGCGAGCAGGCTGATCGCGCCGCCCGGACGCAGGGCGTCCACGGCGTTGCGCACGCCCTCGGCCGGGTCGTCCACGTACTCCAGGACGCCGTGGCACAGCACGGCGTCGAAGCTGCCGCGCTCGACCACGTCGAACACGCCGTGGACGTCTCCCTGGACGCCGCGCACCCGGTCCGCGACCCCGGCCTCGGCCGCCCTGCGCTCCAGGGCGAACAGCGCGTTGGGACTGGGGTCGACGACGGTGACGCGGTGGCCGAGGCGGGCGAGGGGCACCGCGAACTTACCGGTGCCGCCGCCGGTGTCGAGGACGTCCAGGGAGTCCGTACCGACCGCCTTGACCCGGCGGTCGATGGCGTCCCTGAGGACTTCCCACACCACGGCGGTGCGGAGCGAGGCGCGGGAGGGTCGCGATGGGGTCTCCCCACCGGAGGCAGGGGAAGGATCCGGCACGGCAGTTGACTCCTCGGGCGATGTGCTGGTGAGACGCCGTCCACCCTATTGCCTCCGCCGGTCCGGCAGCGCCCCGTCCCGTCTCATGGCTCCTCCCGGCTCATGACTCCTCCCTCCCGTCTCATGGCTCCTCCCGGCTCATGACTCCTCCCTCCCGGCCGGTCCCGCCGGCCCGCCGGTCGCACCGGGCCGCTGCACCGCCTGTGACGGCTGATGCGGGTGCTCCGCCCTCGGCTGGGGCAGCACCGGCTGCAGCACCAGCAGCCGCTCGACGAGGCGCAGGAACATCGCGGCGTCGCGCAGCAGGTCGTCGGCGTCACGGGCGCTCGCCGCGCCCCGTATCCCCGCCTCGGCCCGGGCCCGGCGCTCCGCCCCCGAGGCGAAGAGCAGGCTCCACTCGGCCAGCTCGGGCGCTATCTCGGGCAGGACCTCCCAGGCGCTGCGGATGCGCTGCCGGCGGCGGGGGTTGGTCTCCGGCCGGCCACGGGCGGCGAGCACGGCGGCGGCCGTGCGCAGGGCGGCGAGATGGGCTGTGGCATAGCGCTCGTTCGGCACGTCCAGGACGGCGGCCTCCTCGAGACCTGCGCGCGCCTGGGCGAGCAGATCGAGGGCGGCGGGCGGCGCCGAGGCCCGTCGCAGGACGGGGTGGACGTCGTGGGCGGGACCGGTCAGTGAGGGGGCAGGGCCGGTGGCGCGGCGCTGGGACGCGGCAGCTGCGGAGTGGCTGGCCATGACGAGCCTCCTGTCGTCGTGTGACGGCACTGTGGCCGTATGTGTCCATCGTGAGGGTCACCACTGACAATCCGCCCCGACCTGCGACTTTGCCTCGATCACCGGTTCGGGGTACTTTTGAACTGACCAGTCAGTTCAAAGAATGGGTGGCAGTGCGCGAACAGGGGGTGGGGGCCGTGGAGAGCCCGCACGGGGCGGCGGTGGCCGCCGATGGGTTCGGACTCAAGGGGCCACGCGGCTGGGCCTTCCGCGGGGTCGGCATCGAGGCCGCGCCCGGGTCGCTCGTCGCGATCGAAGGCCTGTCGGGGTCGGGACGCACGTGCCTGCTGCTCGCGCTCACCGGCCGGATGCGCCCCTGCGAGGGCCGTGCCGAGGTCGGCGGGCTGGAGCTGCCGCGCAGGATGGCCGCCGTCCGGCGGATCAGCGCGCTCGGACCCGTGCCGGGCGTCAGCGATCTCGATCCCGCGCTGACCGTCGCCGAGCACCTCCGTGAGCGCGCTCTGCTGCAGCGCCGCTTCGACGGCTCGCTGCGCGCGCTGCTGCGTCCGCGCGCCGAACGGGCCGCCGAGGCGCGCGGCCGTGTCGACCGCGCCCTGGAAATGGCGGGGCTGGACATGGCCGCGCTCCCCAAGCAGGAGCGGACGGCCGTGCGCGACCTGGAACGGCTGGAGGAGCTGCGCCTGTCCGTCGCGCTCGCGCTGATCGGCCGCCCTCGGCTGCTCGCCGTCGACGACATGGACCTGAAGCTCTCGGACGCCGACCGCGCGGAGGCGTGGGCGCTGCTGCGCGCGGTCGCCGGGGGCGGCACCACCGTGCTGGCGGTGTGCAGCCAGGCCCCCCAGGACGCGACGGTCATCCGCACGACCCCCGCGCAGGCCGGGGACGCCGGCGAGCCCGCCGAGGCCACTCACGCCGACGAGGACCCGAAGGCCACTCACGCCGCCGAAGCCATGCCTCGCGGCGATCACAAGGACACGACCGAGGAGGGGGCGGCCGATGCGCTCGCCGAAACTGGCCGCGCTTGAGCTGAGGCGCTTCGGCAGGGGAAAGCTGCCGCGCGCCGCTCTCGTCGCCGTACTGCTGCTGCCGCTGCTGTACGGAGCGCTGTACCTGTGGTCCTTCTGGGACCCGTACAGCCGTCTCGACAAGATCCCCGCCGCCCTCGTCAACGACGACAGGGGCGCGACCGCCGACGGCAAGAAGGTCCGTGCCGGTGACGAGATAACGGAGGGCCTGCGCGACAGCGAGGTCTTCGAGTGGCACGAGGTGAGCGACGCCGACGCCCGCAAGGGCGTCGAGGACGGCACGTACTACCTCTCGCTCACCATGCCCGAGGACTTCAGCCGGCGGATCGCCTCCAGCTCGGGCGACTCCCCCGAGACGGGCGCGCTCCGGGTCCGTACGAACGACGCCAACAACTACATCGTCGGGCAGATCTCCCGCACGGTGTTCTCCGAGGTGCGCACGGCCGCGTCGACGAACACCTCGCGCGGCTTCCTGGACCGCATCTTCATCTCGTTCTCCGACATCCACGACGCCACCGCCGAGGCGGCCAAGGGCGCCGACAAGCTGAAGGACGGTGTCGGCAAGGCGAAGAAGGGCTCGAAGGACCTCGCCGACGGCCTCAAGGACGCGAAGGCCGGCAGCGGGAAGCTCGCCGGAGGCATCACCAGACTGAACAAGGGCGCCGGCGAGCTGGAGACCGGTTCCCGGCAGGTGGCGGCGGGCACCCAGGAGCTGGCCGACAAGGTCAACGGCATCGCCGCCGACGTCCGTCCGTACCTCAAGGACAACGGCAGGACGATCGGCGACACCGCCCGCCTCGTGGCGGACTCCTCCCGCGCGGTGCGCCACAACCTGGACATCCTCGCGAAGCACGCCCCGGCCACGGCCCGGCTGGCCCACAAGTCGGCCGACGAGCTGAGCGAGATGTACCGCACGCGCTGCGAGGAGAACCCGCTCCCCGACCCCAGCTTCTGCCCCGCCCTGAAGCGCGCCGAGGTCACCGCGGCCGACGTGGCGGCGATCGCCGACGACGTGAACGCGCTCGTCGCCGACAACAACGGCGATCTGAAGGCGATGACCGGTCACCTCAAGAAGCTCGAGAAGCAGGCGGACGACCTCGCCGCCCGCTCCCCGGGGCTGGACGAGGACCTGGAGTACGCCGTCGGCAAGATCAACGAGCTCAACAAGGGCGCGCACAAGGTGGCCCGCGGAGCGGACCAGCTGCATACCGGCCTCACCAGCGCGAAGACCGGTTCCACGGACCTCGACGCGGGCGTCGGCCGGCTCAAGAAGGGCGCGGGCGAACTGGACGGCGGGCTGTTCCGGCTGTCCGGAGGTTCCAAGGATCTGGCGGGCGGGCTGCACGACGGCGTCGGCAGGATTCCGGACTACGACGAGAAGGACCGCGACCGGCGAACGGAGGTCATGGCCGACCCGGTCCAGCTGGCCGCCCAGTCGCTGCACAAGGCGCCCAACTACGGCACCGGCTTCGCGCCCTACTTCATCCCGCTGTCCCTCTGGGTGGGGTCGATGGTCGCGTACATGATCATCCAGCCGCTGAACCGGCGGGCGCTCGCCGCGGGCTCCTCCGCCTGGCGGATCGCGCTGGCCGGCTGGCTGCCGGTGGCCGCGATCGGTCTGCTCCAGGTCGCCGCCCTGATGTCCGTGCTGCACTGGGGACTCGGGCTGCGTGCCGCGCGGGCCGCGGGCACCGTCGCCTTCCTGGCACTGGTCACCTGCTGCTTCGCCGCGATCATCCAGTGGCTCAACGCCCGCTTCGGCGCGGCGGGCCGGATCCTCGTCCTCGCGGTGCTGATGCTCCAGCTGACCAGCGCGGGCGGCACCTACCCGGTCCAGACGAGCCCGGCGTTCTTCAGCGCCGTCCACCCGTTCCTGCCCATGAGCTACGTCGTGGAGGCGCTGCGCCGGCTCATCACGGGCGGCGGTATCGGCCCGGTCTGGCAGGCGAGCGTCGTGCTCGCCGCCTTCACGGCGGGTGCCCTCGCACTCACCGCGGTCTCCGCCCGGCGCAAGCAGGTGTGGACACTCGACCGGCTGCACCCGGAGCTGAGTCTGTGACCGCGGTGCGACCTGTGAGAGCGGTGCGACCTGTGAGAATCGACGCCATGGACAGCACGAGCACCAGACGCCGGGCGACGCGTGCCAAGCTCTACGAGGCCGCCGTGACCCTCATCGCCGAACAGGGGTTCTCCGCCACCACGGTGGACGAGATCGCCGAGCGCGCCGGGGTCGCCAAGGGCACGGTGTACTACAACTTCAAGAGCAAGACCGAGCTCTTCGAGGAGCTGCTCCGCTTCGGTGTCGGCCTGCTGACCTCCTCGCTTCAGCGGGCGGCGGACGAGACGGCCGAACGCGGCGGCACCAAGGTCGAGGCGCTGGACGCGATGATCAGGGCCGGTCTGGTGTTCATCGACCGCTACCCGGCCTTCACCCAGCTGTACGTGGCCGAGCTGTGGCGCACCAACCGGGCCTGGCAGTCCACACTGCTCGTCGTCCGGCAGGAGGCGGTGGCCGTCGTGGAGAGGGTGCTGCGGGAGGGCGTCGAGGCGGGCGAGCTGAGCGACGAGATCGACGTCCCGCTCACGGCCGCCGCTCTGGTCGGGATGGTGCTGGTGGCGGCGCTCGACTGGCAGGCGTTCCAGCGGGAGCGGTCGCTCGACGACGTGCACGGGGCGCTGTCGCTGCTGCTGCACGGAAGGGTGAGCGGCCGACGCGACTGAGCGCGAGGGCCCGGGCCGGATGTTCCGGCCCGGGCCCTCGCGTACGTCCCCCGTGTCCCCCCGTGTCCCCCGTTCCTCCCCCGGTTCCCCCGTTTCCCCTGTCCCCCGTTCCCCCGTGGTCCGGAGAGCCCGTCCCCCGTCCTTCCCCCGTGGTCGTGGGCTCTCCGGCGTTCTCCCCGTTCCGGCAGGGGTGCCGCGCCGTTCCGAAGCCCCGTGTCGTCGGTGCCGGCGCCGCGCCCCTCCCGTGGTCCCCACTCTTCCGTCCGCGCAGGTGGGAGCCCATCCGCGCGGGTACTCATCTCAGCACCTAGGTACGGATACTCAGCCCTGTGTGCTCATCCCCACCCCGCACCGCCTCGGCCTGGTCACGATCGCGTCCGTGTCCGTACTCCCCCTCGTCCTCACCAGCGGCTGGGCCGCAGGGGTCAACGCTGGGCATCGTCACAGCGGCCGAAGCGCATGGCGGCCGCGGGCGTGGTCCACAGGCCACGGGAATGAGTGTCGGCGGCGGTCGATAGAGTCGGCCGCATGGCACGAATTGCGGTGATCGGCGCCGGCATGGGCGCGATGGCGGCTGCCGCCCGGCTGGCCACGGCGGGCCACCGGGTGACGGTGTACGAGCGGTCGGCGACCCACGGAGGTTCAGTGGGCCGCCTCGATCGCGACGGCTTCGCCTTCGACACCGGGCCCGGTCTGCTCCACCTGCCCGCCGTGTGGCGCGATCTGTTCGTCAAGACGGGCAAGGAGCCGCTGGAGCGGTGCGTCGATCTGGTCCAGGTCGATCCGGCGAGCCGGCACGTCTTCCCCGACGGCACGGACGTGTCTTTGCCGAACGCTTCGCGGTCCGGCATCGTCTCCGCGCTCGACGCCGCCCTGGGGTCCGGTGCCGGTGAGCGCTGGGGCGAGTTCCTCGGGCGGGCCCGCGAGACATGGGAGCGCTCACGGCGGCCGCTGCTCGAGGAGCCGCTGCCCGCCGACCGCTCGCCGCTCTCCCGGGACCCCTATCCGGCGCTGCGCCGCGGCCTGTTCCGGCGTCCGGCCCGCACGCTCGGCGAGATCGGCGAGCGGGAGCTGTGCGATCCGCGCCTGGCGGCGCTCCTGGGCAGCCATGCCGTGGCGTACGGGCTGGACCCCCGCACCGCGCCGGCGTCGGCCGCCGTCCTGCCGTACATGGAGCAGACCTTCGGCTCGTGGTACGTGAAGGGCGGCCTGCGCGCGCTCGCGGACGCGGTGTACGAGCGGTGCCTGGCCCGGAAGGTGGAGTTCGTCTTCGGGGCGGCGGTGACCGGCGTGCTGGAGAAGGACGGCCGGGCGGCGGGCCTGGAGCTCGCTTCCGGCGGCCCCGTCGAGGCGGACGTGGTGGTCTGCGGCGCTCTGCTGCCCTCCCTGTTCGAGGAGCACATCGGGCAGCCGAGCCGCCGGGAGGAGTGGCCGCACTGGCAGCCACGGGTGCGGACCGGGCGGGTGAGCGTGCACCTGGCCCTGCGGGGCGGCCGGGAGGCCGCTGCCGTGCACCGCACCGTGGTGCACGCGCCGGACCCGGCGGCCGAGTGGGGCGCGATCGCGGCCGGGCGCACTGCCCCCCGCCCGACGGTGACGGTCCTGCGGCCCGACGACCCGCTGCTGCGGCCGGACGGCGACCACGAGAGCGTCACGCTGGTCTCCACCGTGCCGAACGGCCTGCACGGCGGGCAGACCTGGGCGGAGGCCGCCGAGCAGGCCGCCGACCGGATGGTGGAGGCGGCCGAGGCCGCGGTGCCGGACCTGCGCGAGCGGATCCTGTGGCGCGAGGTGCGCAGCCCCGAGGACACCCGGCACGCCACGGGCACGGACCGGGTCCCGGCCCCGGCGCTCGCGGGCGCGTCCGGCGCCTTCCTGCCCGCGGCGAACGCCGGGAACCTGCCCGGCCTGTACGTCGCCGGGGGCTGGGCGCACCCGGGCGGCGGGCTGGCGCATGCGGGGATGTCGGGGGCGCTCGTGGCCGGGCTGATCGTGGAGGGCGCGGAGTTCCGCGGTTCGCAGTGAGACGGAGCGTGCGACAGGGCCGGTGTGATCGCCGGCCCGTGGCCGCGCGGGCGACTCAGTAGCGGTACTGCTGCTCGTTGTGGCCGGATCCCGCGTCGTAGCCGTACGGCGACGGCTGTTCCTGCGGCATCGGGGGGATCTGCTGGTCGCCGTCGCGCTGCTGGGGGACCCAGACCCCGCCCGGCGGCGTGTCGCCGTAGTGCTGCGCGTACGGGTCGGCGTAGGGCTGCTGCGCGCCGTAGGCGTCGTAGCCGCCGTAGGAGGCCGCGTACTGCTGTCCGCCCGCGTACGGGTCGGAGTAGGCCGGGTACTGCTGGCCGGATCCGTAGTCGTAGTGGCTGCCGTCGGCGGGCTGCTGGGGCTGACCGTGGTCGCCGTACGCGTCGTACGCGTCGTAGCCGGTGGGGGCGGCGCCGTACGGGGCGTAGGGCTGATGCGGTTCCTGTTCCTGCTGCCGTGCCGCGTAGGCCTCTGCGGTGTATATGCCGTACTGACCGGTTTCGTCGGGCAGCGGCTGGGGCTCGTAGACCTCGGGCGCCTCGGGGGCGTGCGGCGGCTCGGAGGACTCGTAGGACTCATAGGACTCGTAGGAGAGGTCCGAGACCTCCAGCGTCGGCTCGCGCTCGGTGTCCGCAGGGGCGGACCTGCGGCGCCTGCTCACCCCCGGGCTGCCGCCCAGCGCCCAGCCCGTGGAGAAGCCGCGCCGGAAGGAGAGGGTGACGTACGTCTGGCCGACGGCGAAGGCGGCCGCACCGAGCGCGATCACCACGACGGAGGGCAGCAGCACGCCCACGACGACGCCGAGGAACCCTGCGAAGGCCAGAACGCGCCAGCGCAGCCGCGCCTTGTACTGCAGCAGCACCTCACCGAGCAGCCACAGCGCGACGATGCCGAACGCGATGTAGAGGACCGTCCAGCCCATGCCCGCCCCTCTCCTGCGGCCGCCGCCCGGGGTTTGTGGCGGGTGTGGCCGGTCACGACTGCTGGTGCAGTCCGAGATTCTCGTGGATCTCGAGCGTCGCCGTGGAGTTGTTGAGCGTGATGAAGTGCAGTCCCGGGACACCCTCGGACAGCAGCCGTGCGCAGAACTCCGTCGCGAACTCGATGCCAGTGGAGCGTACAGCGGCCGGGTCGTCCTTGACCGAGAGGATCCGGTCCCGGAGTGATTCGGGGAAGGCGGCGGTGCTCAGCTGCGGGAGCCGCTCCAGCATCTTCACGCTGGTCACGGGCATGACCTCGGGGATGATCGGGGTCTCGCAGCCCGCCGCGGCGAGGCGGTCACGGAGCCGGAAATAGTTTTCGGGCTCGAAGAACATCTGTGTGATGGCATAGTCGGCGCCCGCGCGGCACTTGTCGACGAAGTGCCGGATGTCCGTGTCCCAGTCGGTGGAACGCGGGTGCATCTCCGGGAAGGCCGCGACGCCGACGCAGAAGTCGCCGGACTCCTTGATGAGCCGGACCAGTTCGGCGGCGTATGTCACGCCCTCAGGGTGCTTGCCCCACTCGCCCATCGGGTCGCCGGGCGGGTCGCCGCGCAGCGCGAGGATGTTGCGGATGCCCGCGTCGGCGAACTGGCCGACCATGTTGCGCAGTTCGGCGATGGAGTGGCCGACGGCGGTGAGGTGGGCGACGGGGGTGAGGGTGGAGTCGGCGGCAATCTTCTGCGTCGCCTTCACGGTGCCGGCGCGGGTGGAGCCGCCGGCGCCGTAGGTGACGGAGACGAAGTCGGGCGCGACCGCCTCGACCCTGCGCAGCGCGTTCCAGAGGTTCTTCTCGCCCTTGTCCGTCTTGGGCGAGAAGAACTCGAAGGAGTACGTCGTCTCGCCTGTCGCGAGCATGTCGCGCACGGTGCGCGCGCGATCCGTCCTGGTGGAAGCAGTGCCGAGGGCCATACGGGCAGGTTAGCCAGGCCCAGCGGGTCACCCAACCAGATCAGGGGATTTTGTCGCCTTTTGTCCGTCTAGTGTCCACACTCTGGACACTCGTGAGACACCCCGGCGGTTCCGTCGGCCTTCGATGCCCGTGCCCGCCGCCCGGTCAGGCGCTGCGCTCCCTGATCCGCTTCGCCAGATCGGCGGCCGCCGCGGCAGGATCGTCGGCCTCCGTGATCGCCCGTACGACCACGACCCTGCGCGCCCCCGCGTCCAGCACCTCGTCCAGGTTCGACGCGTCGATGCCGCCGATCGCGAACCAGGGCCGGTCGCTCCCGAGCGAGGCCGCGTAGCGCACGAGACCGAGGCCCGGGGCGAAGCGGCCGGGCTTGGTGGGGGTGGGCCAGCAGGGGCCGGTGCAGAAGTAGTCGACGCCGGGCTCGGCGGCGGCCGCGTCCACCTCGGCCTCGGCGTGCGTCGAGCGGCCGATGAGCACCCGGTCGCCGAGAATCGCCCGCGCGGCGGGGACGGGCAGGTCGCCCTGGCCCAGGTGCAGCACGTCCGACCCGATGGCGTGGGCCACGTCCGCACGGTCGTTGACCGCGAGGAGCTTGCCGTGGCGCCGGCAGGCGTCGGCGAAGACCTGGAGGTGCTCCAGCTCCTCGCCCGCCTCCATGCCCTTGTCGCGCAGCTGGACGATGTCGACGCCGCCGGCGAGCACGGCGTCCAGGAACGCCGCCAGGTCGCCCTGGCGCTTCCGGGCGTCCGTGCACAGATACAGGCGGGCGTCGCCGAGCAGTTCGCGAGCCGTGGACATGGTGCTTCCCCCCGCTGGATGGGTGATGAACGGCGCGCGGGTGCGGGCCGGGGCCGTGCGGCTCCCGCCCGCACCGCGCGCTCCGATGGTTCGGGACGAGGCCGTCCTGTCAGGACGGGGACGTCGGGACGGACGTCAGACGGCGAGCGCCTGAGCCCGGCGCTTCACCTCCGTGCCGCGATTCTCGCTCAGGGCCTGCGCCGGGGTCCCCGGCAGGGTCGGGTCGGGAGTGAACAGCCACTCCAGCATTTCTTCGTCGGTGAAGCCGTCGTCCCGCAGCAGCGTCAGGGTCCCGGAGAGGCCCTTGACCACCTTGTTGCCGTCGATGAAGGCGGCAGGCACCTGCAGTGTCCTGTTCTCACCACGGCGGACGGCGATCAGCTGGCCCTCCTTGACCAGCTGCCGCACACGCGTCACCTCGACATCGAGCATTTCCGCGATGTCGGGCAGGTGGAGCCAGGCGGGGACGAGAGCATCAATTTTTGCGTCAATCTCGGTCACAGGAACAAGCCTGCCATCTTGGACTGACAGCCGGTAGCCGACTCCTACGCGGTCGCCGCCTTCAGGGGGACGGACGGGTCGGCGGCCCGGCCGGGATCCAGTCGCGCGCCTGACGCCACGAGCCTGCGGCCCTGTGCCAGGTCACGCGGCCTGTCGACGGCGAGCAGCGCGACCAGCACGCCCTCCCGCAGCCACAGCACCGACCAGTCGGCGTCCACGGCCGGGTCGCCGCGCCACAGCAGCGTGTCGCCCGCCGGGTGGTGGCCCGCGTACTGCACGAAACGCCCGAACTGCTCCGACCAGAAGTACGGCACCGGGTCGTACACCTGAGGCTCCGGGGCGGCCCCGAGGATGTTGGCCGCGACCGCGCGCGGACCCTGCAGCGCGTTGTCCCAGTGGTGGACGAGCAGCCGGGTGCCGTAGCGGCCCGAGGGGTAGGAGGCGCAGTCCCCCACGGCGTACACGTCGGGCGCGGAGGTACGCAGGTGCCGGTCGGCGACGACGGCCCCGTCCGGGCCCAGCTCGATGCCGCTGCCGACGAGGGCGGCGGTCGCGGGCCTGGCGCCGATGCCGACGACGACGGCGCCGGCCGCGATCCTGCGCCCCGATCCGGCCAGCACCACCGTGCCCGGCTCGACGGCGGCCACCCGCTCGCCGGTGAGCAGCTCGGCACCCGCCTCGGCGTACCAGCGGGCCATGGGCGCCGCGACCTCGGCGGGCAGCGACCCGGCCAGCGGACGGTCGGCCGCCTCGACGACGGTCACCGCGCAGCCCGCCTCGCGCGCGGCGGTCGCGAACTCCGCGCCGATCCAGCCGGCCCCGACCACCACGATGTCGTGCTGCCGCGCGAGCACGGGCCGCAGCCGGTCCGCGTCGTCGAGCGTGCGCAGCAGATGGACGCCCGGGACGCCCGCGGCCCCGGGCAGGGCGACGGGTTCGGCGCCGGTGGCGAGGACGAGGACGTCGTACGGGACGGGGCCGGCGGCGGTCTCGACCTCGTGCGCCCCGGGGCGTACGCCGGTCACCTCACAGCCGAGCCGCAGGTCGACGTCGAGCGCGTCGAAGTCGATGTCGAACGCGGAGCCCTCCGCCGTACCGAGCAGGATCGCCTTGGAGAGCGGCGGCCGGTCGTACGGCTGGTGCGGTTCGGCGCCGATGAGGGTGACCGGTCCGGTGAAGCCCAGTTCGCGCAGGGCGACCGCGGTCTGCACCCCGGCCATGCCCGCGCCGACCACGACGACCCGTCGCCCGTCCCCGGCCTGCTCGTGCGTGTGCTCGCTCACCGGGCCACCTTAAGCTTCTGACGCATCATCAGGCAGCAGTTGCTCGACGACGCTGGTCCCGCTGCCCTCCTGCGACTCCCACTCCCAGGTCTCCTCCAGGCGCACCCGCCCGTCGGGGAGTTCGACGACGGTGGACAGGCAGTGGCCGCTGGACGTCCCGCCGTCCGTCTTCAACTGGACATAACGGAAGTCCAGCCGGTCCCCCTCGCGCGTGCCCACGAGGTGGCCGCGTACCACGTCGCCGCCCTCGTACTCGGCCCAGATCCGCCCCTGCTGCTCGTGGTAGAGGAACCGGGTGCGGGTGCCGACCTGGCCCGGGGCCTGGTCGGCCACCGGAGCGAGCACCAGTCCGTCGAGCGATATCGCCACTGCGTCCACCTCCTGCGCACCCGCGCCGGGGGACGGCGGCTCCCTTACTGCGCGCCTGGGCGTGGGGTTAGGGTGGCCACCGTAAGGCACTCGCGGGAGCCCGGACGCACCGGGCTGAGAGGGAGGCTGGCCGGCCTCCGACCGTACGAACCTGATCCGGGTCATGCCGGCGAAGGGAGGGGCTGGACGCCCATGTCTCGTACACCAGACGCACCCGACGTCCTCGTCGTCGGGGGCGGGATCATCGGCCTGGTCACGGCCTGGCGCGCGGCGCAGCGCGGGCTGCGCGTGGCCGTCGCCGATCCGGAGCCCGGCGGCGGGGCCGCGCGGGTCGCGGCGGGCATGCTGGCCGCCGTCACCGAACTCCACTACGGCGAGCAGACGCTGCTCGGCCTGAACCTCGAATCGGCCCGGCGCTACCCGGCGTTCGCCGCCGAGCTGGAGGCGGCGAGTGGGCGGTCGGTGGGCTACCGCGCGTGCGGCACTCTCGCCGTCGCCCTCGACGCCGACGACCGCGCGCACCTGCGGGAACTGCACGCCCTGCAACGCCGTTCGGGCCTGGAGTCGGAGTGGCTGACCGGTCGCGAGTGCCGCCGCCTGGAGCCCATGCTCGCGCCGGGGGTCCGCGGCGGTCTGCGCGTCGACGGGGACCACCAGGTGGATCCGCGGCGGCTCGCCACGGCGCTGGTCGTCGCCTGCGAGCGCGCCGGGGTCGACTTCCGCCGCGCCTGGGCGGAGCGGCTGGTCGTCGTGCACGACCGCGCCGCGGGTGCGGTCCTGGACGACGGAACGGAAGTCGCCGCCGGCCAGGTGGTGCTGGCGGGCGGCAGCCTGAGCGGCCGCCTCGGCGGGGTGCCGGACGACGTCCTGCCTCCCGTACGGCCGGTGAAGGGCCAGGTCCTGCGGCTGACGGTGCCGGGCTCGTACGCGCCGTTCCTGTCCCGCACGGTGCGCGCGGTGGTGCGCGGCAGCCACGTCTACCTGGTGCCGCGTGAGAACGGCGAGCTCGTGGTCGGCGCGACCACCGAGGAGCTGGGCTGGGACACGACCGTCACCGCCGGCGGCGTGTACGAACTGCTGCGGGACGCGCACGAGCTGGTGCCCGGCATCACCGAACTGCCGCTGACCGAGACGCGCTCCGGGCTGCGCCCCGGCTCCCCCGACAACGCGCCGATTCTCGGATTCACCGAGATGCCAGGGCTGTTGCTCGCGACCGGCCACTACCGCAACGGCGTGCTCCTCACGCCCGTGACCGGCGATGTGCTCGCCGACGCGCTCACCAGCGGGCGGCTACCGGACCTCGCCGGCCCGTTCAGCCCCCGCCGGTTCGCCCCCGCCGGCGCACGCGTACGACAGGAGCAGCCCGCATGAACGTCTCCGTCAACGGCGAGACCCGCGAGCTCGCCGACCGCACCACCCTGGACATCGTGGTGGCGGCCCTCACGGCGGCCCCCTCGGGCGTGGCCGCCGCCGTCAACGAGACCGTCGTCCCGCGCAGCCAGTGGGCGGGCACCCGGCTCGGCGACGGCGACCGTGTCGAGATCCTCACCGCTGTGCAGGGAGGCTGAGCGCCATGGCCGACGACCGTCTCACCATCGGCGGCACCACCTTCACCTCGCGACTGATCATGGGTACGGGCGGGGCGCCCAGCCTCGACGTCCTGGAACGCTCACTGATCGCGAGCGGCACGGAACTCACCACGGTCGCGATGCGGCGTCTCGACCCCACGGTGCAGGGCTCCGTCCTGTCCGTCCTGACCAGGCTGGGCATCCAGGTCCTGCCGAACACGGCCGGCTGTTTCACCGCCGGCGAGGCGGTTCTGACGGCGCGGCTCGCGCGGGAGGCGCTGGGCACGGACTGGATCAAGCTGGAGGTCGTCGCGGACGAGCGCACGCTGCTGCCGGACGGCGTGGAACTGCTGGAGGCGGCCGAGACGCTCGTCGACGACGGTTTCACGGTCCTGCCGTACACCAACGACGACCCGGTGCTGGCGCGGAAGCTGGAGGACGTGGGCTGCGCGGCGATCATGCCGCTGGGCTCGCCGATCGGGTCCGGGCTCGGCATCCGCAACCCTCACAACTTCCAGCTGATCATCGAGCAGGCGGGCGTCCCGGTGATCCTGGACGCGGGCGCGGGCACGGCGTCGGACGCGGCGCTGGCGATGGAGCTGGGCTGCGCGGCGGTGATGCTGGCGTCGGCGGTGACGCGGGCGCAGGAGCCGGTGCTCATGGCGGAGGCGATGCGGCACGCGGTGGAGGCGGGCCGCCTGGCACACCGGGCGGGCCGCATCCCCCGCCGCCACTTCGCGGAGGCGTCGTCGCCGGCGGAGGGCCGGGCGGCCCTGGACCCGGAACGCCCGGCGTTCTGAGTCCGGCGGGGTGCGGGGCCGCCGCCCTTCTGGGGTCCGCCCCGGCCCTGCGCCTCACACGCCCGGCGGGGGCGTGGTCCGCTGCGCGGGCATGTTCCCCACCCCGCCCCTTCCCGAACCGGGGCTCAAGCGCCGGCGGGGCTGGATTTCGCCGCGCGAAGCCGGCCCGTCCGGGCGCACTCCCCCGGCCGCAGGCCGTACGGCGCCTGAGGGCTGACCATGCACGACGGGATAGCCCACGGCCGCAGGCCGTAGGCAGCTGGATCTCGCCGCGCGAAGCCGACCCGCCCGGGCGCACCCCCCGGCCGTGCGGGGCGGGATAGCCCACGGCCGCAGGCCGTAGGGAGAGGTTGCGGGCACGGTCGCCGACCGTACGGGGCCGGCTTGGCCCAGTCGGGGGCGGCTCGCCCCATGCGGGGCCGGGGTACCGACGGCCGCCAGGCCGAAGGGCAGATCGAGGGCACGGCCGCAGGCGTGGCGGGGGCCTGCGGCCTGCCCAGTTCGGGATGGGGGTACCGCCCACGGCCGCCAGGCCGTAGGGGAGGGCGGGTGGGGAAAGTCCCTGCAGGTTCACGACAACCGTCACAGGTGCGCTGCAAGCGGTTCCGGCGCGGACAGGGCGAACGGTCCCGCCTCGTAGAATCGCCGAGTGGACACGACCCTCTCAGACCCCCTCGTCGGGCAGGTGCTCGACGGCCGCTATCGCGTCGACGCGCGTATCGCCGTCGGCGGCATGGCCACGGTCTACCGGGCCGTCGACACCCGGCTCGACCGGGTCCTCGCGCTCAAGGTGATGCACCCCGAGCTCGCCACCGACGCGACGTTCGTGGAGCGGTTCATCCGCGAGGCCAAGTCCGTGGCCCGGCTGGCGCACCCCAATGTCGTCGGGGTCTTCGACCAGGGGGCCGAGGGCGCGTACGTCTATCTGGCGATGGAGTACGTCGCCGGCTGCACCCTGCGCGACGTCCTGCGCGAGCGCGGCGCGCTCCAGCCGCGGGCCGCGCTCGACATCCTGGAGCCCGTGCTCGCCGCGCTCGGCGCCGCGCACCGGGCCGGTTTCGTGCACAGGGACATGAAGCCCGAGAACGTCCTGATAGGGGACGACGGCCGGGTCAAGGTCGCCGACTTCGGGCTGGTCCGCGCGGTCGGCTCGGTCACCAACACCTCCGGCACCGTGCTGGGCACCGTCTCGTATCTCGCGCCCGAGCAGATCGAGTACGGCACGGCCGACACCCGCGCCGACGTGTACGCGTGCGGTGTCGTGCTGTACGAGATGCTCACGGGCGGCAAGCCGCACTCCGGCGACACCCCTGCCCAGGTGCTCTACCAGCACCTGAACGAGGACGTCCCCGCTCCGTCCGCCCTCGTGCCGGGCCTCGCCGTCGAGCTCGACGACCTCGTGGCGAGCGCGACCGCCCGCAACCCCGACATCCGGCCGCATGACGCTGTCGCGCTCCTGGCGCAGGCCCGTGAGGCGCGTGCCGCGCTCGGTGACGAGCAGCTGGACGCGGTGCCGCCACAGGCCCGCGGCGAGGGCGCCCCCGCGGACACCGCCCCGGACGACGCGCCTACGGACGTGATCCTCCGCGCGCTGCCCCGCGAGGAGCCCGAAGTCCACCACACCGCGCGGCTGACCATGCCGCCGCCCTCCGCGCGGCCGCCCGAGAGGCCCGGTCCCGCAAGAGGCCCGCTCGCCCGCCGCGGCGTGCTCGCCCTGGTCGTCGCCGTCGTCGCGTTCCTCGGCATCGGCGCGGGCGTCTGGTACATCAACTCCGGCCAGTTCACCCGTGTCCCGGCGCTGATCGGCAAGACGGAGAAGGACGCCCGTCGGCAGCTCGACCGGGCCGGTCTCGAAGCGGGCAAGGTCCGCCACGACTTCAGCGAGACGGTTCCCCGCGGCTCGGTGATCAACAGTGATCCCGCCGCGGGCGAGCGCATCCGTGGGAACGGCTCGGTCACGCTGATCGTCTCGCGCGGCCCGAAGATCGTGAAGGTGCCGGAGGTCGCCGGCAGGCCGCTCGCCGAGGCGGAGCGCGAGCTGCGCAGGGCGGGCCTGGCGCCGGGTGTGGTGACCCGGGAGTTCGACGACACCATTCCCCAGGGCTCGGTGATCAGCACCGATCCGGAGCCGGGCAGCAGCCGCAGCCCGGACAGCGCGGTGTCGCTCGTGGTCAGCAAGGGCGCGCCGATCGACGTCCCGGACGTCACCGGGGACTCCGTGGAGGACGCCACCGCCGAGCTCGAAGAGGCCGACCTGAAGGTGAAGGTGGCCGCCGGGCGGATCAACTCGCCGCACGAGGCGGGTGCGGTCGCGCGGCAGTCCGCCGCCGAGGGCACTCGGCTCGCCGCCGGTGACACGATCACGCTCACGGTGTCCAAGGGACCGAGGATGGTCGAGGTTCCGGACGTGGTGGGCGACAGCGTCGACGACGCGACCGCGGATCTGGAGGCGGCGGGCTTCGTGGTGGACGTGGAGAAGAGCTTCCCGTTCCTCGGCGAAACGGTCGAGAGCCAGTCGGTGGCGGGCGGCGACGAGGCCCCTGAGGGCAGCACGGTCACCATCAAGATCAAGGGACTCTAAGTGCTCATGCGCAATCCCGTCGGCGGCCACGTCCCCGTGGCCGGCGGCCTGGCCACGACCGGCCTTGCCTACGCGCGGGAACTGGAGGCGGAGGCCGTGCAGGTCTTCGTGGCCAATCCGCGGGGCTGGGCCACGCCCGTCGGGAATCCCGCGCAGGACGAGAAGTTCCGCGCGGAGTGCGCTGCCGACGGGCTCTCGGCCTGGGTGCACGCCCCGTATCTGATCAATTTCGGTTCGCACACCGAGGCCACCGTCGAACAGTCGGTGATCTCGCTGCGTCACTCGCTGCGCCGGGCGCGGCAGATCGGCGCCCGGGGTGTCGTCGTGCACACGGGTTCGGCGACTGGGGGCACCTCCCGTGCCGGAGGCCACGGGGGAGGCCGCAGCCGCGAGGTGGCCCTGGCGCAGGTGCGGGAGCGGATGCTGCCGTTGCTGGACGAGCTGACGCACGAGGACGACCCGTACCTGCTGCTGGAGTCCACGGCGGGCCAGGGCTCGTCGCTCTGCTACCTGGCCTCGGACTTCGGACCCTACTTCGAGGCGCTCGACGCACACCCCAGGCTGGGGGTCTGCCTGGACACCTGCCACATCTTCGCGGCGGGGCATGATCTGGCCGCTCCGCAGGGCGTGGCGCGGACGCTGGACGAGCTCGTGGCGACGGTCGGGGAGGGCCGGCTGAGGCTGATCCACGCCAATGATTCGAAGGATGTGGTGGGGGCACACAAGGACCGTCACGCGAACATTGGCGCGGGACACATCGGCGAGGAGCCGTTCCGCGAGCTCATGGCCCATCCCGCCACCGACGGTGTGCCGCTGATCATCGAGACACCGGGCGGCAAGGAGGGGCACGCGGCGGACGTGGCGCTGCTGAAGAAACTTCGCTGACGGCTCTCCGGCGAGCCATTGAGGAATACCCCTGGGGGGTATACGGTTGTTGCTGTCGGCAGGAACCGCTACCTGACGTTGGGGGCATCGCCATGAAGCACGAGACGCACGCACACCGCACCGGGCACGACCACGCGGCCCACGGCCGGGCCGCCCAGGACCCGCACGGCGCCCACCACGGGCACGACCAGTCCGCTCACGCCCACCACGGCGGCGGCAAGGTCAGCTGGTCCATGGCGGCCAAGGCCACGCTGCACTGCCTCACGGGGTGCGCCATCGGCGAGGTCCTCGGCATGATCATCGGTACGTCCCTGGGCTGGGGGAACGCCCCCACCATGGCGCTGGCCATCGTCCTGGCCTTCTTCTTCGGCTACTCGCTCACCCTGTGGGCCGTCGTGCGCGCGGGTCTGGGCCTGAAGGCCGCGATCGGCGTGGCGCTGGCCGCCGACACGCTGTCCATCACCGTCATGGAGATCGTCGACAACGGCGTCCTGCTGCTGGTGCCCGGCGCGATGGACGCCCACCTGGCGGACGGACTGTTCTGGGGCGCGCTCGCCTTCGCGTTCCTGATCGCCTTCCTGGTCACGACCCCCGTGAACAAGTGGATGATCGGCCGCGGCAAGGGCCACGCGGTGGTCCACCAGTACCACCACTGACGCCGCCGCCCCGCAGCGTCCGGGACGGCCCCGAGTCCTCAGAACTCGGGGCCGTCTCCCGGTTCCTCCTGGTAGGAGTAGCGCTGTTCCTTCCAGGGGTCGCCGACGTTGTGATAGCCGCGCTCCTCCCAGAAGCCGCGGCGGTCGGCGGTCATGTACTCCACGCCACGGACCCATTTGGGCCCCTTCCAGGCGTACAGGTGCGGCACGACGAGCCGCAGCGGGAAGCCGTGTTCGGCGGTGAGGAGCTCACCGTCCTTGTGCGTGGCGAAGATCGTGCGTTCCGCGACGAAGTCGGACAGCCGCAGATTCGCACTGAAGCCGTACTCGGCCCAGACCATGACATGGGTGACGGCAGGCGCCGGCGGGGCGAGCTCCACGATCGTACGGGCGGACACACCCCCCCATTCGGCCGCCAGCATGCTGAACTTCGTCACGCAGTGCAGATCGCCCACGACGGTACAGAAGGGCAGCGCCGAGAACTCCTCATGGTTCCAGCAGCGCTTGTCGCCGTCCGCGGTGGCGCCGAAGACCCTGAACTCCCAGCGGTCCGGCTTGAACTTGGGGACGGGGCCGTAGTGGGTGACCGGCCAGCCGCGCTGCAGTCGCTGTCCCGGCGGAAGCTCGGACTCCTCTGGTGCGCGGTATTCCCGGCTCTCCGGCTGACCCATGCCTCCAATGGTGACAGACCGGGAGGGGTGGTCATGACCAGGTCTGGGCCGATTCGGGCAACTCCTACTAAGGAGGCACTTACTGGACGACCCCTTGCCGCGATGCAAGGATGCGCGCACCTGCCCAGTCATACGCGCGGAAGGAGCCTCTGCGATGCAGGGCGACCCCGAGGTCATCGAGTTTCTCAACGAGCAGCTGACTGCCGAATTGACCGCGATCAACCAGTACTTCCTGCACGCGAAGATGCAGGAGAACTTCGGTTGGACGAAGCTCGCCAAGTACACCCGGGCCGAGTCCTTCGACGAGATGAAGCACGCCGAGGTCCTCACCGACCGCATCCTCTTCCTGGAGGGCCTGCCGAACTACCAGCGCCTGTTCCACGTGCGGATCGGGCAGTCGGTCACCGAGATGTTCCAGGCCGACCGGCAGATCGAGGTCGAGGCGATCGACCGCCTCAAGCGGGGCATCGAGGTCATGCGCACCAAGGGCGACATCACCTCGGCGAACATCTTCGAGTCGATCCTCGCGGACGAGGAGCACCACATCGACTACCTCGACACCCAGCTGGAGCTGGTCGAGAAGCTCGGTGAGTCGCTCTACATCGCCCAGCTGATCGAGCAGCCGGACAGCTGAGGACGGTGTCCGCGCACACCCGCGCGCGGGCCCGGCCAGACTCAGGCGGCCTCGTCGAGAGCGGGACGGGTCCCGGCCGTCGGATCGGCGGCCAGCACGGCGGCACTGCTGCCGTTCTCCAGCAGTTCGCGGCGGGGGCACGCCCCGCGGCCGAGCAGCCCCTGTATCCGGCGCACGCACGAACCGCAGTCCGTCCCGGCCTTCGACACGGACGCAATCTGGCGGGGGGTGCAGGCACCGGCCTCCGCGTGTTCCTTGACCTGCTTCTCCGTGATGCCGAAGCACGAGCAGACGTACACGCGGTTCACCTCCCGGGGATCGAACGGGATCGATAAGGGGCGCCGTCCCGATTGATCGGTGAGGCTAACCTAACCTTACCCGCCGCCCGCGGGTCGCAAAAGCCCGGGATACGACGGTGGGGCGCGGATCACATCGATCCGCGCCCCACCGTCGTCAGGCCGTCACTACTGGTCGCGGTACATCTCCGCCACCAGGAACGCCAGGTCCAGGGACTGGCTGCGGTTGAGCCGCGGGTCGCACGCCGTCTCGTAGCGCTGGTGCAGGTCGTCGACGAAGATCTCGTCGCCGCCGCCCACGCACTCGGTGACGTCGTCGCCGGTGAGCTCGACGTGGATGCCGCCCGGGTGGGTGCCGAGCGCCTTGTGGACCTCGAAGAAGCCCTTGACCTCGTCGAGCACGTCGTCGAAGCGCCGGGTCTTGTGGCCGGACGCCGCCTCGAAGGTGTTGCCGTGCATCGGGTCGGTCACCCAGGCCACGGTCGCGCCCGACGCGGTCACCTTCTCGACCAGCTCGGGAAGCTTGTCGCGGACCTTGTCGGCGCCCATGCGGACGATGAACGTCAGCCGGCCGGGCTCGCGCTCCGGGTCCAGGCGGTCGATGTACGTCAGCGCCTCGTCGACCGTCGTCGTCGGGCCGAGCTTGATGCCGATCGGGTTGCGGATCTTCGACGCGAACTCGATGTGCGCCCCGTCCAGCTGGCGGGTGCGCTCACCGATCCAGACCATGTGGCCCGAGGTGTCGTACAGCTGCCCGGTCCGGGAGTCGACCCTGGTCAGCGCTGACTCGTAGTCCAGCAGCAGCGCCTCGTGGGAGGCGTAGAACTCGACCGTGCGGAATTCCGCCGGGTCGGTGCCACAGGCCTTCATGAAGTTCAGCGCGTTGTCGATCTCGCGGGCGAGCTGCTCGTAGCGCTGGCCCGACGGCGACGACTTCACGAAGTCCTGGTTCCAGGCGTGCACCTGGCGCAGGTCGGCGTAGCCGCCGGTGGTGAAGGCGCGCACGAGGTTCAGCGTCGACGCGGACGCCTGGTACATGCGCTTGAGCCGCTCCGGGTCCGGGATCCGGGCCGCCTCGGTGAAGTCGAAGCCGTTGACGGAGTCGCCCCGGTAAGTGGGCAGGGTGACGCCGTCGCGGGTCTCGGTCGGCTTGGAGCGGGGCTTGGAGTACTGGCCGGCGATCCGGCCGACCTTGACGACCGGCACGGAGGCGGCGTACGTCAGCACGGCGCCCATCTGGAGCAGGGTCTTGAGCTTGTTGCGGATGTGGTCGGCGGACACGGCGTCGAAGGCCTCGGCGCAGTCGCCACCCTGGAGCAGGAACGCCTCGCCCTTGGCGACAGCTCCCATCCGGGCGCGCAGCTGGTCGCACTCGCCCGCGAAGACGAGCGGCGGATACGACTCGAGGTCCGCGATCACATCGCGCAGAGCCTCGGCATCGGGGTACTCGGGCTGCTGCGCCGCGGGCAGGTTTCGCCAGGTGTTGCCACCGGTAGCGGTGGTCTTAGCGTTCACGGTCACGTCGTCAACAGTACGGGGTCGGGAGCGCTGTCCATGTCGCCGCTCAGCAGATGAGACGCCCCGGGTCCATCGTTGTCATGCCCCGGTGTTAGCCTCAGGCGCTTGCGACCGGGCGGGGAGCCACGGTCGCCATCACTTCGGAGCCTGCAGGGGTGGGCCTTGAACAGGGGTGGGGCGTGAATCCGAGACATCGGAGAAACCGTAAGAAACGATCGATCCTGTACGGAGTGGCCGCCGCCGTCGTGGCGTCGGCCGTCGCCGGCACGGTCGCCGTCGCGTCGCCGGATCTGCTGGGCGGAGACGGCGAGACGGCGGCGGTGGCACCGGGGGCCCAGCTCCAGGCGGAGTTCGCCCAGGCCGCCGAGGAGTTCGACGTTCCCCAGAGCGTGCTGATGGCGGTCTCGTACCGGCAGACGCGCTGGGAGTCGCACCGCGGCGAGCCGAGCGTCACCGGCGCGTACAACGTCATGGGGCTGACCAGTGTCCAGCCGGGGGACGTCGAGCAGCACGACGCCAAGGAGCGCCTGGCGCACCTGAACGCGAGCGGCAACCCGGAGATCGAGAAGACCTTCGACGCCGAGAAGGCGCTGGCGGCCCTGCCGAAGGAGACGGTCGACACCGACGACCCCCGTCTGCACACGCTGGACGAGGCCGCCGAGCTGATCGACAGCTCCGAGGAGTCCGTGAAGGCGGACGCCGGCGAGAGCATCCGCGCGGGCGCCGCGCTGCTCGCCGAGTACCAGAAGGAGGCCACGGGCGACCTGCCCGAAGACGCCGACGAGTGGTACGCGGCTGTGGCGCGCTACAGCCAGTCGCCCGACAAGAAGGGCGCCGACCTGTTCGCGAAGCGCGTCTTCGAGTCGATCCGGAAGGGTGAGCAGAGGCTCACGACGGACGGCCAGCAGGTCACCCTGCCGGCCGACCCGACCGTGAACCCGGTCAAGCCGTCGAGACTGCCACTGGCGACGACCGTGAGCACGACGGCGACTCCGACGCCCGAGTGCCCGGCCGGCCTGAACTGCAACTACATCCCTGCCGAGGTCCCGAGCACCGGCCAGCGCAACTACACGCTGGCGAGCCGCGCGGTGAACGGCTTCGACATCCGCCGGATCGTCGTCCACGACACCGAGGGCAGCTACGCCGGCACCATCAGCACCTTCCAGAGCTCCACGGCCAGGGGCAGTGCGCACTACCTGATCCGCGCCTCCGACGGTCTGGTCACCCAGATGGTCGAGAACAAGAACATCGCCTGGCACGCGGGCAACTGGACCGCGAACATGCACGACATCGGCATCGAGCACGAGGGCTACGCCATCAAGGCGGGCAGCTGGTACACGGAGCCCCAGTACGAGTCCTCCGCGGCCCTGGTGAAGTTCCTGGCGGCCAAGTACGGCGTCCCGATCGACCGTGAGCACATCATCGGCCACGACGAGGTGCCGGGACAGCTGGACGCCAAGGTCGCCGGCATGCACTGGGACGCCGGTCCGTACTGGGACTGGAACCACTACATGTCGCTGATGGGCGCGCCCACCGGTGCCGGCGGCGCGGGCGGACCGCTCAAGGCCGGCCAGCTGGTGCGTGTCGTGCCGCCGTTCACCACGGCGAACCAGCCCACGCTGACCTACGGCGGCGCGTCCAAGCCGGTCGACCCCCGCCCGTCGAACTTCCTCTACCTCTACACGTCGCCGTCCACGTCCTCGGCCACTATCACCGACCCCTACTTCCCCACGTACCTGTGGTCCGAAGGACCGAACTGGGGGAACAAGGTCGTCGCCGGCGGCACCTACGTCGTCGCCGAGGCTCAGAAGGACTGGACCGCGATCTGGTACGGCGGAAAGAAGGCGTGGTTCCGCAACCCCGGCGGCCAGTACACGGCGCCTGTCACCGGTGGAACGCTCGTGAAGCCCATCACCGGAGCCAAGCTGTACGGGCGGTCCTTCCCGGAGGCGTCGGCCTACACCGGCACCGGTCAGGCGGCCCCCACGGACAACCCGGACTACCTGTCGAAGTACACGGTCGCGACCGGTCAGGCCTACGCGAAGGCCGGCGACATGGTCCTCGGTGACGACTACTTCGGTTCCTCGCAGGTCCGGGTCGTCGGCAAGACGGACACCTACATCCCGATCCGCTACAACCACCGCCTGGCCTGGGTGAAGTCGACCCAGGTCACGGAGGCCACGCCCACCGCTCCCGACGCCGGCACCACCCGGTTCAACGTCCTCGGGCGTGACTCCGGCGGCAACCTGTACCAGTACCAGGGCACCGGCAGCGCCTCCGCGCCGTTCTACGCCCGGTACCGCGTGGGCGGTGGCTGGCAGCAGTTCAACACCCTCACCAACCTCGACACCCTGCGTGCCGACGGGACCGGCGACATGGTGGCCCGGGACTCCTCCGGCACGCTCTGGTACTACCGGGGCAGCGGCAACAAGAACGCTCCGTTCCTGACGAAGCTCAAGGTCGGGACGGGCTGGGGGCAGTTCAACCTGCTCGTCGGCACCGGTGACCTGACCGGTGACGGCAAGGCCGACATGATCGCCCGTCAGAGCTCGACCGGCAGCATGTACCTGTACCGGGGCACGGGCGACCCGGCGGTGCCGTTCCTGACGAAGCTCAAGGTCGGCGACGGCTGGGGCAAGTTCAACACCCTGGTCGGCACGGGCGACCTGAACGCCGACGGCAAGAAGGACATCGTCGCGCGCGACGGCGCCGGTGCGCTGTACCTGTACAAGGGCACGGGCAGCGAGACGGTCCCGTTCGCCGCACGGACGAAGATCGGCGACGGCTGGGGACGGTTCAACACCCTCGCGGGCACCGGGGACCTCACCGGTGACGGCAAGGCCGACATGATCGCCCGCGAGTCGGCGGGCGCCCTGTACCTGTACAAGGGCACCGGCGACCCGGCCGCCCCGTTCGCCGCACGGACCAAGATCGGCGACGGCTGGCAGATCTACAACCTGCTGATCTGACCCGTACGGCATCCGACAGGCACCCCGCCCGCGGCGCGGCGGCCGTCCTCATCGTGGGACGTGCCGCGGCGCCGCGGGCGGATGCGTTAGGGTCGGCGTCATGTTCGCGCAGCAGATCCAGAACTGGTGGTGGACCGCACATCGGCGGCCCACCTCCTGATCGCGCGCAGCACCGGATCGAGAAGGCCGCCCGAGGGGCGGCCTTCGGCGTTTGCGGACCGGCGGCCGTTCCTCTCCCACCCGGAAGGAACCCCGCATGACCGACAGCCTCATCAGCCGGCTCCTGGACGACGACTGCCCGCCGTTCGCCCTGCTGCACCGCCGTACTCCCGGCCGTGACCACGGCACCGTCGAGATGCTGGTCGGGGACGTCCACGACGTCGAACGCCTCGCCGCTCTCCCCGGGGGCGAGCGCCCCGCACTCGCGCTGGTCCCCTTCCGTCAGATCGCGGAGCGCGGCTTCGACGTACGCGACGACGGGACGCCGCTCACCGTGCTGGTCGCCGACGAGAGCCACGAGCTCGCGCTGGACGAGGTCCTCGCGGCGCTCCCCGCGCACTCCGTACGGGTCGAGGGCGGGGCCTTCGACGTCGGCGACGAGGAGTACGCGGACATCGTGCGCCGGGTGATCGAGGACGAGATCGGGCAGGGCGAGGGCGCGAACTTCGTGATCCGCCGCACCTTCACCGGACGGATCCCCGGCTTCTCTCGCGCCGACGCCCTGGCCCTGTTCCGGCGTCTGCTGGCCGGTGAGCGGGGCGCGTACTGGACCTTCGTCGTCCACACGGGCACCCGGACCCTGGTGGGCGCGAGCCCCGAGGTGCATGTGCGGATGACCGGCGAGGGGGGCGAGCGCGAAGCGCTCTCGTGTGAGGGTGGTGGTGGGAGACGGGCGGGCGGGACGGTCGTGATGAATCCGATCAGCGGCACGTTCCGGTATCCGCCCGAGGGCCCGAGCGCCGAGGCGCTGCTCGGCTTCCTCGACGACCGCAAGGAGCGCGAGGAGCTGTCCATGGTCGTCGACGAGGAGCTGAAGATGATGTGCACCGTCGGCGACATGGGCGGTGTCGTCGTGGGGCCGCGGCTCAAGGAGATGGCCCATCTCGCCCACACCGAGTACGAGTTGCGTGGGCGTTCGTCCCTCGATGTGCGCGAGGTGCTGAAGGAGACGATGTTCGCGGCCACGGTCACGGGTTCGCCGGTGCAGAACGCGTGCCGGGTCATCGAGCGCCACGAAGTGGGCGGCCGAGGGTACTACGCGGGCGCGCTGGCGCTGATCGGCCGGGACGGGACGGGCGCGCAGACCCTCGACTCGCCGATCCTGATCCGCACCGCCGACATCGACCCGGGAGGAGCTCTGCGGGTCCCGGTCGGGGCCACGCTCGTACGGCACTCGGACCCGCTGGGCGAGGTGGCCGAGACGCACGCCAAGGCGGCGGCCGTGCTGGCCGCCCTGGGGGCGGTGCCGGGGCGCGCCGAGGAACCGGCCGCGCGGCCCCGGCTCGCCGACGACCCGCGTGTACGGGCGGCGCTGGACGCACGGCGGGCGGACCTGGCGCCCTTCTGGCTGCGGATGCAGGACGGGGCATCCCCCGCGCGGAGAGCCCGGGGAGGCTCCGCGCGGCTGTCCGGGCATGCCCTGGTCGTCGACGGCGAGGACACGTTCACGTCGATGCTGGCGCACCTGCTGCGCTCCTCGGGCCTGGAGGTGTCGGTGCGCCGGTACGACGAGCCGGGCCTGCGGGAGCGGGTGCTCGGTCACCGGGGGCCGGTGGTGCTGGGGCCGGGCCCCGGCGATCCCGCCGACGCGGGCGACCCGAAGATGCGGCTGATGCGGCAGCTCGCCTCCGATCTGCTGCGCGGGCACCGGGACGGGCCCGCCCGTCACCCGACCACCGCCCCTCATCGAGGTCCTTCGGACCACACCTTCCTGCTCGGGGTGTGCCTCGGGCACGAGCTGATCGCGGCCGAGCTGGGTCTGGACATCGTCCGCAAGGACGAGCCGTACCAGGGCGCTCAGGAGCGGATCGACTTCTTCGGACGGACGGAGACGGTCGGCTTCTACAACAGCTTCACCGCGCGCTGCGACGAGGCGGGCGCGGCGGCCCTGCTCGCCGACCGCGGGGTCGAGGTCGCCAGGGACACGGCGACGGGGGACGTGCACGCCCTGCGAGCACCGCGGTTCGCGTCGGTGCAGTTCCACCCGGAGTCGGTGCTGACGCTCGACGGCGCCTCCCTCGTCACCGAACTGCTCTCGGCGGTCCCGGCCCACCTGGCCTGAGCGGCCGGCGGCGCCGCGGGGACGCGTCCGCCCTCGCGGCGCCCGGTCCGGCGGGGGCTCAGCCGAAGAAGACGCCGACCTCCTCGTAGAGCGCCGGGTCGACCGTCTTGAGCTTGGCGGTCGCCTCGGCGATCGGCACCCGCACGATGTCGGTGCCGCGCAGCGCGACCATCTTTCCGTAGTCGCCGTCCCGCACCGCGTCGATGGCGTGCAGCCCGAACCGGGTGGCGAGCCAGCGGTCGAAGGCGCTCGGGGTGCCGCCGCGCTGGACGTGGCCGAGGACGGTGGTGCGGGCCTCCTTGCCCGTACGGCGCTCGATCTCCTTCGCCAGCCACTCCCCCACGCCGGAGAGCCGGACGTGGCCGAAGGAGTCGAGCGAGCCGTCCTTGAGGACCGCGTCGCCGTCCTTGGGCATGGCTCCCTCGGCGACGACCACGATGGGGGCGTAGCTGGCCCGGAAACGCGAGGTCACCCAGGCGCAGACCTGGTCGACGTCGAAGCGCTGCTCGGGGATGAGGATGACGTTCGCCCCGCCCGCGAGACCGGAGTGCAGGGCGATCCAGCCTGCGTGCCGGCCCATCACCTCGACCACCAGGACGCGCATGTGGGACTCGGCCGTGGTGTGCAGCCGGTCGATGGCCTCGGTGGCGATGCCGACGGCCGTGTCGAACCCGAAGGTGTAGTCGGTGGCGGACAGGTCGTTGTCGATGGTCTTGGGCACGCCGACGCACTTGACGCCGTACTCCTCGTACAGCCGAGCCGCGACGCCGAGCGTGTCCTCGCCGCCGATCGCGACGAGCGCGTCGACCTCGTGCTTGGCGAGGTTCTCCTTGATGCGGCGGATGCCGGTCTCTTCCTTGAACGGGTTGGTGCGCGAGGAGCCGAGGATGGTGCCGCCGCGGGGCAGGATGCCCCGGACGGAGGGGATGTCGAGCGGGACGTGGTCGCCGTCGAGCGGTCCGCGCCAGCCGTCGCGGTAGCCGACGAACTCGTACGCGTACTCCTGGACGCCCTTGCGGACGAGGCCGCGGATGACCGCGTTGAGGCCGGGGCAGTCGCCGCCTCCGGTCAGTACTCCGACACGCATGGAACTTCCCTTCGCCTGGGATGGGCCCTACGATCGCCACGCTAATGGTGATCCAGGTCACTCAGGGATGGGGCGAACGGTCAATTCCTGTGCTTCTCGGGGAGGTTGAGGGCGGGCATTCACTCGTACGGGTAGCACGGCGGGGGTGACGGTGACTCAGGCGTCGTCGAGACCGGCCTCGATCGCGTACCGCACGAGCTCCACACGGTTGTGCAGCTGGAGCTTGCCGAGGGTGTTCTGCACGTGGTTCTGCACGGTGCGGTGCGAGATGACGAGGCGTTCGGCGATCTGCTTGTACGACAGCCCCTTGGCGACCAGCCTGAGCACCTCGGTCTCCCGGTCGGTCAGCTGCGGGGCCTTCGGGGCGTCGGCGCCCGGTGAGGGGGCGGGGTCGGAGGCGAGGCGGCGGTACTCACCGAGGACGAGACCGGCGAGGCCCGGTGTGAAGACGGGGTCGCCCGCGGCGGTGCGGCCCACGGCGTCCGTCAGCTCCTCGGTGCTCGCCGACTTCAGCAGGTAGCCGGTGGCGCCGGACTTGACCGCCTCGAGGACGTCGGCGTGCTCTCCGCTCGCGGACAGCACCAGCACCCGCAGCCCGGGCAGGGCCGCGACGAGCTCCTTGCACACCTGCACGCCGGGCAGCTCGGGCAGGTTGAGGTCGAGGACGAGGACGTCGGGAGCGGCGGCCTTGGCGCGGCGCACGGCCTGCGCGCCGTCCCCGGCCGTGGCGACCACGTCGAACCCGGCCGTCGCCAGATCGCGCGCGACCGCGTCCCGCCACATCGGATGGTCATCGACGACCATCACCTTGATCGGCTGTTCTCCGGTCATTTCTCCGCCTTCCCCCGTGGGATTCTCAACTCGACTTCCGTGCCCTGCCCCGGGACCGAGACCAGCTCGGCCGTGCCGCCCAGGTCCCGCAGCCGGCCGCGGATGGACAGGGCCACTCCCATCCGTCCCTCCCCCTCGGCCTGCGCGAGCCTGCCCTCCGGGATGCCGGGGCCGTCGTCCCGGACCGTGACGATCACCTCGTCCGGCCAGTCCTCGACCAGGATCCACGCCTGGGCGTCCGCCCCGGCGTGCAGGCGCACATTGTCCAGAGCGGCGCCGGTGGCCGCCGCGACCTCCGCCGCCGCGTGGGCGGGAAGCAGCACCGGGGCGCCCGGCTCCGAGAGCGTCACGCGCGAGCTCACGAAGGAAGCGAGCAGCGTCCGCACGTCGCACGGCTCGTCCGGCTCCTCGGGGAGGCGGCCGGCCAGGGCGGTGCGGGCGCCGCCACCGGCCGGCGCCGCGTCGTCCGCGGGACCGGCGCTCCCGTTCGACGGAGCACCGTCCGCCACGGAACGCGGCGGCGGGAGCAGGCCGCCCGCGACCAGGCTGCGCAGGGCGACCTCCTGCTCGCCCGCCATCCGGCCCAGCTCGGCGGCCTCGCCGCCGAGCGCGGTGCCGCGCCGCTGCACCATCGCCAGCACCTGGAGCACGCTGTCGTGGATGTCGCGTGCCAGCCGCTCGCGCTCGCGGGTCGCGGCCTCGATCTCCAGGGCGCGGGCGAGGGTGCGCTCGGAGGCGCGGGCGACCTCGACGACGTAGCCGATGGCGATGGAGGCGACCCAGACGAGCAGCACGTTGTGGAAGGTGTCCCGGCTGGGCTGGCCGCGCTCGATGATGTTGGCAACGGCGACCAGTGAGGAGGCGAACCCCGCCCAGCGCCAGCCGCCCTTGATGGCGAAGGCGAGGACGGAGCCCGCCGTCCATATCGACGGCAGCGTCGGGCCGTCCTGCGTCTGCGCCTGGGCGTCGGCCAGCGGGGTGAGCAGGATGCCGGTCAGCGCGAGGGTGAGATCCGCGATCAGGAATCCACGCGTGCAGCGGGCCGCGTTCGACACCTTGGGCAGCGTGGCGAGGGTCCAGACGACCATCACGGCGAGGAAGCCGACCGCGACGGCGGGGCGTTCGAACTTGTCCTGCTGGAACACGAACAGCAGCACCGCGTAGACCATCGTCAGGACGCGGTAGCCGGCCAGCGCACGCCACAGCGGCAGCTCGACCGACATCCGTACGACGCGCTCGCGCCTGGCCATCTCCCCCACCCCTGAAGCCGTGTCCGGTCGGCTAGGCCGCCGGACGCTGCGCCTTCTTCGCCTTCTCCGCCTCGGCCCTGGCGGCCTTCTCGGCCTTCTCCGCGTCGGCGATCTGCCGCTTGGCGGCCGCCGCGTAGATGTCGACGTACTCCTGGCCGGACAGCTTCATGATCTCGTACATGACCTCGTCGGTCACCGAGCGCAGGATGAAGCGGTCGCCCTCCATGCCGTAGTACCGGCTGAAGTCCAGCGGCCTGCCGATCCGGATGCCCGGGCGCATCAGCTTGGGGACGATCTTGCCGGGCGGCTGGATCTTCTCCGTGTCGATCATCGCGACCGGGATCACGGGCGCGCCGGTCGCCAGCGCCACGCGCGCGAGCCCGCCGGGCTTGCCGCGGTAGAGCCGGCCGTCCGGGGAGCGGGTGCCCTCCGGGTAGATGCCGAACAGACCGCCGGACTCGATGACGTCGATCCCGGCCTTGATCGCCGCCTCGCCCGCGCCGCGGGCGCCGGAGCGGTCCACGGGGAGCTGGCCCACGCCCTTGAAGAAGGCGGCGGTCAGCCTGCCCTTGACGCCGGGCGAGGTGAAGTACTCCGCCTTGGCGATGAAGGTGACCTTGCGGTCGAGCACGGCAGGGAGGAAGAACGAGTCCGAGAAGGACAGGTGGTTGCTCGCGAGGATCGCGGGGCCCTCGGCCGGAATGTTCTCCAGGCCCTCCACCCAGGGCCTGAAGGCGAGCTTCAGCGATCCCCCGATGGAGAACTTCATGGCACCGTAGATCAACTCGAAATCCTCCCGTGTGTTCTCGAACAGACCTTAACCCCTGGTGACCCCCCGTCCTCCGTTCCGGTGCCGCTCGCGCGGTGACGGCCCTGGTCGGTGTCGGTCCGGTCGCGTACCGTGAAGTACACCTGCGGGCCTCACACGCGCCCCTCGTCCAACTCACGTGCACACCTCACGAACAGGAGACCCCGGTGCCGGTCCTTCCTGGAGCCGAGCCTTTCCGCCACGAAGGCGGCGAGGTCGGCGTCCTTCTCTGTCATGGATTCACCGGTTGCCCGCAGTCGCTGCGCCCCTGGGCCGAGTACCTGGCGGAGCGCGGGCTCACGGTGTCCCTGCCGCTGCTGCCGGGACACGGCACACGCTGGCAGGACATGCAGGTGACCGGCTGGCAGGACTGGTACGCGGAGGTGGACCGCGAGCTGCGCTCCCTGCTGGAGCGGTGCGGCCGCGTCTTCGTCTTCGGCCTCTCCATGGGCGGCGCGCTCACCCTGCGCCTGGCCGCCAAGCACGGGGACGCGGTCCGCGGCATCGCGCTGGTCAACCCGGCGAACAAGGTGCACGGCGCGATGGCGTCGCTGCTGCCCGTGGTGCGCCACCTCGTGCCGTCCACGAAGGGCCTGACCAGCGACATCGCCAAGCCGGGCGTGCAGGAGGTGGGGTACGACCGGGTGCCGCTGCACGCCGCGCACTCGGTGCGGCAGTTCTTCCGGCTCGTGGACGGCGAGCTGCCGCAGGTCACCCAGCCGATGCTGCTGATGCACAGCCCCGACGACCATGTGGTGCCGGCCGCGGACTCGGCGCGGATCCTGAGCCGCGTCTCGTCGACGGACGTCACGGAGATCCTGCTGGAACAGAGCTACCACGTGGCGACGTTGGACCATGATGCGGAGCGGATCTTCGAGGAGAGTTACGCGTTCATCGGCCGGCTCGCTCCGGAGGCCGGGACCACGGGGTCCCCCGCGACGGAGTCCCTGGGAGGGAGCACGACCGGTGGCTGAGCAGCACGATGCGGACCGCGAGCCGCAGCCGATAGACGAGGAGGCCGCGTGGGCGGCCATCGTCGCGGGGTACGGCGAGGAGCCGGCGGACCCGCCGGGCGCCAAGCCCTTCAAGTCCGTCGAGGACCTGGCGGGCCTGGAGAGCGGGGTGAACGAGTCGCCGTCGTCACGGCCTCCGGAGGACCCTGCCGACGACAAGCCCGCGCTGGGCAGCTCGGTCACGTTCGCTCCGGAGGTCGGGGGCGGCGGCCCCCGCGACTACCAGGTCCCCGAGCCGAGAGACGACGACCTCGACGAGAGCGACGAGGGCCACTTCGTCCCGCCGGAGCCGCCGCCGCTTCCGGAGGCGGACGTCACGGCGAAGTTCGCGTGGCTGGCGGTGGTGGGCGGCCCGGTGCTGATGCTCGTCGCGGTCCTGCTGCAGTGGGACATGACATGGTGGCTGACGACGCTGTGCATCGGAGGCTTTCTGGGCGGGTTCGCGACGCTGGTGGCGCGGATGTCGTCGGGCGACGACGACGACCAGGACGACCCGGGGCGGGGCGCGGTGGTGTGACGGGGGCGTTTCGGCCTGGCGGCCGTGTGCGGTAGCCCCTGTCCCGTAACGGGCTCCGCCCGGACCCGGTACCGCGCTGCGCGCGGTGAGGCGTTCGGAGGCCCGTTGCTCGACCCGGCGGCATGGGCCTGGGCGGGGTGCGCGGCGCCTGCGGCGGGCGTCCCCCACCCCGCCCCTTCCCGTAACCGGGGCAAGCCCCGGACCCCGTACCGCGCTTCGCGCGGTGTCCTCAATCGCCGGACGGGCTGCCATGCAGCCCCGCTGGGGGCAGCACCTCCCACGGCCGCCAGGCCGTAGGGGGAGATTGAGGCGCGGAGGCCGGGGGCGGAGCCCCCGGTTCGGGACCTCGGGCAGCACGCGCACGCCAGGGCACCGCGCCCCGGGGCCTACGACGCCGGCACCCGCAGGGCCGCCAGGACCGGGAGGTGGTCCGAAGCCGCTCGGAGGTCCGGGTCCGTCACGCCGGGCAGGCCCCGGGGGACGCCGCAGCCCAGCACCTCCACCCCCCGCGTCGCGAAGATCGCGTCGATCCGCTGGTGCGGATCCGCCGGCGTCGACGTGTGTTCGTCGCCCCAGGGGCGCACCGCCCAGCAGTCCTGCAGCGAGCCGGCGAGGCGGCCGAAGCTCCGGCCGCCGGGGCTTTCGTTGATGTCGCCCGCGGCGACCGCGTGCGGCGTGCCCATCGCGGCCAGCCGGTCCAGCAGCATCCCCGCCTGGGCGTAGCGCTCGTCCGTCTGCAGGCTCAGGTGGCAGCTGACCACCCCCAGCCGGGCCCCCGCGAACCGGACGACCGCCGTGGCGAAGCCGCGCCGGTGCCGGCCCGGGGTCAGCGGCAGCAGGACGTCCTCGGTGCGTTCCACGGTCGCCCGCAGCGAGCACAGCAGCAGCGGCCCGGCGGCCGTCGCGCCGCCGGACAGCATCACCAGATCCGTCCTGGCGGCGAGCCGCGCCGCGTGCTTGCGCCAGCGGAAGAAGCGCGGGGCCTCCTGGACGAGGACGAGGTCCGGCTCGCAGGCGCGGATGACCCGGGCCAGTGCCTCCTCGTCGTCGCGCATCGACCGGATGTTGTAGCTCAGCGCCCGGATCACGGCCGAACCGTCCGGTTCGGTACGGGAGTTGGGAAGGGCGGGCAGCATGCTGATGGCCATGTGGATCAAGATACGACGGTGCCCGCCGCAATCCCACGAGGACGCGACGGGCACATGGCCGTACGGGCTCAGCCCTGGCGGGCCAGGTCGGCCGCGCCCACCAGGCCCGCCTTGCCGCCCAGTTGGGCGGCGAGGACCTGGGCGTGCGGACGCCACTGGCCGCCGATGAGCCAGCGGCGGAAGGACTTGCGGATCGGGTCGAGCACCAGGTCGCCCTCGTCCGAGACACCGCCGCCCACGATGAAGGCCGACGGGTCGAACAGCGAGGCCAGGTCGGCCAGACCCGCGCCCGCCCAGCGCGCCAGCTCACGGAAGGAGTCGACGGCGACCGGGCAGCCCTGCCGGGCGGCCTGGCTGATGTGCTTGCCCTCGATGCCCGCGATCGTGCCGTCGCCGAGACCGAGCAGGACGGTCGCGTTCTCCGGGGTGGCATTGGCGCGCTGCTTCGCGTAGCGCACGAGAGCGCGGCCCGACGCGTACTGCTCCCAGCAGCCCTGGCTGCCGCAGCCGCACAGCAGACCGTCGGGGACGACGCGGATGTGGCCGAACTCCGCGGCGACGCCGAAGCGCCCGCGGCGCAGCTTGTTGCCGATGATGATGCCGCCGCCGAGGCCGGTGCCGAGGGTGATGCAGATGACGTCCTCGTGGCCCTGGCCGGCGCCGAAGCGGTACTCGCCCCAGGCCGCCGCGTTGGCGTCGTTCTCGACGACGACGGGGAGGCCGACGCGCTGTTCGACCTTGTCCTTCAGCGGTTCGTGGCGCCAGTCGATGTTGGGCGCGAACAGGACGGTGGCGCGCTTGTCGTCGACGTATCCGGCCGCACCGATGCCGACGGCCTCGATGTCGTGCCCCTGGCCGGCTCCCGCGACGGCCGCGCAGATCGCGTCCACGATGCCCTCGGGAGTCGACGGGGTGGGCACGGTGTGCGTCTCGAGAATGGCGCCCTCTTCGTCGACCACGCCCGCTGCGATCTTCGTGCCGCCGATGTCGACGCCGATGGTGAGTCCCATGTGTCCCTCAGTATTCGGTCGAGCCCCGCTACGGCCAACCGTACCCGAGGGCGGGCACACGCTGGTCAGTCCAGGTCGATGTGCTCGCTCGGCCCGGGCCCGTCGTCGCGGGGGTCGTCGGTGTCCTTGGCGGTGTGGGAGCGCTGGGTCCAGCGGCGCTCCTGGTTCTCCACGGCGGAGCGGTAGGCGGCCAGGAGCTCGCCCCCGGCGGCCGCGAGATGGTCGAAGACCTGCGGGTTTCGCTCGATGACGGGCTCCACGGCGGCCTTCGCCTGGTTCACGAACTGCTGCACGGCGTTCTGTGCGGCCATGCCGGGCAGCGACGTCTGGAAGGCGGTGACCTTGTCGGCGACGACGTCGAAGAGTTTGCGGAGTTCCTCGGCCGCGGAACCGGGCGGCGCCCCGTACTGCGCGCTGCGGCGGGCCTGCTCGGCCTTGAGGTCCTCCTCGCACGCCGTTGCCCAGGCGTCTGCGTCGGCGTCGGTGTCGGGACGCTCGGTGGCATCGCTCATGGCGTACTCCTGCGGCAGGGCTGAGGGGTTCGTGTACTCGACGTTACCCGAACGGCGGTACCGCGTTCATCGTGCCCGCGGCCACAGGGCGGGGTCCGGCGTGAACCGCACGCTCAGGGTGTCGTCCTTGAGTCCCGCGCCGGCGACCGTGCAGCGGCGCAGCGCGGACGGCAGCGGGAGGATCCGGCGGAACGGTCCGACGGTGATCAGGAGTTCATCCCCACGGCGTACGAGGGTGAGCTGCTCCTTGACGGCGCCGGGCAGGCCGAGGTGCCAGACCAGCGTGCCGTCGTCGGCGGGCTCCGGCTCCTTGGGGATCTCGCCGTCCCGGTCGTGCCAGATGGTGTCGGTGTCCGCGAGCGGGGTGATCCACTCCTGCCGGCGCACGGCCTCCTCGTACACGTTCTCCACCCGCCCCGGGCCCGGCCGGGGTCCCTCCCGGTCCCCGTGCAGGGCCGCCACGAGTCCATAGAGGTCGTAGCCCTCCGGGTCCTCGGTGAACGCGTGCGCGAGGGAGCCGCGGTTCGCCTCCTTCTGCAGTCGTGCGAGGTCGTCGAGGCCCCGGGGGTCCCGGCCCAGGTGCGGCAGCAGGCAGACCGAGCCGGCCGGTATCCAGGTGGCCACCCATTCCTGCCGGCACCGCTCCTGCTGGGCGGCGAGCGAGGCCACGAACGGGTCCTCGGAGCCTTCGGGGACGCAGCGGTTGGCCACCACCGTCTCGACACGGTGGCCGAACAGGCCAAGTCCGGCGCGGGCGGTGCGCAGGGCGTCCGCGGCCGCGGGGCCCGGCTCGGCGACGAGGGTGAGGGCGGTGTTCCCGGACTCGATCACGGACTGGACGCCGGCCAGTTCCGTGTCCCAGCGCTCGGCGGTCTCGTACAGCCACTGTGCGGGCATGGGCACGCCGGCGAGCTGGGCGAGCATGGGGCGCAGCGCGCGGGCGGCCTGCCGTTCGGCGGGGAGCAGGCGGCGCAGGTAGCGGCGCAGCTGCTCGGGCAGGGCGAGCAGCGCGATGGTCTCGCGCAGCGGCGGCATGTCGACGACGAGGACGTCCCAGTCGCCGCGGGAGGCGACGGTCAGGGCCCGCAGCAGTGCGAACTGGTCGCTGCCGGGAAGTTCGGTGAGCTCCTCGTCCTCGAGCCGTGCCGCTCCGAGCAGGTCGAGTCCGGCCGAGGCGCGCTCCTGGAGGTCGAGGAACTCGGCGCGGAAGTCGGCGCCGGCGTCGACGAGACCGGCCCACAGTCCGTCGGCGATCCGCGCCGGACGGGCGGGCGTGCCGGTGACCGGGACGCCGAGGACGGCGTCCGCCTCCGCGGACAGCAGGAGCGTGCGGCGGCCCGTCGCGGCCGCGGCGAGGGCCGTGGCCGCCGCGACGGTGGTGCGGCCCGCGCCGCCGAGCCCGGTGACGAGGACCCGGCGCATCAGGCTCCCGCGCCGCTCTCGACGCGCTTCTTCAGGCCGGCCAGGGCGCGGTCGATGATGACCTTCTCGGCCTTGCGCTTGATCATGCCGAGCATGGGGATCTTGACGTCGACGGTGAGCTGGTAGGTGACCTCGGTGCGGTCGCCGCCGCCGACGGGGGCGAGGCTGTACGAGCCGTCGATGGAGCGCAGCATCTGCGACTTCACCAGGGTCCAGCTGACCTCGTTCGCACCGTGCCAGGTGTACGCCAGGGTGTGGTCGTCCTTGATCGCGCCCGCGTCGAGGACGAGGCGGACCTGCTCGGCGCGGCCCTCGGCGTCGGTGGCGAGCACCTCGGCCTCCTTCACCTCGCCGGTCCACTCGGGGTAGCGGGCGAAGTCGGAGATCACGCCCATGACATCGGCCGGCGCCGCATCGATCGTGATGCTCGAGCTGGTGTGTTCCGCCATCGCTGCGGCTCCTCAACAGTGCGGTGATGACCGGGGTGGTGTGGTGGTGAGCAGGCTATCGCGAGCGGCACGCCCGGCGGCGGCGGGCCCGGCCGACGGCGCGGGGCATGCCGCGCCGTGCGGACGCACCGGCTCGCCGGCCGCTCACCAGGTCAGCGACCAGGGCCGGCCGGTGGACGCGAAGTGCCCGACGTTCACGCACTCCGTCGCGCCGATCCGCATCCGGCGGGCGAACGGCTGGTGGACGTGGCCGAAGAGGGCGTAGCGGGGCCGGGTGCGCCTGATCGCCGCGAGCAGGGCCCGGCTGCCGCGTTCGAAGCGGCGGGCGACGGTGTCGTACGTCAGCTCGGGGACGTCGGGCGGGATGTGGGAGCAGAGGACGTCGACCTCGCCCAGGGCCTCGACCTTGGCGGCGTAGTCCTCGTCGGAGATCTCGTACGGGGTGCGCATCGGGGAGCGCAGTCCCCCGCCGACGAAGCCGAAGACGCGGCCGCCGATCTCGACCCGCTCGCCGTCGAGGACGGTGGTGCCGGGCCGGGCGAACTCCGGCCACAGGGCGGGGATGTCGACATTGCCGTACGTGGCGTACGTCGGCGTGGGGAAGGCCGCGAAGATGTCGGCGTACTGGCGGCGCACCGCGGACTCGATGGCGCTCTCGCGGTCGATGCCGAGCTCGGCCCAGAGCCTGCGGCCCAGGTCGCGGGCCTCGTCGAAGCGGCGGGCGGTGCGCAGTTCGACGATGAGGTCGGCGTTCTCGACGCCGAAGAGGTCGGGGAAGATGCCGCGCGAGTGGTCGGCGTAGTCGAGGAAGAGCACGAGATCGCCGAGGCAGATGAGGGCGTCGGCTCCGTCGCCCGCGATGGCGAGATCTTCGGCATTGCCGTGCACGTCGCTGACCACGTTGACTCGCATGCCTCGCATGGCGATCACCCTAGAGCGCCCTGCGGGACGCGGGTAGAGGGGGGCGGAGCTGCGATTGCTTTCGGGGCAGGGACGGAGTGGAATAGTCTGCCCGGTGTCCAGCCATTGCCGTGTGACGCAGGGAACATTGGCCGGGAACCCCTATCGGGAACTGCGTACTGATGGGTAACGTCCGGGCAGTCCAGTCGTGCTCGCCCCCCACGAGCACCTGCCCGATCTTGGACCGCAACCGGTGCATCACACAGAGCCGTGGCACCGGCGCCCGATGAGGAGCAGCAGTCTTGCGCGAGTTCAGCCTTCCGGCCCTGTACGAGGTCCCGACGGACGGCAATCTGACGGATCTCATCCGCCGCAATGCCGCGCAGCACCCCGATGTCGCGGTCATGGGCCGCAAGGTCGCAGGTACGTGGACGGACGTCACCGCCACCCGGTTCCTGGCCGAGGTGGTGGCCGCTGCGAAGGGCCTGATCGCCGCCGGCATCCGGCCCGGCGACCGCGTGGCGCTGATGTCCCGCACCCGGTACGAGTGGGTGCAGCTGGACTTCGCGATCTGGAGCGCGGGCGCGGTCACCGTGCCCGTGTACGAGACCAGCTCGCCCGAGCAGGTCCAGTGGATCCTCGGCGACTCCGGTGCGGTCGCGGTCGTCGTCGAGAGCGACGCGCACGCCGCCGCCGTCGAGTCGGTACGGGGATCGCTGCCGGAGCTGCGGCACGTCTGGCAGATCGAGAAGGGCGCGGTCGACGAGCTGACCGCGGCCGGGGCGGACGTCTCCGACGACCTGGTCGAGGAGCGCAGCGCGACCGCGAAGGCGGACGACCCGGCGACCATCGTCTACACCTCCGGCACCACCGGCCGCCCCAAGGGCTGTGTGCTCACGCACCGCGCGTTCTTCGCCGAGTGCGGCAACGTGGTGGAGCGCCTGAAGCCGCTGTTCCGTACGGGTGAGTGCTCGGTGCTGCTGTTCCTGCCCGCCGCGCACGTCTTCGGCCGGCTGGTCGAGGTGGCCTCCGTGATGGCCCCGATCAAGCTCGGCTGCGTGCCGGACATCAAGAACCTCACCGACGAGCTGGCCTCCTTCCGGCCGACGCTGATCCTCGGCGTGCCGCGCGTGTTCGAGAAGGTCTACAACTCGGCGCGCGCCAAGGCGCAGGCCGACGGCAAGGGCAAGATCTTCGACAAGGCGTCGCAGACGGCGATCGCGTACAGCCGCGCGCTGGCGACGCCCTCGGGCCCCTCGCTCGGCCTGCGGATCAAGCACAAGGTCTTCGACAAGCTCGTCTTCAGCAAGCTGCGCGCGGTGCTGGGCGGCCGCGGCGAGTACGCGATCTCCGGCGGCGCGCCGCTGGGCGAGCGGCTCGGACACTTCTTCCGCGGCATCGGTTTCACGGTGCTCGAGGGCTACGGCCTGACCGAGTCGTGCGCGGCGACCGCGTTCAACCCGTGGGACCGGCAGAAGATCGGCACGGTCGGTCAGCCGCTGCCCGGTTCCGTGGTCCGGATCGCGGACGACGGCGAGGTGCTGCTGCACGGCGAGCACATCTTCTCCGGCTACTGGAACAACGAGGCGGCCACGGCGGAGGCGCTGGCGGACGGCTGGTTCCACACGGGCGACATCGGCACCCTCGACGAGGACGGCTACCTCGCGATCACGGGCCGCAAGAAGGAGATCCTGGTCACCGCGGGCGGCAAGAACGTCGCCCCGGCGGTGATAGAGGACCGTATCCGGGGTCACGCGCTGGTCGCGGAGTGCATGGTCGTCGGCGACGGCCGCCCGTTCGTGGGCGCGCTGGTCACGATCGACGAGGAGTTCCTGGCCCGCTGGGCCGCCGACCACGGCAAGCCGGCCGGTTCGACGGCGGCGTCGCTGCGGGACGACACGGACCTGCTGGCGGAGCTCCAGAGGGCGGTGGACGACGGCAACGCGGCGGTGTCGAAGGCGGAGTCGGTACGGAAGTTCCGCGTGCTGGCCACGCAGTTCACGGAGGAGGCGGGGCACATCACGCCGTCGCTGAAGCTGAAGCGGAACGTGGTGGCGAAGGACTTCGCGGACGAAATCGAAGCGATCTACGCCTCCTGACGGGGGCGCCTTGCCCCCGGGCCCCCGCCCGGGGGCGCGCCTGTCGGGGCTCGGCCCCAGCCCCCGCGCCTCGAACTCGCCCTTCGGCCTGGTAGCCGTGGGAGGCCAATGCAGTTGCGTTTGAATTGCGGAGATCGTTGCCCCGCGTGTGACGGGTGGGGCGCGGGCCAGCGGGTGCGGGGTCAAGAACCACCTCGGCCCCGGCGGGCCATCCGCTCGCGCACGCCGGAGGGCGTCCGACAGGAACCGTGGGCGTACCTCGCCGTCCACCAGGGACCCGCGCCAGGCGCGGCATCGTGCAACTCCGGCCGCTGGGCCCACAAACCCGACCTCAAGGCCGAAGAGCACCCGCCGGGCCGGAAGGCGCGTCTGGCCCGCAGGACAGCCCTGGCCAGGGCCTGCCGCTCCGATCACGAGAGCCGGGCACCACTGGCAGCATCCGTCCCCAGCCACGTGCGACCGACCGGCGACATCGGCCGGGTTCGTCTCCTGCGCTGGTGAACAGTGCGGTCAGCATGGGCGCGCCCTGAGCGAGTGCCTGGTGCGGCAGGGGGCCTGTGGCGACAAGTGAGGCGAGTCCGTGGCCGATGGTCCAGCTCTGTGTTGCCAGTTCCAGCGGGTCGACCTCGTCACGGAAGCGGCTGTTCGCCTTGGCCCGGTCGATGGCGCGGACGAGGCGGTGCAGGGTTTCGTCCGCGGCGCCGGTGTCTTCGAGGTCGAAGCCCGCGTCGAACATGACGCGGTAGAGATCGGGGTTCTCCAAGGCATGGGCCAGGTAGGCGGCCCCCAGGGCGGCGAGGTCTCGTACGGGGTCCGCAGACATCTTGACGGCCGCGAGTTGGGCGGCCAGGCGTGTGAAGCCTTCCTGCCGCAATGCCTTCCACAGGCCGTCCATGCCGCCGAAGTAGGTGTAGACGGCCATCGTTGACACGCCGGTTCCGGCGACCAGGGTGCGGAGTGTGACCGGTTGCCTCGTCCGCAGCATCTGTGCGGCTCGGTCGAGCAGCAGGGAGCGGACCACCGGATCTTTCGTCCTCGCCATGGCCCCACAATACATAGCATCGCTATGCTTTCATGAGGTGCTGATCTTGCTGCTCCTGACGCCAAGAGGAAGAGGCTGCTCATGTCCGTGACGCTGGTCAATCCCGAGGGGCTGCCGAAGCCCGAGGTCTACCGGCAGCTGTCGGTCGCCACCGGATCGAAGCTGGTGTTCCTGGCGGGGCAGGTCGCCCGCGACGCCGACGGCCGGCCCGTGGGCGAGGGAGACTTCGCTGCTCAGGTCGAACAGTGTTATCTCAATGTCGCCACCGCTCTGGCCGGGATCGGCGGCTCCTTCGACGACGTGGCGAAGCTGACCATCTACGTCGTCGACTGGAGTCCCGAGAAGATGCCGCTGCTGGGTGAGGGCGTGGGCCGGGCCGCAGCGAAACTGGGCATCGATCCGGTCAAGCCGATCACCCTTCTGGGCGTTGCGGCACTGGGGGAACCGGACCTCCTGGTCGAGGTCGAAGCCACCGCGGTCATCGAATAGCCCGCCGCAGGAGCACCTCAAACCCACCGCCCTTTGCCCGGCGCGCCATTGGGGCTCCGCCCCTGACCGCGCGCCTCGGACAGCGGCGGGGCTGGGTTTGCCCGGCGCAACCCGTTGCGGATCCGCGCCCCCGCTTCGCATGTCAATCACCCTGCGCGGCCCGGTCGTTGGGGCTCCGCCCCGAACCCCGTGCCTCGAACTCCCCGACGACCTGGCGGCCGTGAGAAGTGCCCACAGCGGGGCTGGTTGTGCCCGGCGCAGTCGGCGGTGCTGGACAGCGGCAACTCAGCCCGTCCGGGGGTCCCTCCCACGGCCGCCAGGCCGTAGGGGGAGATTGAGGACACCGCGCGGAGAGCCCGTACGGGTCCGGGCGGAGCCCGGTTCGGGATGGGGCGGGGTGGGGGAAAGCGAACCGCCCGCGCCTCAGAGCAGCGCCCTCAGCCTCTCCGCCAGCAGGTCCCAGCGCCACCGCTCCTCCACCCACGCACGGCCCCGCTCCCCCATCCGCCTCCGCAGCTCCGCGTCGTCGAGCAGCGTCGCGATCCGTTCCGCCGCGTCCTCGGGCGAGCCGCCGCGCACCACCCAGCCCGTCTCGCCGTCGAGGACCGCGTCCGGCGCGCCGCCGGAGTCCCCGGCCACCACCGGCAGTCCGGTCGCCGACGCCTCCAGGTAGACGATCCCGAGGCCCTCCACGTCGAGGCCGCCCCTGCGCGTACGGCACGGCATCGCGAACACGTCGCCCGCCCCGTAGTGCGCCGGGAGTTCCGACCACGGCACGGCGCCGGTGAAGCGCACCGAGTCGGCGACCCCCGTCTCGGCCGCCAGCTTGCGCAGGTCCTTCTCGTACGGGCCGCCGCCCACGATCAGCAGCACCGCGTCCGGGACCTTCGCCAGGACCGCGGGCATCGCGAGGATCAGCGTGTCCTGCCCCTTGCGGGGCACCAGACGCGAGACGCAGACGACCACGGGCCGGTCGCTCAGCCCGAGCCGGCCGCGGATCTCGTCGCCGCCCGAGCCGGGGTGGAAAGTCTTCTCGTCGACGCCGGGCGGCAGTTGGACCATGCGCGCGGCGGCGTCCGCCGTCAGCGCCCGGGCGATCCGCGAGCGGGTGTACTCGCCCAGATAGGTGATCGTGTCCGTGCCCTCGCCGATCCGGCGCAGCAGCTGCCGCGACGCGGGCAGCTGCGCCCAGCCCGCCTCGTGTCCGTGCGTGGTGGCCACGATCCGTCGCGCGCCGGCCCTGCGCAGCGCCGGCGCCATCAGGCCGAGCGGGGCCGCGGCGCCGAACCACACCGACTCGCAGCCGTGCTCCCGCAGCAGTTCGACCGCCCGCCGGGTGACCCGCGGCGTGGGCAGGAGCATCGTCGTACGGTCGCGTACGACGGTGAACGGCTGCTCCGCGTCGAAGGCGGCGGTCGCCTCCGCGCCCTCCCGCCCGCGCTTCCAGGTGGAGGCGTAGACGACGAGCTGCCCGGGGTCGAGCCGCAGCGCCATGTTGTGCAGGAATGCCTGGATGCCGCCGGGCCGCGGCGGGAAGTCGTTCGTCACGATCAGCGTCTTGTGCATCGCCGCCGACAGTACCGAACGGTCTCCTCCGCGTCCCGCACGGCCCCGGGCGGCATGATGGGCAGCCACTGCCGATGAAGGGGACGCGATGCCGAAGGCGGCGGCACGGGGCTCGGGCGCCCCTCTCGTGGTGTGGGTCCTGACCCGTACGGCGCTGCTGCTGTGCGTCCTCAAGGTGGTCACGTTGCCCGGGCCCGACGTCACGAGCGACGTCTCGGTGATCTACCAGGGCTGGCACGAGGTACTGCGCACCGGGACGTTTCCGCTGGACGACGTCACCTGGCAGTACCCGCCCGCCGCCGCGCTCGCCGTCCTCGCGCCCGGTCTCGTGCCGGGCCTCGGCTACGCCACCGCCTTCTTCGTCCTCGTCCTGGTGTGCGACCTGCTGGTCCTCGGCCTGCTGCGGTACGCGGAGAGGGGCGGGACCGAGCGGCGCGGCACCTGGGTGTGGGTGGTGGGCGTGCCCCTGCTCGGGCCGACCGCCTACGCCCGCTACGACCTGATGGTCACCGCCGTCGCCGTCGCCGCTCTGCTGGGGGCACCTCCCAGGCCGAAGGCTCTGGGGGAAGGCCGCAGCCGGCCGTGCGCCCTGGGGGCGCTCGCGGGGTTCGGCGCGCTGTTGAAGGTGTGGCCGGTGCTGCTGCTCGTGGGCGTGCCGCGCGGGCGCGCGGCGCGGCGCGCCTGGGGCACGGCGGCGGCGACGGGCGCGGGCCTGACGCTGGCGTTCACCGCCGCCCTGCCGGGCGCACTGGACTTCCTGACGTACCAGCGCGACCGGGGCACCGAGGTCGAGTCACTGGGCGCGCTCGTCTTCCATGTCGCCCGGCACTTCGGCTGGCAGGGACAGGTGCTGCTGAACTACGGCTCGGTCGAGTTCGTCGGCCCCCATGTCCCGCTGGTCAGCCGGCTCTCGCTGGCGCTGAGCGTCCTCGCCCTCGGCTGGCTGGTGGTGTGGCGCATGCGGGCCAGGGAGTGGGACCCGGCGACGCCGTGCGACGCCGCGTTCGCGGCCGTTCTGCTGTTCACCGTCACGAGCCGGGTGATCAGCCCGCAGTACCTGGTCTGGCTGGTGGGGCTCGCCGCGGTGTGCCTGGTGCGGCGCGAGACCCGAATGGTGCAGCCCGCGCTGCTCACGCTCGCCGCGACCGCGGTCACGGTGCTGGAGTTCCCCGTGTGGTTCGCGCACGTCGTGGCGAGTGACGGCCTCGGCATCGCGCTGCTCCTCCTGCGCAACGGACTGCTGGTGGCCGCGACGCTCGTCGCCTGCCGGCGCCTGTGGCGGACCACCGTCCCGGCCCGGCAGGCGAGGGGCGTCGCCGTCAGCCCAGGCGCTCGCGCAGATGGTTCTGCCACCGCGCGGTGAACTCCTCCGCCGTGACGCCCAGCACCTCGCCCAGGGCCCGTTCGACCGCGCCCTCCCGGTGCTCCGCCTCACCGACGGTCCGGTAGAACTCCCTGAGCTCGTCCTCGCCCCAGCGGTCCGCGATCAGGTCGCAGGCCAGCCAACCGCCCTCGTAGGCCCGTGCCAGGGCGTCGGCCTCCCCGCCGAACGCGAAGCCCTCGTCGTCGGGCAGGGCCCCCGGAACGTCGCCGCCGCGCACCGCGTCCCGCAGCTCGGGCGCGGTCTCCTCGGCCGTGCGGCCCGTTCCCCGGTAGGCGACCCAGTCGGCGAAGCCCTCGGAGAGCCACATCGGGGTGGCGGCCGAGGTGTCGGCGCGGGTCGCCACATGGGTGGTCTCGTGGGTGAGGACGATGCGCCGCCCGAAGTCGCCCAGCAGGCCGTACGCCTCCGGGTTGACGATCACGCGGTCGGCGGCCGAGCCGTCCCTGCGGCCCGTCTCGCCCGTGGTGACCGCGGCGATGCCCCGGTATCCGGCGGCCGGGGCGCCCAGCAGCCGGCCCATTGCCTCGACGGACGACGGGACGAGGACGACCACCCGGCCGGTCCACTTCGACGGCCAGGCGTTCCTGACGGCGGGCACGGCCCGGTCGGCGGCCGCCGCGAGTTCCCGCAGCCGCTTGTCGTCCTGGCCGACGCCGAGGACCAGGCTGTGGCTGCCCCGCACGACGCGCACGTCGCCCTGCTGCCACAGCTGCTGGGGGGCGCCCGTGCCCGGCTCGTCCGCGACCACGTACCAGCGGCCGTCGCGCTCGACGAGCTCCAGGACGCGGTCGGCCGCGACGGAGGCGCTGTCGTAGCCGTCGACGCGGTAGTGCAGCTCGGTGTCGGCGACGGCACGGTCCCCCTGATGGCGTACGCCCTTGATGCGGTACTCCCAGGAGTGGAAGGGGATGTCGGCCATGTTGGCGAACTCCCTGCCCTGCCGCTCGCGCAAAGCCGTCGCGCCGGGGTCCAGGGTCGCCAGATAGCCGGTGCGGTCCCCCTCGACGACGGCTTCGCCCCTGTCGTCCAGGGTCTGCTGGATCGCGTCCACGGTGGGGTCCACCGGCCTCTGGGCGAGCGTGCAGGCGGACGCGAGCACGAGCACGGCGAGCCCGAGGCCCGCCGTGCGCCCTGCCGGTGTGCGCTGTGCGCGCCCCTGACCTGCCACCCTGCCGATCGTACGGAACGCACGCCGGAACGGTACGGGGAGTGCGGCCTCAGACCCGGGTGACCGCGTGCACGGGCATCATGCCGACCGGGTCGTAGCGCACCGCCGCGCCCGGGTAGGGAGCGTGGACGACCTGGCCGTTTCCCATGTACATCCCGACGTGGCTGGCGTCGCCGCGGTAGGTGACGATGTCGCCGGGCCGCGCCTCGGACAACGGGACGCGGCGGCCCGCGTTCGCCTGCGCCTGCGAGGTGCGCGGCAGGCCGACCCCGGCCTGCGCGTACGACCACTGCACAAGGCCCGAACAGTCGAAGCCCGAAGGGCCGTTGGCGCCCCACACATAGGGCCGGCCGACCGCGCCGCGGGCGGCGAGCGCGGCGAGGGCCGCATGCGCCGAGGCGGGTGCGAGACCCGTCAGCTCCGGCAGGGCGCCGTCGCGGCCCGCGCGCGAGGCGCGGTCGAAGTCGGCGCGCTCCTCGTCCGGCAGAGCGTTCAGCAGCCTGCGCGCCTCGGAGAGCTTGCGCTCGACGACGCGTTTGTGGCGGGCCACGGCGGAGCGGCTGCGTTCCAGTTCGGCGAGGTCCCTGGCGGCCTCGGCCCGTTGCTGCCCCAGCTCGCGCTGCTCGCCGCGCAGGTCCTCCAGGGCGGCCGACTGGCGTTCGCCGACGCGGTCCAGGACGGCGGCGTGTTCGAGGTAGGTGTCCGGGTCGGCGGACAGGAACAGCTCCACCGCCGGGTCGAGTCCGCCGGAGCGGTACTGGGCGCCTGCCACGGAGCCGAGTGCCTCGCGCATGCGGTTGATGCGCTCCTGGCCGCGGGCGACGCTGTCCTGGGCGCGCGCCACGCGTTCGCGCAGCCGCTCGACGGTCTCGCCCGCCTTGTTGAAGCGCTCGGTGGCCTTCTCGGCCTCCTCGTAGAGCTGGTCGACCTCGGCCCGGGTGGCCTGGGGGGACTCCTGGGGCTCGGCGCCCGCGGGCGCCGCTCCGAAGGCCGCAGCCGCCGTCGCCGCCGCGGCGGACAGGACGGTGATCCGGGCACTCGCGGTGAGACCGGTCTGTGAGGGTCGGCGGTGGGACACCACGTGCCGCGCTCCCTTCCGCACACTTCGCAGAGCTCGAAGGACTGGGAATCTTGCGCGGCAGAGAGTAGCCGTGCGGCCACGAGGCGGCCAACGTCGGCTGCGAGCACACACAGTGACGCCCCGCCGGAGAGCACAGGTCACCGGCGGGGCGGAGCGTCAGCGGGTTATGACGGAATTCCCCCGTTCGGTCGGGTGTGAAAGCCCGTCGAACGATTCGTCATGGTTGCGCGCGGTCTCAGATACGCACGCCGAACATGTACGGCATGTTGTTGATGGACTCGTACCGCACGCTGGCACCCGGCTTGGGCGCGTGCAGCACCTGCCCGTTGCCGGCGTAGAAGCCGACGTGGTGCAGGTCGCCGTAGAAGAAGACCAGGTCGCCCTGCTGGAGCTGGCTCTGCGAGGAAATGCGCGTACCGGCGCTGGCCTGGGCCTGCGAGGTGCGCGGTATGGAGACACCGGCCTGCGCGTATGCCCAGGAGGTGAGGCCGGAGCAGTCGAAGGAGCTCGGGCCGGAGGCGCCGTAGACGTACGGCGAGCCGATCTTGGACTGGGCGGCCGAGAACGCGGCGGCGGCACGCTGCGATGCGGGGACGGCGTTGCCGAGGTCGGCGCGCGCACTGGCGCGGTTGGCGCGGGTCTCGTCGGCGGCGAGCGCGGCGCGCTCGGCGGCGGTGAGGGTGTTGAGCAGCTTCTGCGCGGCGGCGAGCTTGCCCTGGACTTCCTTCTTCTTGGCGCCGAGCTCCTGGCGGGTCTCCGCCAGGTCCTTGAGCTTGCCCTGGGCCTCCTGGCGCTGCTGCGCGAGCGCGCGCTGCTTGGCCTGGATCTCCTGGATCGCCTCGGTCTGCTTGGCACCGAGCTGGTCCAGCGCGGATGCCTTCTCGAGGTAGGTGTCCGGGTCGCCGGAGAGGAAGAGCTGGACCGAGGGGTCGATGCCGCCGGAGCGGTACTGGGCGCTCGCGACCGAACCCAGGCTGTCCCGCAGGGTGTTGAGCTCTTCCTGACCGCGCGCCACCTTGTCCTGCAGCGCGTCGATCTGGTCGTCGAGCTTGTCCTGCTTCTCCTTGGCCCCGTTGTACTGCTCGGTGGCGTGCTCCGCCTCTTCGTAGAGCTTGTCGACCTTCGCCTTGACCTCGCTCTTGCTCGGCTTCGGTTCGGCCTGGGCGGTCTGGGCGGTCAGCGCGACAGCGGCAGCGGCGGTCGCGGTGAACACGGTCACACGGGTGCGGCTCGGCTGCTTGGGACGACGGTGGGACGCCACGGAGGCGAGCTCCTTCTTCCTCAGCCGCCTACCGGGCTGTGGGGGGTTTAATCCCCGGCGTTCGCACATCGGATCCCTGGGGGAAAAGGGGCGAACTATGCGAACTCGGCGGTTCCTTCGCTGTCGTCCCGGGTGGACGATCAACCGCGCGAAGGTTCGAGGCCCGACCCTAGTGACCTTCTTGTGATCAGTTCAAATCCTCATCGGAAAAACTCGGCCGCCGCGCGCATTCTTTACTCACATCACACGCGTAGTAATGGCCACTTGACACACCGTCCCAGCAGTACCGATGCAATTCGGTCATTTGCGACGGTAGTTACGACAGCCGCGAAAGCCGCTTCAGCAACAAGGCGGACGGGACCGGGCGGGCACCCGCCTTGGCCACGCCGTCGGCGACCTCGCGGTCGGTCGACACGACCACCACCGGCCGGCCCGGCGGCTCCGCGCGCACCAGCTGACGGATCAGCTCGTCCGCGGTGACCCCCGGCTTGGAGAACAGCACCCGCACCCCGCGCGGCGGCGCCAGCAGCACCGGCGCGGCCAGTTCGGCGCCGTCGAACACACACGTGACCTCGGCGCCGGTCTGCGCGGCGAGCACCGACAGCCCGCCGAGCAGCCGCAGCCGCTGCTTCTCCAGCGGCATCGTCGGATAGCCGGTCTTGGTGACGTTGTAGCCGTCGACGACGACGTGCGCCTGGGGCAGGGCCAGCAACTGGTCCAGCAGCGCGGGGTCGGTCTCCGAGAGGGCACGGGCCGCGATGTCCTTGGGCGACATTCGCCCCGGCTCGACGGCGTCGACCGTGTCGGCGGGATGCACCCCGGCGGGCGGCAGCGCCAGCTCGCGGCGCAGCCCCTGGGCCGCGTCCAGCACGGTGTCGAGCAGCAGCCGCAGCCGCATGTCCTCGATGGAACGCCCCTCGCGGGCGGCCCGCCGCCCGGCCTCCACCGCCGCCTCGGCCTCGGCCAGGCGGGCCTTGAGCCGGCGGCTCTCGCTCTCCGCCGCCGACACCTGGGCCGCGGCCTGCGCCCTGATCGCGTCGATCTCGGCGACCGTGCGGCGCAGGGCGGCCTCGCCGCGCTTCACATCGGCCTGCGCGCTGCGCAGCTTGCGCCCCAGGGAGTCGTTCTCCTTGCGGGCGCCGTCGAGCTCGGCGCGCAGCCGCTCGGTCTCGGCCCTGATCTGGCCGCGCGCCGCCGCCAGTTCCTCGCGCAGCCGCTCCAGCTCACGCCGGCCGGCCTCGTCGGCGCGTTCGGCGTCCGCGCGCTGGGCCTCCTCGCCGGCCGCGGCGACGAGTTTCACCCATCCGGCGGGGCGCAGCACGTACGCGGCGGCGGCCACGTCGACCGGATCGGCGGCGGCGGGCGGGGCTCCGGACTCCAGGGCCCGGGCGAGCTCGGGCTCCGCCTTGGCCAGCCGCTCGGCGATCCGCTGCCTGAAGAGCGTGTCGCTCTCCAGCGCGGCGGCCATCGCGTTGCCGGCGAACTTGCCCCGGCGAGTGGGGGTGAACCGGGCGTACTGCCTCAGCTGCGACGGCAGCTCGGCGACGGTCAGGCCGCCGAACGCGTCCGAGACGAGCGCGACGACGCGGCGCCGCACCCCTTCGGGCAGCGGGCGGTCGAGCGCCTCGGCGGCGTCACCGGCCGCACCGGCCGGCTCCGCGCCACTCGCGGGCTGCTCCACGATCCGTCACCCCTACCACCCTTGCGGGCCGCTCTCCCTCAGGAAGCGGCGCCCGGCCTGTCCACCAGCTCGATCTGGTCCACCGCGTTGCACCAGCGGCAGCGGACCGACTCGATGGTCTCACTGACCACCTCGCGCTCCTCCACAGTCGGCTCGCCGGCAAGGTCCAGATGGACGTACTCGACGACCTTGGACGAGCGCGTCACATCGAAGCGTGTGAGGTTGCCGCAGAGTGTGCAGCGCCACCTGGTCTCGGCGGTAGGCCAGGGAACCGTCGTCATCGTGCCGTCCTCTTCCGTCGTGCGGGTCCTGTGCCGCAGTGCGCCCTCGAACTGCGGATGTACTGCCTGTAACCCTACGGGCATGGGGGCACCCGATGCTCACGCGGAGCGGAGCTCGAGGGAGGGTGCCCGTGGCACGGCGAGGCACTCTGTACCCTTCGGTCCCGCTACGCCATGCTCTGTCCATGATCAGTAGGTGGGGCAGGGCACGGGACATGGTCCGGGAGGCGGCGAAGGGGCCGGTCGTCACCTACGGCCTGATCGCACTGTGCTGCGCGATCTTCGTCGTCAGCCCGGTCTCCGGCCTCGACCCCTCCCACGGGCTCGGCGACGCCCTGCTCGCGGCGCAGGAGGCGTACTTCGAACGCTGGGGCGTGATCCCGGCGGACCTCCTGACCGGATCGCCCCGCGCGCTCCTGACGCCCTTCACCGCCCTGTTCATCCACGGCAGCTGGCTGCACCTGCTGGGGAACATGCTCTTCCTCTACGTCTTCGGCACGATGGCCGAAGAACGCATGGGTCGTGCGGAGTTCGCCCTCTTCTACCTGGGCGCCGGCTACGTGGCCCTGCTCGCGTACGCGGTGGCCAACGCGGAATCCGCGCAGACGCTGGTGGGCGCGTCCGGGGCGATCTCGGGAGTGCTGGGCGCGTTCCTGTTCCTCTTCCCGAAGGCGCGGGTGACGAGCCTGTACCCGTTCCTCTTCTTCCTGCCGCTGCGCTTCCCGGCGTGGGCGGTGCTGATCTTCTGGTTCGTCCTGCAGTGGCTGGCGGCCCAGAAGGCGGGCAGCGGCCCGGGGGTCGCGTACCTGGCGCACCTCGCGGGGTTCTCGGCGGGCTTCCTCTACGCGTGGGGCCGATTCCGGGGTGGGACTAGAGTGAGGACATCTGCAGCGGCCACCGAGGGAGAAAGCCAACCGTGATCACCGCGATCGTGCTCATCAAGACCAGTGTGGACCGCATCCCCGAGATCGCCGAGTCGATCGCGGCGCTGGACAGCGTCAGCGAGGTCTTCTCCGTGACCGGCACGTACGACCTGATCGCCATGGTGCGCGTGGCGAAGCACGACGACCTGGCGGACGTGATTCCGGGCCGCATCAGCAAGATCCCGGGCGTCGAGGCGACGGACACGCACGTGGCGTTCCGCACGTACTCGCAGCACGACCTGGAGGCTGCGTTCGCGATCGGCCTCGACGCGTAGCGCTTGGGGTACCTCCCATGCCCGAAGGGCTATGAGGGAGGGCAGCGCACCGGGGTGCGCCGCCCCGGGGGCGCGACGCCCCGGACTCAGACCGCAGGGACGCAGCGGCCGTCCTCCGTGCGGTACGTCCACTTCGCGCCCTCGCGCACCAGCTCCCGCACCGCCCCCACGAAGCGCTCCACATGCTCGTCCGGCGTGCCCGCGCCGAAGCTCACGCGGATCGCGTTCAGCGACCGCTCCCCCGGCTCCGCCTCCGGCGCACCGCACTCGCCGGCCTCCTGCGGGTCGCTGCCGAGCAGCGTGCGCACCAGCGGGTGGGCGCAGAACAGGCCGTCCCGGACGCCGATCCCGTACTCCGCCGACAGCGCCGCCGCGAAGTGCGAGCTGTTCCAGCCGTCGACCACGAACGAGATGACGCCGACGCGCGGCGCATCGTCGCCGAAGAGCGACAGGACGCGGACCTGCGGCACCTCCGCCAGCCCCTCGCGGACCTTCGCGATCAGGTGCTGCTCGCGCTCGACCAGCGTGTCGAACCCGGCCTCCGTGAGCGCCTTGCAGGCGGACGCGATCGAGTAGACGCCGATCACGTTCGGCGAACCGGCCTCGTGGCGCGCGGCCGTCGTGTGCCACTCGACGTCCACGCCGCCGTCCGCGCGCCGCGCCACCTTCCGCGACGCGCCGCCGCCCGCCAGGTACGGCTCCGCGTGCTGGAGCCAGTCGGCGCGGCCGGCGAGCACGCCGGAACCGAACGGCGCGTACAGCTTGTGTCCCGAGAAGGCGACCCAGTCGACGTCCAACTCCCGTACGGACACGGGGTGGTGGGGCGCGAGCTGGGCGGCGTCCAGCACGATGCGCGCACCGTGCGCATGAGCAGCGGCGGCGAGTTCCTTCACGGGCCACAGCTCACCGGTCACGTTCGACGCACCGGTCACGCACACCAGCGCCGGACCGTAAGGGTCGCGCTCGGCGAGCGCGTGCTCCAGCGTCCGTACCGCCTCTTCCGGGGTGCGCGGCGCGTTCAGGTACGTCACGCGGGCATCACTCCATGGCAGCAGCGACGCGTGGTGCTCGGTCTCGAAGACGAAGACCTGGCAGTGGGCGGGGAGCACGGCGGCGAGCAGGTTGAGCGAGTCCGTGGTGGAGCGCGTGAAGACGACCTGGTCGCCGTCCCGGCAGTCGAGGAAGGAGTGGACGGTGGCCCGGCTGTTCTCGAACAGGTCGGTGGACAGCTGCGAGAGGTATCCGGCGCCCCGGTGCACGCTGCCGTAGTAGGGGGCGTACGCGGCGACGTCGTCCCACACGCGCTGGAGCGCCGGGGCGCTCGCCGCGTAGTCCAGGGCGGCGTACGTGACCTCGCCACCGGTCACGAGCGGGACGGTGACATCCCGGCCGAGGACGGGCAGCGGCGCGGAGCAGCAGGGGTCGCAGTCGGCGGAGGCGGCAGCGGTGGACGCGGTGGCGGTGGCGGCGACAGGGCGTGCGGACATGACGGTATCTCCCGGCAGGAAAAGGCGAGTTGGCTTCGACAGGCCCCGCGACGGCGCAACAGCGCAGCTGTGCAACGGCGTACGGGGAAAGACCTCGACGCACGGACATCCCGCACGGAGGTGTGGTGAAGAAGGGGCGGAACGCCCTATCGCATTCGCTTGCTCACGAGACAGCTCCTCGAGGACCAGGACCCCAGGGCTGGAAGGGGTCCGCGCTTGCCACAGACCTCGCTGCCTGCGGCCTGGTCTTCACCCGGGGCACCCCGCCACGGACGGAGGGTTGCCGGACAGCGGGCCGGGGCCGTAATCGCTGTCACTCATGACCTTGGAGAGCATCCTGCCATACGTCTCGGATGGCGCAAGGGCACGGTCCGCATAGTGGACCGCGCCCTTGCCGGACTCACCCGTGGTGCGTCGTTCCGCCGGACGTCACGCGTTGCTCGCCGCCACCCAGCGCTCCAGCGCCGCCCGCGCCGCGCCCGAGTCGATCGACTGCGCCGCCCGCGCGATACCGGCCGCCAGCTGTTCGTTCAGCGTGCCGTCGGTCGGCTCCAGCGCCGCCAGCGCTGCCGCCGAGTTGAGCAGGACGGCGTCCCGCACCGGGCCGGTCTCGCCGCCGAGCAGGCGGCGCGCCACGTCGGCGTTGTACGAGGCGTCGGCGCCGCGCAGGGCCTCCACGGGCACCAGGTCGATACCGAGGTCCCGCGGGTCGAACGCCTCCTCGGTCACCTCGCCGTCCCGGACCCTCCATACGCGGGACGTCGCGGTCGTGGTGAGCTCGTCCAGCCCGTCGTCGCCGCGGAACACCAGCGCGGAGGAGCCGCGCTCGGCGAGGACGCCGGCGACGATGGGTGCCATCCGGGCGTCGGCGACACCGGTGGCCTGTGCCCTGACCTTGGCCGGGTTGGTGAGCGGGCCCAGGAAGTTGAAGACGGTGCGGATGCCGAGTTCCTTGCGGGCCATGGCGACATGGCGCAGTGCCGGGTGGAACTTCACCGCGAAGCAGAAGGTGATCCCGGCTTCCTCGGCGACCTCGGCCACGCGCTGCGGGGACAGCTCCAGATTGACGCCGAGCTTCTCCAGGACGTCCGAGGCGCCGCTCGCCGACGAGGCGGCCCGGTTGCCGTGCTTGACCACTTTCGCGCCCGTACCGGCGACGACGATCGCGGACATGGTGGAGATGTTGACCGTCTTCGCGCCGTCGCCGCCGGTGCCGACGATGTCGACGCTGGGGCCGGGGACCTCGATGAGGTTGGCGTGCTCGTACATGGTCCGTACGAGGCCCGAGATCTCCTCGACGGTCTCGCCCTTGGCCCGCAGGGCCACCGCGAAGCCGGCGATCTGCGCGTCGGTGGCCTCGCCGCTGAGGATGCGGTCCATGGCCCACGCGGTGGCGTCGGCGCTCTGGTCGCGGTTGTCGAGGAGGGCGTTCAGCACGCTCGGCCAGGAGGGGGCCGCCACGCTGTCGCCGCCAACCGGGGTCACAACGTTCATGGTCCACTCCTGGGTCCACAAGCCGATAAGGATGGGTCCCACCCTATCCAGCGCCGGGGCACAGCGAAGGGCCCCGTCCATTCGCTGGACGGGGCCCGCGCTGTGGCGACCAACAGGTCAGGTGATCAGTGGTGGCCGTGGCCGCTGGTGATCTCCTTGTACTCGTCGACCGTGGGCTTGGCGACCTGGTTGTCGCCGCCGAAGTAGCCCTTGCTGAGCTTGACGCGCAGCTTCTCCATACGGCCGATCTTGCGGCGCACACCGTTCTCGTCGACCGTCGGGCCGATCTCGGCGGGCTGGTACTGCTCGTGCGCGGTCAGCTTGTACCGGTCGGCCTGCGACAGCGGCTCGTGGATCTCGACGAACTCACCGTGCGGCAGGCGCTTGATGATGCCGGACTCGCGTCCGTGCAGCACCTTCTCCTTGTCACGCCGCTGCAGACCCAGGCAGATCCGCTTCGTGATGATGAAGGCGAGAACCGGTCCGACGAAGTAGGTGATCCGGACGAACCAGGTGATCGAGTTGATCGACAGGTGGAAGTGCGTGGCGAAGATGTCGTTTCCACCGCCGAGCAGCATGATCACGTAGCCGGTGACCCAGGCGACGCCCAGGGCGGTACGGGTCGGCGCGTTGCGCGGGCGGTCCAGGATGTGGTGCTCGCGCTTGTCGCCGGTGATCCAGGACTCGATGAACGGGTAGACGGCGATCGCCCCGAGGACCAGACCGAAGAGGACCAGCGGGATGAACACGCCCAGGACGAGCGTGTAACCCCCCAGGTTGATCTCCCAGCCCGGCATCACACGGATCAGACCCTCGGCGAAGCCCATGTACCAGTCGGGCTGCGCGCCGGTGGACACCTGGTCCGGGCGGTACGGGCCGAGCGCCCACACCGGGTTGATGGTGAACAGGCCGGCGATGATCGCGATGACACCGAAGACCAGGAAGAAGAAGCCTCCGGCCTTGGCCATGTACACCGGCAGCAGGGGCATGCCGACGACGTTCTTGTTCGTGCGGCCGGGGCCCGCGAACTGCGTGTGCTTGTGGTAGAAGACCAGGATCAGGTGCGCCACCACGAGGCCGAGCATGATGCCCGGCAGCAGCAGGATGTGGATCGAGTAGAACCGGGCCACCATGTCGTGGCCGGGGAACTCGCCGCCGAACAGGAACATCGAGATGTACGTGCCGACGATCGGCGTGGACAGGATCGCGCCCTGCGTGAAGCGGACACCGGTGCCGGAGAGCAGGTCGTCGGGCAGCGAGTAACCGGTGAAACCGGTGAACATGCCGAGGACGAACAGCAGGAAGCCGAACAGCCAGTTGATCTCACGCGGCTTGCGGAACGCGCCGGTGAAGAACACGCGCATCATGTGCACGAACATGGCGGCGAGGAAGATCAGCGCGGCCCAGTGGTGGATCTGCCGGATGAGCAGACCACCGCGGACGTCGAAGCTGATGTCCAGGGTCGAGGCGTACGCCTCGGTCATGCGGATGCCCTGCATCGGCACGTACGAGCCGTGGTACTCGATCTCGTTCATGCTCGGGTGGAAGAACAGCGTCAGGTACACACCCGTGAGGATGATGATGATGAAGCTGTAGAGCGCGATCTCGCCCAGCATGAAGGACCAGTGGTCCGGGAAGATCTTCCGCATGTTGGCCTTGGCCAGGGAGTAGATCCCGAGCCGGCCGTCCGCCCAGTCGGCCACCCGCTCGCCGGCGGGCGCCTTCTTCTGCGTATCCGTCTGTGTACTCATCCGCGCTCCCAGAAGGCAGGACCGACAGGCTCTTCGAAGTCGCCGAGCGCCTCGAGGTTGCCCTCGGCGTTCACACCGATCCGCAGCTGCGGAAGGGGGTGACCGGCCGGGCCGAAGATGACGCGGGCGCCGTCGGAGAGGTCGAAGGTGGACTGGTGGCACGGGCAGAGGACGTGGTGCGTCTGCTGCTCGTACAGGCTGACCGGGCAGCCGACGTGGGTGCAGATCTTCGAGTAGGCGACGATGCCGTCGTGCGACCACTCGAGCTCGCGCTTGTCCTTGATGTCCTCCGGCTGGATGCGGACGAGCATCAGGGCGGCCTTGGCGATCTCGGTGTTGAACTCGTGGTCGCTCTCCTCCAGGCCCTCGGGCATGGCGAAGGTCAGCGACCCGACCGCGACGTCCTCGGGACGGAGCGGCTCGTTCGTGTTCATGTTGATGAGGGTCTTGCCCTTGGCCCACAGCGTGTGGCGGAGCTTGTCCTCGGGCAGCGGGCCGAGCTCGCGCAGCAGCACCACACCGGAGAGCGGCACCATGGCCAGCGCGCCGAACATGGTGTTGCGGATCAGCTTGCGGCGGCCGATCGCGGACTCACGCGCACCGTCGGCGAAGTCCGACATGACCTTGGCCTTGACCTCGGGCGCGGCCTCGATCGCGTGCCGGTCGTCGGCGACCTCGACGTCGGACATCAGGGTGCGCGCCCAGTGCACGGCGCCGGCGCCGATGCAGAAGAGCGCGAGACCCAGGGTCACGCCCAGCGCGAAGTTCAGCGCGCTGATGTGACCGAGCGGCCAGATGTAGACGATCTTCTTGACGTCGAAGATCACGAACGAGGCGATGAAGCCGATCGTGGAAAGCATCGACAGCGTGAACAGGAAGGCGACGGTGCGCTCGGAGCGCTTGGCCGCACGCTCGTCGATGTCCTGGACGCGCGGCTTGTGGGCCGGCAGTCCGGGATCGGCGAACGGGTCCTCGTCACGCTGTGCGACGGCCGTGCCGCCACCGTGAGCCGCGTCGTGCGCGGTGCCCTGCCCTGCCGGCAGGTTCTCTTCTGAATTCTCTTGGCTACTCATGACTTCTTGGCCTTAGCGGTGTGGGCCGCAACCCAGACGGCAACGGCGATCAGCGAACCCAGACCGAAGATCCAGCCGAACAGACCCTCGCTCACGGGGCCGAGGCCACCGAGGGCGAAGCCGCCGGGGGTCGGGGTCTCGTCACCGTTCACGGAGTTGACGTACGCGATGATGTCCCGCTTCTGCTGCTGGGGCATCGTGGTGTCGGGGAAGGACGGCATGTTCTGCGGGCCGGTCTGCATGGCTTCGTAGAGATGCTTCGCGCTGACGCCTTCGAGGCTCGGGGCGTACTTGCCGTCGGTCAGGGCGCCGCCCTCACCGGTGAAGTTGTGGCACTGCGCACAGTTGGTGCGGAACAGATCGCCACCCTTGGCGATGTCCGCGCCCTCGGGGCTGTAGTCCTTCTCGGTCGGCGTGATCGGGCCGGCACCCAGGGAGGCGACGTACGCAGCGAGCTGGTCGATCTCCTTCTGGGTGTAGATGACCTTCTTCTTCGGCACCTGCGCGCCGGGCTGCTGGGCGGGCATGCGTCCGGTGCCGACCTGGAAGTCGACAGCGGCGGAACCGACGCCGACCAGGGACGGGCCGTCGGAGGTGCCCTGACCGCCGGTTCCGTGGCAGCTGGCGCAGCCGACGGTGTAGAGCTTCTGGCCCTCCTTGATGGCGAGGGACTGGGCGGTTTCATCGGCCTGCGCCTTGTCCGCGGGTGCGAACGCGGCGTACAGCCCCCCAGTGGCCGCCAGCGCGAGGAGTAGGACGACGACCGCCGCCAGCGGATGGCGTCGTCGTGCGGAGAGCTTTTTCACGGATTACCCCGGTGTCAGGATCTTCTGCGTCGATGCTTCTGGACTATGTCTGCTTCAGGCGGCTTCCGCTCGGTGCGTGCCGCCCGCGCCGATTACTTGATCATGTAGATCGTGGCGAAGAGGCCGATCCAGACGACATCGACGAAGTGCCAGTAGTAGGACACGACGATGGCGGCGGTTGCCTGCTCGTGGGTGAATCTCCTGGCCGCGTACGTCCTGCCGAGAACCAGCAGGAAGGCGATGAGACCGCCCGTCACGTGGAGGCCGTGGAAGCCGGTGGTCAGGTAGAACACGGAGCCGTACGGGTCGGACGAGAGGGAGAGCCCCTCGTGCATGACCAGCTCCGTGTACTCGAAGACCTGACCGCCGATGAAGATCGCACCCATCACGAAGGTGATCACGAACCAGGTGCGGAGCTTCTTCACGTCGCCGCGCTCGGCGGCGAAGACGCCGAGCTGGCACGTGAGGGAGGAGAGCACCAGGATCGTGGTGTTCGTCGCCGAGAACGGGAAGTTCAGCGCATCGGCTTTCTCTGCCCAGAACTCGGCACCCGTCACCGATCGCAGGGTGAAGTACATCGCGAAGAGGGCCGCGAAGAACATCAGCTCGGAACTCAGCCAGATGATGGTTCCGACGCTGGTGAGGTTCGGCCGATTGACCGACGGGTGCGCGTGCCCGGTTTCTACTGTCGTTGCTGTCGCCACGCCGACATTATGTCGGTCGCTTATCCCGCCCTCACTCCGGGGGGTGCCGTTCGGTGTGTCAGTGGCACTTGTCCAGCCCGAACGGCCCATCGAAGCCATGTCCGAACCGGTGTTGACAGCCAGTCGGGAGGAGTAGCATCCGCGCCACAAGCTCTGTTCGTACGAGGCGGAGGAACCATGCAGTCGAGCGCCACGGTCCTGGTCTACAGCGACGATGCCAATACCCGCGAGCAGGTCAGGTTGGCAACGGGTCGCAGGCCGGCCGCCGACGTGCCGCCGGTGCGGTTCGTGGAGTGCGCGACCCTGCCCGCCGTGCTCAAGGCGCTCGACGAGGGCGGCATCGACGTGTGCGTGCTGGACGGCGAGACCGTTCCCGCGGGCGGCATGGGCGTGTGCCGGCAGATCAAGGACGAGATCTTCGACTGCCCGCCCGTGCTGCTGCTCATCGGCCGCCCGCAGGACGCCTGGCTGGCGACCTGGAGCCGCGCGGAGGCGGCGGTGACGCTCCCGGTGGAGCCGGTGGAGTTCGCCGAGGCGCTGGCGTCGCTGCTGCGCCGCCGGCTCTCCCACCACGCCGCCTGAGCGGGCCGTCGACGCCGCCCGAGCGCCGTGGGGGTCCCCCGGCGAAGCCAGGGGGAAACCGGCCCACCTGCTAGACAGCCGGCCTGAGGCGGGCGGCTACGGCGGCGCTGCCGGTCTCCTGGGGCGTGCCGCCGGTCAGTGCGCTGCCCTCGCGCCACTTGTCCCAGGGCAGGTTCCAGTCGCCGAAGCCGTTCCCGAAGGTGTCCATTATGTCGCCGTAGCTGTTGACGACCTCGACGATGTCGCCCTCCCGGACCGTATTGAAGAACCAGGCGGCGTTGGCGGTGGACATCCCGGTGCAGCCGTGGCTGACGTTGGCGAAGCCCTGTGATCCGACGGACCAGGGCGCCGCGTGGACGTATTCACCGCTCCAGGTGACGCGGGTCGCCCAGTAGACGGGCAGGTCGTACGCCTCCGAGCTGCCCTCGGCGATGCCGATGGTGGTGCTGCGCATCCGGACGAACGACTCCTTACCGAGCACGACCTTGATGCCGTTGCGCGTGGCGAAGCCGGGCTTGCCGGTGGTCACCGGAATGGTGTTGATCACTTCTCCGTTGCGCTTGACCACCATGGAGTGCGACGCGGCGTCGGTTATGGCCTCGATGCGGTCGCCGATGGTGAGCCTCAGCGGCTCGGAGCGGCCGCCGTAGATCTTGTTCTCGACCTTCACCCCCGCGAGGTTGCTGGTCGCGTTGACGACCGTTCCTGTGGGCCAGTAATCCTTCGGGCGGTAGTGGAGCGTCTTGTCGTCCACCCAGTACCAGGAGCCCTCCACTGCGGGCTTGGAGCTGACCTTCAGGGCGCGTTCGACGACCCGCCTCGCCTCGTTGCCCTTGACGGCCGTGCTGAGCTTGGCGGTGACCGGCTGGCCCACGCCGTACGTGCCCGACTTCGGGCCGAACTCGGCGGTCAGGAAGCGTTTGGCGGGCTTCGTCTCGAAGGTGAGCACGCGCAGGCCGGGCGCGCCGTCCTCGTCCTCCGTGGCCACCCGCATCGTGTAGCGGGCGCCTGCGGCGAGGGGTGCGGTGGAGCGCCAGCGCAGGCCGTCGGCGGAGAGTTCTCCGGCGAGGTAGCGCCTGGCGTCGTCGGTGACGGTGACGTCGGTGATCCGGCCGGAGCGGCTCTTGGTGGTGACCTCGAGGGGCTTGTCGGGGTCCACCTTGTGGTCCCCGGCGTCGGCGTTGAAGCTGACCTGCCGCGCCGCGTCGTAGGGCTGTGCGGCGAGGGGATGGCCGTCGGGCTCGCCGCACGCTGTCGCGACCACCCCGAGGGTCACGACCACCAGAGTGCAGCTGAGAACGGTGCGGAAGTGCGGCGTGTGGTTCATGAGCACACGCTATGAACGCTTGTCACCAGCGGCGCGCTGGATGACTCCAAACGAGGGGCCCGGATCCGCCTCCTTTGGAGTGAAGGGGATCCGGGCCCGACGTGTCGCGCTTGACGCGGCGTTACTGGTTCTGGCTCTCACCGCGGTAGTACTCGAAGACCCAGCCGAAGATGCCGATCAGGATCAGCGGCAGGGAGAAGTACAGGAGCCACCAGCCGATGGCGACGCCGAGGAAGGCGAGCGCACCGCCGATCGCCAGTGAGAGCGGCTGCCAGCTGTGCGGGGAGAAGAAGCCCACCTCGCCGGCCTCGTCGGCCACATCGGCTTCCTTGTTGTCCTGGGCCATGGCGTCCACCCGCCTGGCCGTGAAGGCCAGGTAGTAGCCGATCATGACGCTCAGGCCGAAGGCCAGGAAGAGCGCGGTGGTTCCGGCAGGCTCCTTCGACCACACGCCGTACAGGACGGCCATGGCCAGGATGAAGACGCTCAGCCAGAGGAACATCTTGCCCTGGATCTTCACTTGCTCTCCTCCTTGCCACCGGCCGTCACGCCGGCCGGGATGCCGCCGTGCTCAAGCTGGTCGAGAGCCGCGATCTCCGGGTGGTGCAGGTCGAACGCGGGAGATTCGCTGCGGATGCGCGGCAGCGTGAGGAAGTTGTGCCGCGGCGGCGGGCAGGACGTGGCCCACTCCAGCGAACGGCCGTAGCCCCAGGGGTCGTCGACCTCGATCTGCTTGCCGTACTTCGCCGTCTTCCAGACGTTGTACATGAAGGGCAGGATCGACAGGCCCAGCAGGAACGAGCTGATCGTGGAGATCGTGTTCAGCGCGGTGAAGCCGTCGGCGGCGAGGTAGTCCGCGTAACGACGCGGCATGCCCTCGGCACCGAGCCAGTGCTGCACCAGGAACGTGCCGTGGAAGCCGATGAACAGCGTCCAGAACGTGATCTTGCCGAGCCGCTCGTCCAGCATCTTGCCCGTGAACTTCGGCCACCAGAAGTGGAATCCGGCGAACATCGCGAAGACCACGGTGCCGAAGACGACGTAGTGGAAGTGCGCGACGACGAAGTACGAGTCGGAGACGTGGAAGTCCATCGGCGGCGAGGCCAGGATGACGCCGGTCAGACCACCGAAGGTGAAGGTGACCAGGAAGCCGATCGTCCAGAGCATCGGTGTCTCGAAGGACAGCGAGCCCTTCCACATCGTGCCGATCCAGTTGAAGAACTTCACACCGGTCGGGACCGCGATGAGGAACGTCATGAAGGAGAAGAACGGCAACAGCACGCCGCCTGTGACGTACATGTGGTGCGCCCACACCGTCACGGACAGACCGGCGATCGCGATGGTCGCGCCCACCAGACCGATGTAACCGAACATCGGCTTGCGGGAGAAGACCGGGATGATCTCCGAGACGATGCCGAAGAACGGCAGGGCGATGATGTACACCTCGGGGTGGCCGAAGAACCAGAAGAGGTGCTGCCACAGCAGGGCGCCGCCGTTGGAGGCGTCGAAGATGTGCGATCCGAACTTGCGGTCCGCCTCCAGGGCGAACAGCGCGGCCGCCAGGACCGGGAAGGCGAGCAGGACCAGCACACCGGTCAGCAGCACGTTCCAGGTGAAGAT